>JABCTV010000019.1 GCA_018238205.1 Candidatus Thorarchaeota archaeon
ATTATCAAGACGTGCAAGCTCTGATGGTGCACTATTGGATTCTTTTAACCAAACTCGTGGTTCTTCTTTTTTTGTACTTGTACAGATTATTTGATCGTCAGACCAGATACTTGTAATATCAGATTTATGCAATTGCCAACTTGATGTTTCATGTGACTCCTTCTGAATAGAAACAAGACGACCTTCTTTTGCTCCAATGAAAAAGAAATCATCATGAAGCGATGATACGACAGCTTGGTAGCTTAAATCGAACCACCCAATCATTCCCCAAGTGTCTTTTTTCCATACATATACTCTCTTCTCACACGTGGCATATACTCGTGCATCATCAACATCAACAGCAAGAGGTTCTGAGTCAGGTTCGCTCAGCTCAGCTACAAGCTTCCAAGTGTTCTTATCAAATACACGAATACATTGGTCACGGCAAGCAGCATAAAGAAAATTATCATCATAATCAATATCTATTGCATCTACTTCTAAAAGGGAAATGGATTCATGACTGATGTTAGTTGAGTCATTTCCACCCGACGATTTACTGTCCATAATCATCCCCTTTCAATACAGCGTGTTTAATAACTGAATTTGGGACTGCTTATGTTAGTTTCCTTCAACTTAAAAAATGCATAAATTATCGATTTTTTGGAACTAAGATTGGAGAATACATGACACAATCGTTGAAAAGGGACGGCACACAAAAAGGTCTTAAGATATCCTCTAAAGAAAGCTGTCTAGACGGAGGTAGGCATTTTGGATTCCCACGGTTGGAGAAGAGAACTCGACAAATTCGCCGAATTAAAAGGAATACTTGTATCAGTAAATCCAGCAATGGAAGAACAATCAAATCGTCAGGTTCGACACCTATACGATATTTTTGCTAATCTGAGCAAGTTTGAGAATGATCTTACAACTTCTGGTTTTATGAAGAAAGGCAAGATCAAAAAGGAAGTTGAAAAATCAACAAGCGAGCTAGAAGATGCATTCATGCGAGCAACACGTGATTTCGCTGAGCACTTTAGAAAGGAACAGAAGGATATCATTGCGATTGCTCCCAAATTACAAGCTATCAAACCAGCTGAAACCAAGTCTATTACAGCAATCAATTTCCCTGGAATTGGTGCTGGTGATTTAAAGGACTTTGAAAAGTTACTAGAATTCTCAAAAGCATTTTCAAGGGTCTATCTCGTTATTCATGAAGATATTAATCGTGAAGTAAAATCCACTCTGGATGAGAATAAAGCAACAGTTGAAACCTATGAAAGACATATAACTATTGACAGAGCTGAGGTCGCAACTACTGTATCACACGACGATATCACCAACCAATCATTGCGAGATTTGATCATTCTCAATGACAAGCTACTTGAAGATAAGAAGTATCTTGATGGTCGTAAAGATGAGGTCAGTAGATTACTCGGGACTTCACTAGTAAGTGATACTGGCTCGCTTCAAGCCTCAGTCGAAACTGCTTCAAGATTGGGACTTGAACTGCCAATAGAATTCTCTCAACAACTTCGACTACTTGCAAGAGATGCAGCTAAGGCTCAGACTCTTACAGATTTGGTCAGTCTTGAAAATCAGTTACATACCTCCAAGTCAAAACTAGCAAATATGCTCCGTGATAAAATCATCAACATAAAACATGAAGTCACTCAGAAGATTGTTGATGGTGGTGTACCAATGACGGCAGACGTGATCCCAACTCCTCCAGATGTCAGTGTTGAAGGAGAGGCAGTTGCGGGACTTTTATCCAGTTATCAGCGAATGGTTGAATGGGAAGGTCAGGTTAAAATTGCCCTACGTGAGCAAGTGTTTGAATTAATAGACGATGTGGAGAAAGCTGCTGAGGTTCCTGATGACACGGGTATCAAAGATGTAGCTGGAGTTCGTAAATTCATTACTGAATCAAAGAAAACCCTCAAAAAAGCTGAAGTGGATGAGATGGTAGAAATCTATCTCAAAGCTTCCGGCATGAATAACGATCATAAAAGGAATATCACTGATAGCATTCGATCATACCTCACTCGATTCAACGAGCTTGCAACATCAGCTGATAGAGTACTAGATTATGCACAACTCAGCAAGAAAGCACCAAAAGTAGAAGAACTTGAGGGTGGAAAAGGAATTACTTACCTCCTTGAATCACTCACAACACTTCGAACTGCTGTTGAAAGCGGAGTGGCTACCTTCAGGGATGCTTGTCAGCAAGAGATTGACGCTATTGTACACGACTTGCAGACAATCAAACCAGCATACGCAGAAATCTTCATGCCGCTCATCCTTGAACTTGATGAAGGATCAAACAAGATACAGAAATTGGATGACTTCTCAGAAATCAAGTCAGAGATGCGTAGTATCAAGGAAACCATGTTGGCAAAAGCTAAAGATTCACTAGAAAATCTAAGATACAGATTAGGTGTCAAGATTCGACTAGCTGCTGCAAAACTCATGGGAGCTGGTGTTGATATTCCTCCAGAGGTTCAGGAATCAATTAGTGAACTCAATAACGTTGGAGTTGCAGCTGACAATGTATTTGCATTACCAGCAATAGCAAGAAAGATGATTGAGATATACGAAAAGAACATCTCATCCAAAGTCATCGTTCAGCTGGATGGTGAGGTTGATTCGCTCATAACTTCTCTTGAGAAAGCTCAAAGTATTGGAGTCAAAGTTGGCAAAGAACTAAAGATGCTTGAAGGGATGAAATCGAAGCCGCCAAAAGAACTTGAAGATGCGGCAGATTATTTTGATAGACTGATGAACTTGACAACATCTCCTGCAGTTCATAAGAAGATTAGAGAACGTGTAGATGAAGCTTATGAGCAGATAAAGAATGCAGTATCATTATTTGAAGATCAAGGCATGGCAGAGTTTGTTGAACGACTCAAGACCCTCATTGAACAAGTCCCAGCCAAACTGGAAAATGACTCACCACATGTGAATGAAGCTCTAGATGTGTGTTTGACTCTGGCAAATATCCAAGAAGAAATGCTCAGTGTCATTAAGAATATCGCAAATATCAGCGGTGAGAAATACGCTGGAGAACTCAAGGACAAGAGCAAGTACTACTCAACCATCAAGAGAGTCGTGGATAAATATCCAAAGGAGTTCAGCAAAGTCGTCTTCGATACAAATAAGATGAAGAAACTTGAAACAACATTGACAGAGTCGAATGGACTTGATGAAGCTATAGCATGTTTCCATGAGCTTGAAGGTCTTAGGAAGAAATGGCTAGATCAAGCAATTTCAATGGATGACTGGCATAAGTCATTGAGAATGTTTATGACTGGTTTCAGTCCCAGCGCAAAGGCCGATGAAAGAGACAAATTCATCGATGATGCAATTAGAAAAATAAGAGAGACCTATTCGAGAGAAGATATCAGTTCATATCTCACTTGGGCTATCAAAGAGAATGCTCAGGCTTTGGTCGATAGTAGGAAGAAGTAAGGAGTAAATGTCCATGTTAAGAGGCAATTCCGGTACACAGGGTGACGAAACAACTAAGGCAGCAGAAGTCTTTGCAATAGGCATTGGTGAGTGTGGGAGTAATATTGTAGGCTCATATCTAAAGACTAGTCGTGACAATAAACTTCCATCAAGAGTACGTGGCTATCTCCTCATTAATACTGACCGAGCAGATCTTACAAAAGTTCGACAGAAATATGGAATACCTAAAGAGAACACTCTCCTATACGGTGCTTCAGAAATCGGAGTTGGAGGTAGGTTCATGGACGGATATAACGCCATCATGGAATCGAAAGATATTATCTTCGACCAGCTTGCCAACCTCGGATTTGAAGGAGTTTCAGGCTTCTGTATCTTCACATCATTAGGAGGAGGAACTGGTTGTGGAGGAGCGCCTGCAATCATCGAGCTGCTCAAGCAGCGATTCCAAGAAGAAGAAGGTCGTCGTATCTTCGTCTATGTTATAGGCATCTTACCTTTCGAAGGCCAATCAAGTGAAGCCCTGAACTCAATATGGGCGGTTTCCAAATTACTGCGTGCACAGCTCCAAGAGCGTGGTGCGGATCTTACAATTCTACTCTCCAACAGAACAATGCTCAAGAGAATCTTACAATGGAGAAAAGGCGAATCTGTTGATTACCTTCGTAGAGAACTCAATGTTGACATTGCAGATATCGATTCTATTGAGCAGATGGTTCCCTCAACACTTGACGAGGGTGGCGCCATAGAAGCTCGAACAGAGCAGGCATTTGTTGAGCTTGTAAACCCAATGGCTCTCGATGTCGTTGAAGCAATGCTATCACCAGGAGTCTGGGAAAGTCACAAAGACGTGTTCCCAACAACGGACCTAGCAGATTATTCAAGAAAACTTGATCCGGTTGTAGTTCCAGCACTCTACTCAGATGTCGGGTTGATTCCTGATGCTGGAAGTATGCCACGTCAGCTAAAGACGATGATTGACTATGCTGTCAAAGAATGTAGTTACGCTGATGTAGGAGAGGAACCTAACGCAGAAAGTGTCTATTATGTCCTATCTGGTCCAGCTCACATAGCAAAGGCAGAATTTGGGATGCATGTGAAAGAATCACTTGACAAGTTCATTGCACCTGGAGCGGCGATAACTCCGTGTTATGTAAAATATAACACACCTGACTCTAGAACGGATCTACTATTACTATTAGGGCTTCCAAAGATACCCGAACTGGTCACTATCATCAATGAAGCGACCCAACTTGTGAACTTACACAGTGGTGCATCACCACTCAAACAGGGATGGTTCATGAGGTCAAAGGGAACTTCTCGGAAAGAGCTAGTAGATGCAATTAATGACTTTCGTGAGTTGTTCAGCTATTATATGACACCAGGCGAAACAATGGAATAAGGTGGTTACTGTTTGTCTGACTCTACACCCTTTCATTTCGAAGACTTAATTGATCGAATGCTATTGCTAGTCACACTGAATTCAACCTTGGTTCACTTTCTACTTAGCTCCCAAGTTGAAGGTAGCATTGACCCTGATAGGGTCGACTCGCTCACTCAAGGATTACTTAGAACAAGAAAGTGGATGGAGGAAGCAACCACTATGAAAGGAATTCCTCCTTCAACACAGAATATTCTGAGTCTCATTGTTAAGCGTCTATCACAGGTTGAAAGCCTCCTTCCAAAGCTCTCAGACAAAGCCAAGCAAGCAGAACAAACTCCCGCACAAGAGATACTATCATTTCTTGATGGCACTAAAGTCGCAGCAGCAGCAGTCCAACCTGGAAGAACTTCCACTCCCACTACTGCAGAAGCTGAGCTTGTTCCTTTAGTAGGAGGAACTGAAGTAAAACCAGTGGAAGCCTATAGAAAGGTCGATGTAGAGGATGACCAGTTTGGATTAATTGGACAGACTCAGAGGCAGATTCAGCAGTATTCAGCTCGATGTCATGTAATGCTTCCAACATGGTGGTTAGAGGTCCTACGTGAGATTCATCGATACAAATCAGAATCGCCATATCTAGGGGATGTTATTGAGCTTCCCTCACGAATCATGGTCAAAATCACAAAGGGATTACTCACAGAGGCTCCTGGTGCAAGACTCCTTCAAGATTTGATGAAGAGTCGCCAACAGGAGAATTATCTTAATGCTTCAGAACAAGAACGTATTGAGAGAGCGGTGAGCAAGTACTTCCAAGGTTTGGAAGGTATACTCAAAGAAAACGATGTCAATGTGAAGGATAAAATCCTAGAAGCTCAGACTGCATTTGATGGATTTGGTTGGGGTGGTCCTGAGCTTGAGAAGCGTTTGATAAAGAGATTGAATCAACAATGTGAAGAAGCTCTTCAGAGTGCAGAGTCTGCAAGTGACAAGCCAAGACAGGTTATCTATGCAGAGATTACAAAACTACTCTGTAAACTCCAACACGCCATGCTCGCTGAACCAAGACCTAGAGAGATACTTGCCCAGATGAAGCCATAAGATTCCTTCCGACCTTTTGCATACGCCTTCATAGGCACAGTTCATATAAGGGATTACGATAATTCCTGCTCAATTACTAGACGAGGGAAAATAATGTCTGGCTTAAAGACCATGCTCAAACCAAAAGTCACTGCAGTTGTTGGTGTATCTACTTCAAATCCTTTTTCACCAGGGAATGTTATTTTCAGAAAACTTGCATTTGAAAATGGACTACCGACATATCCTATCAATCCAAAAGGTGGAAAGGTTGAAGGTTTTGATGTTTACAAGTCCATAGATGATGCTCCAAACGATATTGATCTCGTAGTCATCTCGGTCCCCGCGAAATATGTTCCCAGTGTATTGAATCAGTGTGGAGAAAAAGGGATTAAATCGGTCATTGTCATTTCAGGTGGTTTCAGTGAAGTTGGAGACAGCGGAGCGAGTCTTCAGTCTGAAATCATTGAGATTGCAAATAAATACAAGATATCCATGGTTGGTCCAAATTGCATTGGAGTATTTGTTCCAGAAGTACTAGACACCTTTTTCCTACCCTCAGAGAGAGTAGCTCGATCCACAAAAGGTCACGCAGCAATCATCTCACAAAGTGGTGGATGGCTTATTGAGAGACTGGAGGAATTTGCAGACCGCCGAGTTGGTATTGCGGCAGCTATCTCAATTGGTAATGCCGCTCAGACTAATGTAACTGACTTCATTGAACACTTTGGTAATGATGGCAATGTGAATGTAATCTTATGTTACATTGAAGGATTTGGTGAGGGCGAAGGTCGAGATTTTGTGGAGGCATGTAAGAAGATAGCAAAGAAGAAACCCGTAGTAGTTCTGAAAGGTGGTGAGTCAGAAGCAGGACATCGAGCAACACAGAGTCATACCTCTTCACTCGCAGGTGACCAGGCTGTAGCAAAAGCCGCCTTCCGTCAGTACGGTGTTCTTCAGGCAATGGATGAGGATGAGGTCATGGCATATGCAAAGATCTTCTCATTCAAACCAAAATTGATGAAGAGCGATAGAATAGGGACACTCTCAGTAAGTGGAGGACACGGTGTGATTGCAAGCGATGAGGCATCAGCCTATGGACTTGAGTTCCCACCATTCTCTGAAGATGATCAAAGTAGGATGAGAGAAGTGATGACTCCCGCATATCAGGGGATTGCTTCATTTAGAAATCCATGTGACCTGACTGGCTCTGCTTCAGACATTGACTATGAGAAAGTACTCGACATCATGTTAACGCTTGAGAACATTGACGCAGGATTGTTACTATTGCTTCCATATGCTCCCGGAATATCACTCCAGATTGGCGCAAGGGTTGCTAATGTTTCAAAACGGCATCCAAAGGCCGTAGTTGCATATGTTCCAGACTTGGATAAGTATGAAGTTATCATTCGGGGATTTGAGCTCAATGGAATAGCAGTAGCTGACACAATAGAAGAGGCGGTTCAGATGCTCAATGGAATTCGAACGAGAACAAGGTACTTGCAAAGCATTGGCGCGTGCTAACTTCCTCCTGCGACCTTCTTGTAATCGATATCAAGAGACCTCAATGCTTCAACTAGCTTGCCCTTCAAGATAAGCGGTTTCGATGAAAAATCACTTACTGTTGAACATCCATTAAGATACATAGCAACTTTTAGTCCTTCTAGAATTCGTTCTAGTTCTACTACAACATCAAGAGATGAACCGTGTACTGCTGGTCTAAGAATAGGATGAGCTAATCCAGCAGAAACAGCTCCAAGACTCAGAGCTTTAGCAACATCTAATCCAGAACGAATCCCACCTGTGGCAATTACATCCAGTTCTGTTGAATCAAGAACCATAATGATACTGAGAGCTGTGGGTATACCCCATGACCAAAACTCAAGACCAAGCTGAGCCTTAACATCATCTTCTTCCCTAAGGGCTCGGAAATACTCTACCGCAGCCCAACTTGTACCACCAACACCACCAACATCTACTCCATCGATTCCAACCTCTTCAAGATTTCGAGCAACCTCAGAGGAGATACCTGCA
This sequence comes from Candidatus Thorarchaeota archaeon, assembly GCA_018238205.1. GTDB lineage: Archaea > Asgardarchaeota > Thorarchaeia > Thorarchaeales > Thorarchaeaceae > SMTZ1-45. Next base: position 7,934 of record JABCTV010000019.1, read on the forward strand.
CCTGTTTCCTTCACAATCACAGGAATATCTACTGAATCAACAATAGCGGCGATACTCTCAATCACACCTTCAGAATTGCAGTCGCCTTCTGGTTGGACAGCCTCCTGTAAAGGATTGAGATGAACTGCAAGAATGTCAGCATCAATCATTGAAACTGCATCAGGTGCAGCTTGAACATGTGTAGCACCAATATTTGCAATCACAGGAACAGATGGAGCCTTCTCTCGAACGATTCGAAATGTATCAGCAAGAGTTGGATCTTCGACAGCTGCTCGTTGACTCCCAACTCCGATTGGCAAACCTAGTTCTTCAGCTGCTATGGCAAGCCTCTCATTGATTCCATGTGTTTGAGGATGGCCTCCAGTCATGGCAGCTATAACCAGAGGAGCAGAAGCCTTGAACCCAAAGAAATTCGTTGTTAGGTCAATCTGGTCTTTGTCGATTTCAGGTAAGGCATTGTGAACAAACTCAATATCTTCAAACATTGCGGACCTTCGACATTGAACATCTTCATCAAGGCATATCTCAATATGTTCAATCTTTCTTCGACGAGTCATTGAAGCATCAGAACTATGATCTTCTGAATCATTTCCTGAGAAAGGTTTGTTGTCAACCATTACTCTACCTCCAAGTTCTAATGATAAACAATGCCAATACACACATAGAACTTACGGTGTAACTAGTAATCCGTATTTTCTGTCAATACTTGCGCGATACAAAGCCTTTATTCATTATTTCACTCCAAATTTAGCAAGTGGCTAAGATGACTGAAGAAGAGAAGTTCAGAATTGAGGAACCAGAAGAAAAGGATCCTACAGAGGAAAAGAAAGGTCTCTATAGACCACTTCCAAAAGTCGAAAAGAGAGTAAGAATTAAAGATGGAAAGGCACAACCAGTTGTCAAGTTTCTTGGTATCTCAATGTATGAGAAGAATCGTGATCTCTTGGTTCTCATCCTCATGCCAATGCTTAGTGCCATCATAAATACCTCAGTCTATTCTTTTGTGACACTTAGCTTGTGGGAAAATTCCTCCACATACCTCTTCTTAGTCCCTGTAGTTGTAGCAATTCCAATTGGCCTAGTTATTGCTGAAACAGGTAAAGCATTAGTTGGAGGATTCTTAAGCTCAATATTCTTCTTTGTTTTCTTCATTATCTTCCTAACTTCACCAGTCTTCATGACGCCAGAATTAGGATTTACTAATTTCCTAATTAGTGGTATTGCACTATCTGTTGGTTATTTCATATTCATAATAGTAGCTGGACTACTTGGTTCGGTGATTGGCACAATCATGCGTGAATTTCTATGACATAGAAAAATACGATGAACCTCGTGAAACTCCACTGGAATCAATACACGAACCATTTAGCGAAGGGAGAGATTTTATTAGGAGTTACTTTTCTGCTATCTTCGCATGAGAAGGATAGGCGTCCTTGTTAGCGGGAGAGGTTCCAATCTTCAGGCACTCCTTGACGCCGAATCCCGTGGGGAGCTTAGTGGGCAGATAGTTGTTGTGATCAGTAATAAGACTCAAGCTTTTGCACTGGAAAGAGCAAGAAAGGTTGGTGTGCAAGCAATACTGGTAACAAAATCAGAATTTCCTGACCGTCAGAATTTTGATGAACAGATAGCTGAAGTACTTCGTTCTTACAAGGTTGATCTTGTTGTACTAGCAGGATACATGAGAATGTTCACTGAGCATTTCATTAATGAATTTCAAGACAGGATAATCAATGTGCATCCATCGTTACTTCCAGCATTCAAGGGAGTAAAAGCACAGTGGCAAGCTATTGAATATGGAGCCAAGGTATCGGGATGCTCCACTCACTTCGTGACGTTCGATATGGATGCTGGACCTATCATCATGCAAAAGGCAGTTCCAATCTTCCCTGATGATACAGGAGAAACACTGTCAAAGAGGATTCTTCCTGAGGAACACAGAATACTAGTAAAATCTGTCCGACTATTCTGCGAGGATAAACTTAGAATAGAAGGGCGTCATGTTATAGTTAAGGAGTAGTGGTTAGTGTGTGCGGAGTATTGGGTATACTGGGTAATTTCCAACTTAAAATGGCAAGAGATCTTCTTCTCCTTTTGACTCACAGAGGACAAGATGCTGCGGGTCTACTTTGGAGTGATGAGAATTCGTTCAAGACTAGTAAAGCAATGGGCAATCCAGGAAAGATCGAAGTACCAGAGATTAGTCCAAAGCACATTCTTGGTAGTACAAGGTACCCAACTACTGGGAAGCGTGTCGTATCATCAGATGATCTTGATACATTTGTGGGACCCTTCAATTCAGATGACATATCAATGACACATAACGGGAACATTACGAATATGTCATCAGTATCAAACATACAAGTTGATTGTGATTCAGAATTTATAGCTGAGAGACTCTCCATTCACTTGAAAGCTAATGGAGGAAACCTACCTGATGCATTCAAGAAACTCGAAGGAGAAGTTGATGGATCGTTTAGTTTAACAGGTCTATATCAAGAGAAATTATTTGCTTATCGAGATAGTCATGGTTTCAAACCACTTGTTTTTGGTCGCACAAAAAAGAATACAATCGTAGCATCAGAGAGCCAAGTTCTGGACATGGCTGAAGTGCCCCTTGAAAGAGACGTGTATCCAGGAGAGCTCCTCATCTTTGACCAGAAGGGCACCATGGAGTCCCATTCAATTTCACAGAATTCAACACATTCACATTGCTTCTTTGAGTATGTTTACTTTGCACATCCAGCAGCAAAAATGGAGAACCAGCTTGTCTATGATGTACGCTTTCGGCTAGGACGAGCACTTGCTCATAGTTTTCTAAAACTAAATCTGGAAGTGCCAGATTATGTGGTGCCAGTGCCCGATACGAGTAGACCAGCCGCGCAAGCTATGGCGGAAACACTGTCAGTTCCAATGCGAGAGATTATCTTGAAAAATAGGTATCTAGGTAGAACCTTCATTGCTGGGTCGCAAGAAGAGAGAAACTCGATGGCAAAGAGCAAGTACATCTATTTGGATGACAAGATTTCGGGAAAGACCATTCTGGTTGTGGATGATAGTATCGTGAGAGGAACCACAGCAAAGATGATTATTACAGACCTCAAAAAGAGAGGGGCAGCCAAGGTATATTTTGCAGCAACATGCCCACCTCAAACTCACCCTTGTTACTACGGAATTGATATTGCAACAGATAGTGAATTGATAGCCTGTACCACAGATATCAACTCTATCGCAGATTTCATAGGAGCAGACGCACTGATATATCAAGAACAACATACTGTAGAAAACGCAATTGGGCTCAAAGATCTCTGTCTTGCTTGTCTAGATGGCAATTATCCAACAGAACATGCACGTAAAATTCGAAATAACGTGTCGCAGCATAGCTCGACCACAAATCAGCGTGATTATGAGAGGGATTTCTCACAATGAAAATTGGAACTCTTGCAAGCCATAGTGCACTGAATATAATCTCAGGTGCAAAGGCAGAGGGATTTGAAACCGAATTATACTGTACCCCAGAGAGAATTCCATTTTACAAGTCATTTGGCATGGAAGATTCCATTGTTGAAGTACCTTCATTCGATGCAATTCTTGAGATGGATCTTTCGGATGTAATTATAATACCACATGGCTCGTTTGTAGCATACATTGGTTCCGAGAGAATTTTAAATTCAAATCTCAGAATATTTGGGAGCAAAGAATTACTTCGTTGGGAAGAAGACAGAAAACTGAAATCTCTACTCATGAAAGAAGCTGGACTACGTGTTCCTAAAGAGTTCGAGAAACTGGATGATGTGAATACACCAGTCATAGTAAAGTCAGATGGAGCTGCTGGTGGAGAAGGATATTTCATAGCAGCAGATAAAGAAGAGATTGAAGCAAAACTTGATTCCGTGAAAGGGTACACGTTCCAAGAATACATAGTTGGTACTAAGGTTTTCACCACGTATTTCAATTCTTTAGCCAAAGACAGGTTAGAAGTATTCGGAGCTGATATCAGATACGAAACTGATGCTGATGCCAACCTACGATTCGATGATAAGCCATCTTTCGTAGTTGTAGGAAATCTTCCACTTGTTCTTCGAGAATCCACACTTGCACAATATTATGATATGGGAGTGGGATTCATTGATGCATTCAAAAGAAAGACAGGACAGAACTTGGCAGGTCCATTTTGTATTGAAACTATTATCGATAAGAATCAAGATATCTACACTTTTGAGTTCAGTGGGAGAATAGTCGCTGGTACCAATGTTTGGATGCCATCTTCTCCATACTCCTTTGTCACATTTGGAGAAGATATGTGGATGGGAAAAAGGATTGCTAGGGAGATTCGAGACCTTCATGAAACAGGAAGGTTGGATGATGTGTTGAGGTGAGGATTATGCACGATTGTAAAGTAGAACATAAGACTTACAAACTAATAATATTCCCAAACCACGGGAATGGTCTTATTCAGTGTTTGGAGGTAATTAGATGAAGCTCCCAACCATAGGAATGCTTGGTTCACATAGTGCGGAGGAAATAGGAACATCTGCCAAAGCCAATGGATTCCAGACCGTGATAGTATGTCAGAAAGGGAGGGACAAACTCTACACTCAATATAACAAGCATCTCTACGATCATGTCATAGTATTGGATAAATTTGGTGAGATGATTCAAGAAGAAATTCAAGAGCAATTGAGAGAACTCAACACAATTTGGATTCCAAACCGTTCGTTCTCGGTTTATGTTGGATATGAGGAGATTGAGAAGAATTTCAAAATTCCAATCTATGGCAATCGAAGAATATTGAGGGTGGAAGAGAGAGGGCCTGAGAAGGATCAATATTGGTTATTGAAGCAGGCAGGAATCAGGATACCTAAATCGTTCACACCTGATTCTATTGACAGGCTAGTTATAGTGAAGGTTCAGCAAAAAGGGCGTCCTTTGGAAAGAGCATTCTTCTACGCCACAACACCAGCCGAGTACGATGAAAAAAGTCAGTCAATGATCAAGAATAATCTGATTTCTGAGAAGGACTTGACACAATCGACAATTGAGGAGTTTGTCATTGCACCACGATTTAACGCCAATTTTCAAGCTTATGCAATGGATGACCATTTTGGTAACCTGGATTTTGTAGGATTCGATGATAGAATACAAACAAGTCTAGGAGGTCTCCTCAACCTACCAGCAAGTGAACAACTAAAAATCGACTTCACCGTGATGAATGAAGAAGCAGGTCATAAAGGCGTTACAATGAGAGAGAGCAAGAAACCACTTGTCTATGATGCGGCTGAATCATTATTGGAAAGTGTTAGAAAACATTTCCCACCAAGAATGATAGGACTTTTCTCGTTACAAGGTGCGCTAACTGAGGACTCCGAGTTTATTGTCTTCGACCTTAGTCCAAGAGTTCCAGGGGCACCATGTGTTGGACCTACAAGCCCAGAGATGAGAAGGTTATCACTCAAATTCGGAAAGAGTGTTCAATCACCATTGGATCTGTGTATGTTTGATATTCACAAAGCAGCACAAGAAAACAGAATCAATGATGCATCAACCTAAAGGAGAGAAATCTATGGACTTGATTCACGAAGGAAAAGCAAAGCGAGTCTTACAAGACCCAGATTCACCAGAACGCGTAATCATAGAATTCACTGATACTGTAACTGCTGGAGATGGAGACAAGAAGGAAGACTTCACGGGAAAGGGGACTATCGCCTGCGAGATGTCAAAGTACCTCTTCAAATATCTTGAAGGAAAGGGTATTGATACACATTTTGTAAAGAAGTTGGAAGAGAATCAGCTACTCTGCAAAAAAGCTGAGATTATCCCCATCGAAGTTGTATGCCGAAACATTGCAGCTGGTTCATTCTGTAGAAGATACGGAATTGAAAAAGGGATTGAACTAACTCAACCTCTTATCGAATTCTTTGTGAAGGATGATAAGTTACATGATCCATTGATTACAACAGGTGCCATCATCAAACTTGGACTTGCAGAACGAGAAGATCTAGACTTCATGAGATCGGTTGCACTCTCAGTTAACTATTTTCTTGAAGAACTGTTTAAACAGAGAAACCTGATACTTGTTGATTTCAAATTGGAATTTGGCCGAACTGAAAAAGGACACATTGTTGTTGCAGATGAGATATCTCCCGATATCATGAGAATTTGGGATTCAAAAGCCACATCATTGGACAAAGATATCTTCAGAGAAGACAAGGGTGATCTGGTTGCTACATACACTCAAGTCTTTGAGGAGATGAAGAAAGCTAAACCAGATGAAGTTGAACCAAGAACAGAGTCAATTCAGGTTATTGTAGAAACAAAATCCGGAATCAAGAACCCACCAGGAGAAGTGGCAAAGAAAGCACTCACTCGTTTGGGATTTGCGGATGTTGAAGAAGTACGAATGGGTAAAGTTTTCAAAATTGTATTGAGGAAACCTATCACATCTGAGATACTCACTCAGCTTTCTATAATGAATGTAAAACTCCTCTCTAATCCTATTTCAGAGAAACACAAGGTGAGGCTCGAGTAGTGGTAATTGCAGTACTTCGTTTTCCGGGTACAAACAATGAGAACGATATTCTCAGAGCACTGTCTTTAATCGATGGTGCGAATCCAATTCTAGTTCCATCACGTAAGGGACTCGCAGGTCTCAAAGATGCAGATGGAATCGTGATTCCAGGAGGTTTCTCATATGGTGACTACCTCCGAGCAGGAGCGGTTGCTTCTGTAGAATCAATCACTGAGGGAGTAAGAGATCTAGCTGAAGATGGAAAACCAGTAATAGGTATCTGTAATGGTTTTCAGATTTTATCGGAAATGGGTCTATTACCTGGAGCATTACTTTCTAACGAGTCAGCACGATTTGTATGCAAGTGGATATACCTAAGAGTCAGTGACAATGCTACTATGTTTACCGAAGGACTGGAAGGTTCGCTCATTAGATTGCCAATAGCACATGCTGAGGGCAATTATTATTGTTCTGATGATGAAATCGAATCACTACGAGATGAATTTAGAATCCCATTTAGATATTGTAATGAAGCTGGTGAGATAAATGATGCAGCCAATCCAAATGGGTCTATTGACAATATTGCAGGAATTGTTAATCAGAAAGGAAATGTTCTTGGATTAATGCCTCACCCAGAACGAGCGAGTAGGGCAGTTCTAGGGTCTTCAGATGGTTTAGCAATCTTAGAGAATTTTGTGAGGGCGACAAAATGCTAACGAAAAAAGAACTAGAACATGCAAAGACTGTCTTGGGTCGTGAGCCAACTGAAACTGAATTGGGCATGTTAGATGTACTCTGGTCTGAGCATTGTAGCTACAAGAGTAGTAAACGCTGGTTCTATCTATTCAAAACTGAGGGAGAAAAAGTAGCACTTGGAATTGGTGAAGGTGCTGGGCTTGTCGATATAGGAGATGGATATCTTGCTGCCGTTGCAATGGAATCTCACAATCACCCAAGTCAGATTGATCCCTACAATGGAGCAGCAACAGGAGTGGGAGGCATAATCAGAGACGTCATCTCCCAAGGGTGCAAAGCAATTGGTCTAATGAATTGCCTTCGTTTTGGACACCCATCAAAACCACACAACGCCTACCTCTTAGAGAATGTAGTGCGAGGAATCTCCGAGTATGGGAACTCGGTCGGAATTCCTGTTGTTGGTGGGGAATTAGAATTTGATGATTCATATGATGATAATTGCTTGGTAAATGTAGTCTGCATAGGATGGGTAAAAACAGAAGAGGTTGTAAGGAGTTCCGCAAAAACACCAGGTCACCATCTTGTATTATTTGGGTCAACAACTGGAAGAGATGGAATCGCAGGAGTAAGCTTCGCATCAGAAACTTTCTCTGATGAGGAGGAAGATAATCGAGGTGCTGTCCAAGTTGGAGACCCTCTTTCAAAGAAAATCGTGATAGATACTCTCCAGGAACTAATTGAAGAGAAATTGCTAGATGGTTTGCAAGACTTTGGTGGTGGAGGTATGACTTCTGCTGCTGGTGAATTAGCCAGAGCTGGAGGAACTGGTGTAGAGATAGATCTCGATAAAGTTCCACTCAGAGAGGCAGACATGAAACCATCTGAGATTGTGATTTCCGAATCGCAAGAGCGAATGCTTGCAATTGTTGCTCCTGAGAATCTAGATAGAGTAAAATTACTTCTTGAGAAGAATGGTACGCCTTACGGAATTATTGGCAAAGTCACTGATGATGGTCATTATACTACTAAGTGGTACGGAAAAGAAAAGGCTCGTCTTCCAATTAGTTTGTTAGTAGAAGGATTTCCAGTACCCGAACGAATCGAGGGTAAGATTTCTGCACAGACAGAGTCAATATCTTGGTTCAAGGAACCTGAGGATTACAAAAATAATCTGCTAGAAATGCTTGGTTCAGTCAATCTTTGTGATCGTTCTTGGGTCTACAGTCAGTACGACCAACATGTGCAATCAAACACAATTGTAGATCTTGGAGAAAATGGAGGAGTACTAGAATTTCCAAATAGTCGAAAACTAGCATTCACAAGTGACTGTAACTCCTTCTGGTGCTTGCTGGATCCTCAACAAGGGACAGCCAATTCTGCTTGTGAATCATTGCGCAACTTGGTTTCAATGGGAGCTGCTCCCATCTTCATTGCGGATTGTCTTAATTTTGGAAACCCTGAGCGACCGGAATCTTATGGCCAATTTGTAGAGGCAGTGAGAGGTCTTGGTAGATTCTCAAATGATTTTGATATACCAATAGTTGGTGGGAATGTTTCGTTATATAATGAGGCAGAAGTTGATGGTGAAACTAAGAGGATTAATCCAACTCCTCAGATTATGATTGCAGGAATTCTTGAGAAAGGATTTACACCTGTGCGTAGAAATCTATTGTCCCCATGGGCTAACATATTCCTCGTAGGAGAAACCCTTCCTGAACTCAACGGTAGCGAATACCAACGAATTACAACTGGACAAGTGAAGGGAATCCCACCTAGATACAGACCAGAGGTTGAGAAATGTTCTATGCGCGTGATACTTGAAGCACACCAGAAGGGACTGATTCGTTCATGCAATAATGTGGGAAGAGGAGGCATTGCTATTGCATTGATGAAGATGGTTCTCAGGGGTGAATATGGCTTCAAGCTAAATCTGGACTACATTCCTGGAACTGCAAACAGTCTAGCGCAGAGACTCTATTCAGAAACCTCAGGCAGATACTTGGCGGAAGTTACAGAAAGCAATCAGGCGGAATTTTTGGAGATTATTGAAAAGCACGGATCATCGGTCTGCGAACTTGGTTTGACTGTCAAAGATCCTGTTGCGGACTTTGGCGTATTTTCACTTTCTATAGATGAGGCACGAAAAGCGTTTTCAAATGGCTTGAAACAATACATGGAGTGATTCAAAGATGGCGGACGTTTTAATCATTGCAGGAAGCAAGAGTGATGAATCAATTGTCAAGAAGACAACCACGGTTCTTGATGATCTCAAAATCAGTTATGATATTGCATATGCATCAGCACACAGAGACCCTGACAGGGTAAAATTCATTGTCACAAGTAGTGAAGCAAAAGTAATGATTGCAATTGCAGGACTTGCTGCAGCCCTTCCGGGTGTTGTGGCATCACATACAGATAAACCTGTGATTGGAGTTCCTGTCAAGGTGGCGCTCGATGGCCTTGATGCACTTCTATCAATCATGCAGATGCCGAAGGGAGTTCCCGTAGCTACAGTTGGTATTGATAACGGTCAGAATGCTGCACACCTGGCTGCGCGTATACTGGGGATTTCAAAGCAAGTTAACAAGGTCCCGAAAACATATGCAGAAGCAGGTGTCGATGAAGCCCTCGTTTCAAAGGGTTTGGAGACCTTAGGAAAGTATGTGAGAGAATCTTTCAAGCAGGGAGAGGTGATGCAGGATTATGGCCATTATGCGAATACTGTCAAAATCTCCGACGATCTCTGTTTAGCCATGTCAACTGATGGAGTAGGTAGCAAGGTCTTAGTTGCGGAAATGGCTGGAAAGTATGACACCATTGGAGTAGATTGTGTTGCAATGAACGTGAATGATTTGATTTGTATAGGTGCAACTCCTGTGGGTTTTGTTGATTATCTTGCTTCAGAAGAACCACTTCCAGTAGAAATCATTGATGGGATTGGTAAAGGTCTCCTCAGCGCATGCGTTGAGTCCGAGATGCCAATACTGGGCGGAGAAACAGCAATCCTTCCGGATATGATTCGAGGAATGAATGGGCCAGGTCTAGACCTTGCAGGTACAGCAGTAGGAATTGCTAAACCAGACGAGCTCTTCGACGGATCGAGTATCCAAGCAGGAGATGTAATTCTTGGAGTCGCATCAAATGGTATCCATTCAAATGGATTCACCCTTGCTCGAAAAGTCCTCTTCTCTAAATTCAGCATAAATGACAAACTCGATTGGAATGTAACTCTTGGTGATGAACTGCTCCGTCCTACGCGAGTTTACGTTAAGCACTTTAAGGACCTCAAGGAAGCGGGAGTCGATATCAAAGGTCTTGCTCATATCACGGGTTCAGGTTTCCGGAAAATCCTGAGATTGGGTCAGTTCTTATTTTCAATAGAGGAACTCCCAGAGATTCCACCAGTCTTCGAATTAATTAAAACAACTGGCGATATTAACTGGCAGGAAATGTTTACGACTTTCAACATGGGAATTGGACTAGTAGTCGTTGTTCCTTCATCACAGGTCGATCAAGCATTATCAGCCCTTTCAAGAAATGATAAAACCTATCGACTAGGAGTTATTGAAAAGTCAAAGAAAGGAGTAGTTGAAATAAAACCGTATGAGGTTAGAATTGAATGACAAAAGTATTGCTCATAGGAAGTAGCGCTAGAGAGCATGCAATTGCCATGGCACTGACTCGCGCAGACGTGGAGATTCATGCACATATGGATAGGAAAAATCCAGGAATTGCTAAACTCTGCAAAACATTCACAATCGGCCCAACAACTGTACGTAAAAAGATTCCAGACTTATTTGGGTTTGATTATGCAATCATCGGACCAGAAGCACCACTAGATGCAGGAATTTCAGACTTCATTACATCTCAGGGAGTACCTTGTATTGCACCAAGCAAAGCAGCAGCTCTGATTGAAACAAGCAAGTCCTTTGCGCGAATTGTAATTGACCAAACCACACCTAAAGCTAATCCAAAATTCCAAGTAGCCAGAAGTGTAGACGACCTTCGAAGATTCGAAAAGAAGATTGGTGTAGAAAATATGGTTGTAAAACCAAACGGTCTCACCGGAGGAAAGGGAGTCAAAATATTCGGCGAGCATCTCAATTCACGTGACGAATTGGAACGCTATGCAATTGACCTTCTCCATACTACAGGAGTCGTCGTGCTGGAAGAGAAGTTACAGGGTACTGAGTTTACTTTGCAATCATTTTCAGATGGAAATCACCTTGAATTTATGCCCCTAGTGAGAGACTACAAACGAGCATTTGATGGTGACAAAGGACCGAATACAGGATCTATGGGTTCATATTCTACACCGGATCATGGTTTACCATATGTCACACCTGAAGATCTTGAGGTTGCAAAAACAATCATGGATGCAACTTTAATTGGTATAAAGAGGAAAGCAGGCTCAGCGTACAAAGGAATTCTCTATGGCCAATTTATGAAAACAGACTCTGGAATCAAAGTAATTGAGTTCAATGCCCGATTTGGTGACCCTGAAGCGATGAATGTCTTGTCAATACTTTCCACATCAATGGATGAAATATGTCAAGGAATTATTGATGGTAATCTTGGACAAGTACAATTTGAGAATAAGGCAACTGTTTGCGTGTATGTTGTTCCCGAAGGGTATCCAGGCCCAGATGTAGTGAAAGATAGTCCTCTTGACCTTAGTGTAGCAACCACTGCAGAGTTGTATCATGCTTCAGTATACGAAAAAGATGGTCAAATCCTGACAACGGGTAGTAGAGCAATTGGAGTCCTCGGCAAAGCTGATACTGTTGCACAAGCCAGAGAAATAGCATATGCTAACGCATCACGCATCAAAGGGAAAGTACGATACAGATCAGATATAGCACAATAAAGGGAGGAGCGTAAAGTAACAGCAAGTGAAAGAATTCTGGTCATCGATTATGGAGGGCAATATACACATCTGATTGCCAGGCGTTGTAGAGAATTGGGTGTATTTGCTGTGATAATTCCTCAAGACACTCCTCTTGATGACAAACTCCTCAGAAATGTCAAAGGCATAATTCTTTCAGGTGGTCCCCGATCAGTTACAGATGATGACCTTGACTCTGCATTCACAGGTAATCTAGAAAGGGCCACTGCTAGTAATATCAAAATCCTTGGGATATGCTTTGGACATCAGCTTCTTGCAGTTCATTTTGGAGGTACCCTTGATCAAGGAGGAAACCCAGAATACGGTCAAACAGAAATTGAAGTCGTTGATTCATCCGTCCTTGTAAGTGGACTTCAAAAGAAACAACAAGTCTGGATGAGTCACAGCGATGAAGTCAATAAACTTCCGGATGGAATGAATGCATTAGTCATAAGTGGAGAAGGAAGGATTGCTGCTTTCGCGAGCTCAGATAATTCAATTTTTGGAGTCCAGTTTCATCCTGAAGTAACTCATACACCAAATGGACTCACGATTCTTCAAGCATTCCTACGGGATATCTGTGATTACAAAGAAGATTGGAAACCTGAAAACCAGATTGGAGACATCATCGAGTATGTGAATGATACTGTTGGTGAGTCACGAGTATTGTTGGGAACAAGTGGAGGTGTTGACTCAACTGTAGTAGCCTATTTAATTAGGCAAGCTATTGGCTCACGCCTTTACTGTGTTTTTGTAGACAATGGGCTTCTTAGAAAAGGAGAAAAAGAAGAAGTTATTGCAGCATTCAATGAAATGGGCTTCGAACATTTCGTTGCTATTGACGCTGCGGATGAGTTTATTGATGCACTAGAGGGGATAGAGGACCCTGAGGAAAAAAGGAAAATCATTGCGGACAAATTCATTGAGGTCTTTGAACGGAAAGCAAAGGAACTAGAGAATGAATATGGAAAGTTCGAATTCTTAGGACAAGGTACAATCTATCCGGACAGAGTTGAAAGTGCAGTAACTGGTAAAGCCACTGCAGTAATCAAAAGCCATCACAACGTAAGACTACCAGATTGGATGAAATTGAAACTGGTAGAACCACTAAGAGACCTATACAAAGATGAAGTAAGACAGGTAGGTTTCAAAATAGATATTCCAAAGCATATGATAACAAGACAACCCTTCCCGGGTCCATCATTAGCAATCAGAATCAGTGGTCCAATAACTCGCGATCAATTAACCATTCTCCGTCATGCAGATTCAATTTTACAGGAAGTTATCGAAAACGAACCGTTCTACCCAGATATTTGGCAGTCATTCTGTGTTCTACTTCCAGTAAGAACTGTCGGAGTAATGGGAGATGAAAGAACATACGATCAAGCAGTAGTCATTAGGATGGTCGAGAGTTTGGACGCGATGACAGCATCAGTCAGTACTCCCCCATGGGAAGTGCTACTCCAAGCTGCATCCAGAATTGCTAATGAGGTGAAAGGTATCAATCGAGTGGTATACGATTTAACTTCCAAGCCACCAGGTACGATTGAATGGTACTGATAACTTTCAAACGAAAGGAATATGTAGCCCTGTAAAGAAGCATCAAAGGATGAGAGGTAAACTAGTTTATCCCTATTCTGACACCCTTCTCGATTACGAGTTCAGTCAAGAGCATCCACTAAAACCTGAAAGATTGAAATTGACATATCTTCTCTCTGAGCAACTTGGACTTTTAGACAAGGTGGATGTAATTGAACCGACACCTGCAACCAGAACAGACCTCGAGCTTTTTCATTCAGTAGAATTCATTGATTCTGTTAAGAAATGCGGAGAGGAGTTATCTTCAGATTATCAACATGGGATAGGAACACCTGACAACCCTATTTTTCCAAAGATATACGAAACCGGAGCAAAATACGTTGGTGCGACATTGGATGCAATGAAGCAGATCATTGATGGAGCATCTAACGCATTCTGTATATCTGGAGGGTTACATCATGCACATCGAAGTGCTGCTTCAGGTTTCTGTATTTTCAATGACGTAGCAATTGCAATCAATCATCTTCAGAAGAAGAAAGACTGTAAGGTCCTTTACCTTGATATCGATGCTCATCACGGAGACGGAGTTCAAAATGCATTTTACAGGTCCAAAGATGTCCTGACTATCTCAATCCATCAGACTGGAAAGACTCTATTTCCAGGAACAGGTTTTGTCTATGAAACAGGCGGAGCAGAGGGTACAGGATACTCGGTGAATGTACCAGTCATCCCTGGTGCTGGAAGTCTTGAGTTGATTAAGGTGCATAACGAGATTGTGACACCTCTCATAGAATCATTCAAGCCAGATTTACTTGTTACGCAACTTGGTGTTGATGGTCACTACATGGACCCACTTGCTCATCTTGCATATACATCACATGGATATGAAACAGTCCTTAATAGTCTAAGAGACCTCTCTTCTGACTTTGAAATTGGATGGCTTGCTGTTGGTGGAGGTGGATACCATCCAGTCAATGTTGCAAGGTTATGGACTATATTTCTAGCAGTCATATTAGATGAAAAAATTCCCGAAAAGATACCTGAGGAATTCAAGACATCGTGCGAGTCTATGGGTTTCTCAAAATATCCCGAAAAGATTCGTGATGAAGAGGATATTGTTCAGCTGTACTTCTCGCAGGAGGAAGTTTCCCTTGACCTTGATAGGACGTTGAGAAGAGTGAAAGAGCTAATTTTCCCCTACCATGGTCTTTAATCAGCATCAACAAGTTGAATGTCGATCCATTTTCGAATCATCTTCACGACAAGATCAGAAGCTGTTGCCATAATGACAGTATCTGCATCTTCTGATAGAATTGATGATGGATCAATACCAGAACGAGCAACACGCAAAAGTGAAGGATAGCATAATAATCCCAACCCTTCAACAATATCCAATGAATCCTCACCCTCAATCGTAATCTCTGAACCCAGTAAATCGGGTGGAGAAATCTTTGAGTCGCTGTCAAGAGATGTTAGAAGGATATCTAATTTTCCGAGAATTACGATATTCGGTTCTATACATTCATCAAAGATCTCTGGTCTACCCTTGTTAAATACAATCGATACCTCTTCATCAGTATCTGTAGTTCTAAAACAGATACCAATATCCTTGAACGAGTCATCTGTTGCGCTCATGTAATTCTCAAAATCACGCTCGGAGATTTCAGTTAATGTCTGTGCACGGTCAACACCGACATTCAAAGCTGCACGACATCCATCGACAACTGGACCCAAGTACTCCATTAACATGAAACGGTCCTTTTCGATATCTTGAGCGATTTGACGTAATCGCTTCTCCAATGTGATGTATTTCTCATCTTTCTCATCAATCAAGGTTCTCACTCGGATGGAGCTTGGATTACCATATAGAGGTAGTGTTGAAACCAACTTAACCCATCCTACATTAACTGAAAAGGAATTATCCACTTGAATATTCAACAGCGAGGCGCTAGGATGACTACCGATATTCACACACATCTAGGAACAAGTCCTAATGAAGTCATGAATGTCAACAAGGATAACCTTACGGAACAGGTAGACATGCTGATTTCAAGGATGGATATGTTTGCTATCGATCAGGCAGTTCTTACTCCTGATGAACCACTAATTAGTACAGACCTGTATCTGAAAGCTGCTGAGATTTACCCAGATAGATTGCACTCTGCTTGCTCAATTACACCTCGTCCTATAGATACGGCCAAATCGAAACTTGCTGAGTACATTGACAAGGCATGTTGTGCACTCGTTCTAAGCGGAGATTCGTATCATCCTACTGATCCAGCTGCTCGTGTGCTAATTCATAATGCAGTTAGACAAGACCTACCGATTTTCTTTCGGAATAAAAACTTGACAAGTGAAACAATTACATTCTTAGATTCAATTTCAGCTGTATACCAAGAGGGTAAGTTTGTGGTGCTGAGTATGGGAGGTCTCTTTGGATTTCCCCAATTGATTCCCATAATTTCTCGACAAAATATGTGGTTAGAACTTTCATCCACATTCATCAAACTGGTGGAATCACCACTTAGAGTCTTCTTAGATGCGTTAATTCAAGATATAGGAGTTTCAAAACTTGTCTTCGGTTCTGGATATCACAGTCAATATGTGGATATGTTAGGAGCTCTAAATCTTATTGATCTGAATATTGAAACTCGCAGGGTTGTGATGGAAGAGAATGCCTGGCGAATCCTAGGAGTGGAATTCTGAACCATACTAACCCATCAGCACTGTTTCGTGAACAAGCCGTTCGATATCTTCTTGGCAAGGTAGACCAATCATCTGAGATTTTCCCACCTGAATCATTGGGAGTGCAACTAAGTTCAAAGCTTCAATCAATGCGGGTTGATCATCAACAGAGGTCTCTACAACTTCAATAGGGTTGCCAAGATATACAATTTTGCCAGCTGCATTCCTTGCAATTTCCAATGCTTCGTTACAGAATGAACAATATTCACTGGTGAATACATTGATACGCAAACTTTCAGACTCCTCAGAAACAAATCCAAGGTCTCTTGATACTCTACGTTTGGAATTTATCCTTCGCTGCATTCTTGAATCTCCTCTGAAACTGAGTCAAGCTCTCACTCGGCGAAAGTGGGAGGTTTTAGACGGACGTGTTCTGAAACGGAATCAATAGATCTGAGAGGAATTGCTTCCCAAGAATTCAATTTTGTTTCCAAATCTCCACGTTCAACAATGACCAGTGGACCGTCATTCTTGTCGTACCAGACTTTTTTCACTCGTCCCAATGGAAAACCTCTGAAATCACAAACGATTTTCCCTTTCAGTAACCATTTCATCTCATCTGATTCCATAGTCCTCAACAATATTGGACAGGTACAAGTGAACAAGAGCGTGTGTACAACCGAGGCAATTCGGGCGTAACACTAACTCGGGATGAAAAATCAAACCTATTCTAGAAAAATAGTGCTTGTCCAATAAGCGTAATTCCTAGAAGCCAGTTTAATAAAATCGGGAAAAGCAACCAAGTCAAATAGTTACCAAACGGTGCCGTAAATCTATTCACTTGAGCAGGTATGAACTTGAAATACCCTTCATCAACCGAGGTCCATCGCCACATACCATATTTCGCACTTAGTAGAGGTTCTACAACAATAATATCAATAGATGCGCACAATAAACCAGACAGAAGAATTGCTTGCAAACCAAATAGACCAATTGCTAAAGAAAACAATAGTGCTCCTTGAATTACAAACACCCACATGAGCGGAATCCAAATAGGTACACGTCCAACAAAAACCCCGTTGACGTTGGTATAGTGGTAATAACCCCTTCCTGAAATAAGATGTTCACCTACAGAAGCAACAATCAGGATAGCCACGGTCTGTATAATTGAATGAAATCCATATAGATTCCATAGGGGTGTGAGTGTTATTACACCCAGAAACACAAATAGTATAGTAAGGGAAGCTCCAATATAGCGCGACATTAGTATTACCTCTTGAGAATGCTAAATGATGTTTTTCGGCGTACAACATCTTTAGCAGATTTTAAAATCTGACGTGCTTGCTCTGTTCTTTTATTAAATCCAATGAGAAAGCGTCTACCTTTACGCTGGGTCGTAATCTCCTGAGTTGCAAGGGTCTCTTGTACATCAAGTAAGATATCAACAATCCTTCCAACAGTTCTACGATCAATACCTAGTTTTTTTGAGAGAGCTCCGATAGACATTGGTACTCCAGACTTGAGCTCTTCAATGACCTTGCTCATGGCGATGAATAACTTTGGTGAATTGGAAAGACCGTTCGGTATTGACATTATAATCGAACAGGAATCAAACACATGTCCATATATACATTATTATGTACACATTATTATGCACGCATAATGATGTATATCAAAATCTTTGTCAGATTAAGAAAGTCTATTGATCAGATTCTGGCTCATCATATCCCCATTCAACAATTCTATCAGTGTCAGATGGTAGAAATGTACCAGGGACAAGGTATCCCGCAATTCCCATGAAGATACCTAGAATGTTCATTGAACCACCAGTAACTATCCAGAAACGAGAGTCACTAATCTGGTTTAAACCAAAGTCAATATTTCCAGCGCCATCTACTCTATCAAAGAAGACTGTATAGTTCCCTACAGGAAGATCGATGATTTCACTGTATTCGTAAATGACCATTTCAGGACCTTGGAGTTGATGTTCAGGTCCTAGGGTCAAATTGAGAAATGTTGTTTCCAATGTATCGTTATCCAGGATCACCAGATCTAAGAAGACGTACGTTGTATTAGAGGGCCGCAAAGACACAGATATCTCAACCTGCGGATAATATCCAGAAACATCATACACTTCCCATGGTCTCCTATCATTTTCACTAACACTGTAGTTAATGTAATGATATGGAGACATTACTACAATCATTCCACCAATGAGAATGATTGCTACACCTCCAAAGTAGAGAAACGATTTTTTACTAAACCAGATACTTCCCATTGTGATAGACCCAAGCTAACCTGAATCTAACTGGTTATAGGTCTAACGAACCATGTAATGGTACTGAAATTCAATAATTTGGTGGTTTATATAGACCAGAATCGGTACTGTACATTGTATCTCAAGTATGAGGCTTGAAGATTCAGGGTGCGTTATGTATGGGGGCAGTTAGAAAAAAGAAGAAACTATCACATCTCATTCCGAAAAATCACTTTTGCTCTTTCTCCCTATTTCGCCAGGAACCACTGATTAGCTGGACATACACTGATTCGGTCCTCTTCACAGCTTACGATATTTACAGATCTACTGACTTCTGGTTGGATAAAACAATCAACTCTGGAAAGACGCTTAAAGAAGGACTTGTTGAACTAGGATTTCCAGAAGGTAATACTCTCGTAGCAGATACGGGGATATTTGAGATGGAGGCAAAAAAAGCTGGGATAGCTAGGAACCTTGGAATAGAAGTTGATATCGAATTGACAAACACCCAAATTTTCGAGGCTTACAAACTCTCAGGAGCTGACTATTTTGTTGCTCCAGACGAAATCATTTTACCGCAGGATAATCAAGTTGAAATAACCACAAAAATTGGTAAAATCAAAAACAATCTTCTTGAACTTCTTGAAGTAGTCCCTGCTTCCAAAGTGATTGCTGTAATTCAAGGTCATTCTGAAGATGTAATCAATGATATTTACGATTTCCATAGAGAGCAAGGGATATCGTGTTTTGCCATGGGAGGTGTAATTCCACTCTATTTTCATAGTAAAGAGCTACTTGACAGTGTGCTCAGGTATGTTAGAAACCTAACGAAAAAACACTGGCTTCATATCTTTGGTCTTCCTCGGATAAGCCTGCTACAATACTATCTACACGATATTGGAATTGATAGTGTAGATACTTCATCTCTTCTATACTTAACAGCAAGACGCAGGTACCTCGTTGGTTCCAAAGGAATACAGGTAAGAGAAGCAGTTTTCAAAGATTGTGACTGTGAAGGCTGTAATAATCTTGACTCCAAAGTGTCAACAAGGAGTCCTAACTTCTTTGTGAATCTCTACATTCACAACATTCTTGCAGCTGTCAAACTTAGTGATAATTTTGTTTCGCACATTCTCGACCAATCTAAAACCGGTACGAAAATAGAGAATTCTCATGACTCAGAAACAGTTCAGCAAAAACAGGAATCCAAGATTCCAGATATTGAACAAACTGAAAATGTCGCCTTAACATGGATGACTGCAGAAGAATCACTTGCAATTAGAATGAGAGATGGAGAAAATGAAACTTCCCCAGATTCGCAGAACTAACTACTAAGGTTTCATTCAACTCTTTCCAGCTAGTATATTTATCTTAAATTATAATGGGACTTAGTCAGACTGTCGTTAACCACAGCCTTTATATCGTAGTCGAAAACTTCGGTTGTTTAGTACTCTGAAGTCAAGGTGTATCATTGTGTGGCTAGAGATTTTCCTCATCCCATTCTTAATTGTTATAATTCTGTTCATTATCTTCTGGATAGTCCATGAAGGTACAAAATGGCAGAAACACAAATACCTTGGTGGCTTTGCAAAGATCATTCAGACGTCACCGCGCAAAGGTTTTCTAATCTTCCTCGTTCTCACCATAATGATGTTTCCAATGGCCGCACTTGTGATGACAGGTTTATGGTGGGACAAAATTGATGCGGGTATAACACCGGAGAAAGTTGATGTTGTCAACGTTATGCTTCTTATGTTCCTCGTATTATCCTTCACAATTTCGATTCTTTGGGGTAGCTTCAGAACTTGGCGCCATGCAGCCAGAGCAGAAGCTGAAGAAGCAATCAGAATGACAGAGTAATATTCAAATTTCAAAATGGTGGGTAGCCCATATTTGGACTATCCAGCCGTTTCTTATTATTCCTGATAGAGGTTTCAAACGTGAACCACATCAAAATAGATGAAGGGCTCTTTCTTGTAATAGGTGGTTCATTTCCAAGATGCAATACCTTGGTTGCAATAGATGAGGAGGTTGTTGTTGTTGATCCTGGTTGCAATGTTGAAGACCTTCGTGCTTTACTACAACAAAATGACCTAACACTCAGAAACATCGATACTATCATTCTAAGTCATATACACCCAGATCATATTACACACGCTATGCGATTGAACCGACTCTCTAATTGTAGAATCGCGGCAAATGAGTTTACAGCACCCCTCTTTGATAACAAGGAGAAAATGAAAGAATTTCTAGGATTTCGAAAAGGACATCCAGTTCGAAAACTATGGGAACAATTGGTCAACTCCAATATGTATGGAGCATTCGATGAGGGGCAAGTGGACGAAGTATTACATGATGGAGACAAATTTGCCCTTGGAAACATCACATTGCAGATGCTCTACACACCTGGACATCTTCCAGATCATATGTGTATTGAAATTCTTGAATCAAACATTGTCTACGGTTCAGACATTGACCTGACAGAATTCGGTCCATATTATGGTCATCCAAACTCATCGATTTCAGATTTCAAAGAATCAATCCACAAATTGCAGCACAATAACTACAAAGCTCTCATCAGTGGCCATTTGAAAGAACCCATTATTGAAGATTACAAGACAGCTCTTGCTGCCTACCAACGACAATTTGGAATCCGTGAGGATTTGGTCCTCGTATCAATTATGGAAGGTGCGAAATCAATCCAAGAAATAACGATGAACCCAATCATCTATCCTTCACTAATTAGTCCGATATTTCTTCAATTTGAAACGTGGATGATTGAACACCATGTAGCAGCTCTCATTGACCGAAATCTTGTAGAAGAAAGAAAGGGTAAGTTGATTGCCCTTTGAAAGCTAATTAGTTTCCAT
>JABCTV010000118.1 GCA_018238205.1 Candidatus Thorarchaeota archaeon
ATGCAAACTTTTCAGACTGGTATTATTGAGGTTAACAACCTTCCTGTACTTCCACATGAAGATTGTCCTAGTTTTGAATGACCTGAATTCGCAATAGCGAGTGATTAACAATGAGCGATAATAAAGTAGAGGCCATTGAGGCCACAATTTCCGAGCTCAAGCCCGGAATGAAAAGTGTCAACATCACATTCAAGGTCATGAGCAGGACTGAAGAAAGAACAGTCGAATCCCGTAGAGACGGTGAAACATACCGTGTACTGGATGCTACTGTTGCTGATTCGACAGCGAATATCATGATGCCTATTTGGAACGATGCCATTGAAACAATTGAGGAAGGCGTGACTTATCGACTTCTGAATGGTTACACTGGTCTCTTCAGAGGGAACCTACGACTTCAATTAGGAAAGTTCGGCTCGATTTCAAAAGCTGAAGAACCAATAGAAGAAGTAAACATGGAACTCGACATGTCCGTTGAAGAACACTCGAGTCCCCCAAGAAGATAATAGTTGAATATTGATTTGTTTTGATGAAGGAGCTGGCACTTGTTGCGCTCCTTTCATCCTTTCTTTTTGCACTTGGGACCTTTGCGTTACTGTGAGATAGAGAGCATATTTTAGGTGCGATGTATTCTTACGCTTGATGTGATTCAATGGCAGTTGATATTATTGCACTTCGTAACAAATTCGAAACTCCTCATTACTTACTAACAACCTCAGATAATCAGATACTCTTCCTGAGGATTTGGAAACCACAAGGAGAAGCACTCAAAGATTCAGCAATTCTATTACTACACGGAATCACCGCGTATAGTGGACCTTATGGAATGATTGCTGAGCCCTTGGCAGAAAAAGGGTTTACAGTCTACGGGCTCGATCTGAGAGGGCATGGTCTTTCAGATGGGAATAGAGGCGATAGTCCTGGTATGGAGCGGTTCATTGCCGACCTCTGTGAAACCTTAGATTTCGTGAAGCAACGTCACACAAAGGTAGTCATCATGGGCCATAGTCTTGGAGTGCTATCAAGTCTAATTGCTTTGAATAACTGTCTAGAGAATATTGATGGTGCAGTTCTTCTGAGTGCAGCTAGGAAATCAAGACCACATGCATATCCGAAAATGTCTGCTGGTCAAAAATTGAAGATACTGCTCAGTTCGATTATCAGACCTAGCAAACCTGTGATAGATTATTACCGCGAAGGAATGGTTGGACTTGATGATCCTCTTTTCAATTTCAATTACACATTCCGTTTTATGAAAATTGTAAATCTTGTGGACTTTAAGTTTCCAGAGATTGAAAACTTACCTGTCTTTGTTGGAATTGGTGACAATGATGAATTGTTTGCTGTTGAGGATTGTCAAAAATTATTCGATGAGATTCCTACAGAGGACAAAATGTTTCATGTCATTAAGGATGGAACGCACGCAGTATTCCCCCCCGATTGCTGGGGCCCACTCACAGGTTGGCTCGATGAACACTTTGATTGAGTTCTTCTTCTTGATTCATGCTAGTGATCACACTCGTTCCCTCTCCCACTTTTCTCTTTTTATTAATATGAAAAATAGTGTAGTAACTGCCTACAACCCTTAAAGCTGTAAGCAGTCACTTTCAGGACTCTCTGTTTATTTTTTGGAGAAGATTACGACTATGATTATTATGACGACCGCTCCTCCTCCTACACCCACTATCAACATCAGGTTCTCCGAGATGAAATCATCGATAGTAGTCGTAGTAGTGGTAGTTGTAGTAGTTGTAGTCGTAGTAGTTGTAGTCGTAGTAGTGGTAGTAGCAGCGGGTTCTTCCACAGTAACAGTAACTATGTCAGATGTGCTACTACCGCATGCTTCATAGAAGATAACTTCGTAATCATAGGACCCTTCGGCCAGACCATCTACAGATACAATGATTTCTTCAGATGATGAGTTCCAAAGACCTTGCTTTATTTCAACGTCATCCTTGAGGATTCTATACGCTGCTGGACTCAGGTCTGTTGCATTCCAAATGATCTCATTACCAGTGGCACCCACGTCATATACAATGTTGGCCGGAGTATTCACTGCGGGCGGAGTTCCATCGCGATACATGGAAGCTTCACCAATCAAAGTACTAGTGCCTTCCAAATAGCCAACTAGATGCAGTGCAGCAAAGGAACCATCTGATTTTAGATATGTGACATTTGCTACATTTTCTACATTTTCGATTCCAGATATAGATACATTGAAGGTGTAACCCCATTGATACCAATTATCGATAATTACGTGAGGTTCTACTGGAAATATGGTTTCTATGATAGTAAACTCAGTAACGTTCTCTACCAATGCTGTCATTAGACTCCAATTACCAGTTGGGATTGCAATCTTCCAGACATAAATAATTATCATGAGCATAAAACCCATGTCAGTACCATTTACCCACAACGCCTCAGCAGGTGTGTCGGGGATATCCGAATAATTGATGAGGGGGTCCGGAATTACTCCCATGGGTCCAGTAATATTGATGTACATATTTTCATTCAAAGTGATATCAGATTCCTCATCCCAATAATAGAAACTGAAGTTGGTTATATCCCCAACCTCAATACCCCAATCCAAATTTTCAGAAGTTTGGGCAGTAACAGGACTTGGACCTGCCAACATCATTCCTATTAGAAGAATGGATAATATTAGAATTACTTTGCGTTTTATTTTACTCACCTCTACTAATCCACGAGATAACTAATTTGAATAGTTTCTCATCTAAGTAATAACGTGATAACGTGAATCCTCATAAATGAGCTTGCTGGCCTTCTTTTTTATTCTCTATACAAAGAATAATGAAAAATAGTATAGTAACTACCTGCAATATTGAAAACTGCAAGTAGACCTAGCTTAGCATTTTCATGCAATAATATATTTTAACGCTCATTCGTTAGGCTTCAAAATGCACATCTTAATCTCGTGGGGATTGAAGATTAAGCTAGTTCTCTTTCCACTAACAGTATATTCCTTGATGATTGAACCATCAATCTTCACTTCAGCAAGGGTTGCAATCCTATCAGCGAGTTCCGCACTTATTTCGATCTCTTTGCTTGTCATGTTATACACTGTAACGAGAACAGTATCTTTACGTATTCTTAGAGAAGAAATCCTCACATTCGGATTACTGATTTGGATGATTGGTTCAAGCAGTTCCGGTAAAACATTAACCTGATTCAGAGAAATTGTTAATGATTTCTCAAGTGCCGCGTCAGCATGGTCCACGCTGGTATGTAATGGTGTTTCTTTGGAGTGAATGATGAAGCCGTATTTGTATTCATATTCCGCCTCATACTCCTGAGCTCCAGGAGTTTCTTCTCCGGGTCCAGCATGTATAGGTCTCTCAGGGAAATCTGAGCGTGAGAGCCACCCTACAGAACGAACAAGCGTAATCGCAATTCGTTTACTATTTGCAAGTTCTACTTCTGGCAGTCCCATATTGAAGACTGTAATGGCTTCATTTCCATTATCATCATTTACTCTGATGAACCGCTTTTGTGCTTGGATTCCTGAAGGCATTTCTGGAAACATGGAGTGGGTTCTCTCCAACTCATCAGAATCTGGAATGGAAACTGGTGACCCCTTACGTTCCACGACTCCGAAATGAGTTGCAGTATGAGATGCATCTGAAGAAAACGGAAGGTCAAAGCAGACTCGAAGTCGATGGTCTTTTGCTTTGTTTGTGAGTCTAGTTTTCACTTCGATTCTTGATATATCACGATAGAATCTGAATGTGGATTCGACAGGGATTTTCACCTTACCCTTTCGTTTTTCCCTTGAAGCGTCAAGGCTTTCGAAGACCTCTATTTCCATTTCCTGTTTTATCTCAGCTACTATTGGGCCATAGTTGACAATGTGTCGTTTGACATTCTTGACCTTGACACTTTCAGGACCTACTCTCCCAAAGGTGTACTCATCACCTCGGTCTCCATAGTCCTCAAAAATGTGAAGTCCTTCGTATCGCATTCCAGTTTCTTTATTGACAATGTTTAATGTGCCATCCTTGTTGAAAGAAACAGAGTAGAATCGATTACTTACTTGATTATCAATGACCTGAAGTTCATCAGTGACCGGCTCCGGTGGAATTGTAACAGGAACGAGCTTAGTGAACGACCAAGGTTGCAATGGAATTACTGCGGCATATACGTTCTGGGTCGGTTTTGCAGCAATAAGGTGCACTTTCTTGTATCGCTTGCTTGCAATCAACTCCTGAGTATCTTGTTTGAATCCTTCCCAATCAAGGTCACCAATAAGCTGGTGATCTGAAACAAATCTGACTTCAAGTAAACCTGGTTTGTCACCATCATAATACTCTACTTCGTTAATGTAGAAATTCATCAGTTTTCTTCCAGGTAGAAGATTGATACCCATCTTGGCCATCCTCATTCCTACAGTTGTTTCAAAGAAAACCTCATCTCTTGATGCTAAACGCTGAACAGGATAGACTGTACCATTAGGCGCTCGTAGCCCGTCAATCTTTTGGTCTTTCGCTGCAGAAAATTCTAGATAGACTGGAGATTCCAAACTTCCTCCTGAGCTAAAAACAAGAATACTCGATTCAGTTGATTCTTCTGTATTTTCCTTGATGGTTTTGATTGAACTTTCGACAAGACTCTCTCCGATAGATTCTGCCCATGAGAAGCGAGCTTTCATTTCTTCATGAGTGCTGTCAACTGAACATCCACATATCGAATCATGAGGATGATTTCTTAGAAGCCATTTCCAAGCGGTTTGCAAATAACTGGTCGGATAGGTATTCTTCAGCGCTAACCAAAGATAGGTATTGATGGGTTCAGCTTGCCTCACCAGCAAATCCTCAACTCTTTGATTCCAAAGCTTGATCCACATTCGGGATGAATATGTGTCCTGCAGAAGTGGAGCCCTCGCTGAAGAACGAAATTCTCCAGAGTGTGTTGGAGGGGTATAATCGGATTCTGAGATTGTCTTCTCTAGTTCCTCAAAGTAGTCATTAAGAGACCCAAGAGAAATGTCCAATCCTTCCTTTTTCATTCGTTCGCTATATTCTTGGACAAATGCTTGCGGTGATAAATGGTCAGAACCATTCATGAACAGATATACTGGAACTGGTGAGAAGGGTTCAAGTGTTGAGATGCCCTTATCGACCATTTCAGTGAATCCCTTGTAATCATCAACGAATCGGGAAACATTCCCATAGCCACCTGGTAGATACACACCTGGAATTGAAGAGGTGGAAGAAGGATGCGATTTCCAAATGAAGGGAACTGTTACTATATCCTGTGGTACTCCTCTCCAAAGCACTGTTGTTTTGAAGTCTGTGAGGTCACTCAGAAGTTGAGGAATAGCGCTTGAATGGCCAAACATATCTGGCAAGTATCCAATCTTCATAAGTGGAATTTTGAATCTTCTAGCCAAATCAAAACTATACTCGATGTTCCGGATGAGACTCTCGCCCCCCACTAGCCATTGGTCTGGAAGCACATACCACGGTCCCACAGTTATCTTTCCATCGCGGATCCATTTGAGCAGTTCCTCACTTCGTTCAGGTCGTATCTCAAAATAATCTTCTAGGATCACTGTCTGGCCATCCAGCATGAACTTGTAATCCTGTTGTTTCAGAATTTCTAGAAGATCATCAATTAGATCAACTAGCATGAATCTGAATCTCTGAAAGGGTAAGTACCACTCTCTATCCCAATGTGTGTGTGGAACAATGATGACCTTCTTGACAACCATTTTCATCACATAATAATCCTGAACAATCGCCTCATTAAATGTGTCTGAAAATTATAGAAATCAGGATTAACGTGAATGAATCATGCCACGAGATGTCGCTTTCATTTTCCATCTTGGTTTTTTTCCAGTGGAATTTTGTAATTTATTTTTGAGTTACAATATGTAATAAATTCAAACTATTTACTTTCCGCAGTAAATGCATTAATAAGTCAGAATTTTCGGTATGAATTATGATTCATTACCATCTAGTGCCTAAAGTTTAGCACGTATAGCCTATTAGATACCCTCCCGCGGTCTATACACGATTTAGGGTATCTGCTTCAGGCAAGAAATAATGAATACAAACTGAACAGAAGTGGATAGCAACGGAACAATCAGAAAATGTTACTGTATCTCATGAAGAAGGCTTTAGACCCCGAATTCTTGCTTTTCTCTGCAACTGGTGTTCATATGCTGGTGCAGATTTGGCTGGAACGAGCCGAATTCAGTATTCCCCTAATATCTATTCCATCAGAGTGAATTGCTCAAGTAGGGTGAATCCTGCAATGATTATCAAAGCACTCTTGATGGGTGCAGATGGTGTGCTCGTTGCGGGTTGTCATCCCGGGGATTGCCACTATAAGACAGGGAATCTCTATACACGACGCAGATACATGATGCTGAAGAGTCTTCTTGAAACCATTGGAATTGAACCAGAGCGATTGCGCTTGGACTGGGTATCCGCATCTGAGGCAATCAAGTTCGCTACAGTTGTCGACGACTTTGTGAAGACAATCACAGAACTCGGTCCAAACACAGTTGGAGTGAAATGAATGGTCGCATATGAGAAGACAATCTGTCCGTATTGCAGCTGTGGCTGTGGGATCTATCTTGTCATTGAGGATGGGAAGATCATTGGTCAGGAACCACAAATAGACCATCCTGTTAACGAAGGTGGTAACTGTCCGAAAGGTCATAATGCCTACCAATTTCTCTATGCAGAGGATAGGCTGAAGACTCCCATGATTCGTAAGTCTAATGAGTTGGTAGAATGCAGCTGGGATGAGGCATTTGATTACATAACTGAGAAGCTGAAAGAGGCCGGACCGAATGAATTTGGAATGCTAACTTCTGGTAAGAACACCAATGAAGATGCTTATGTTTTGCAGAAGTTCACTCGTGTCGTAATGGGAACCAATAATGTGGAGTATTGTGGTCGTTTATGCCACTCCTCAAGTGCAGCTGGTCTTGGTCCCACTGTAGGATCTGGAGTGATGCCAATTTCTCAGTTAGATTTAGAGAAAGCTGATTGCATATTACTTGTTGGAATCAATCTGAAAGAAACATTTCCTCTGATGTACATGAGAGCTCTACGAGCAAAGGCAAACGGTGCGAAAGCAATCGTAATTGACCCAAGGAAGAGCGTAACAGCTAGAGAACTTAGTGATGTCCATCTTCAGTTAAACTCTGGTACTGATGTAGTTGTCATCAACGCTTTGATGAAAATCATCCTCGACGAAGGGTTGGAGAATAAGGAATTCATTGGGGCTCGAACAGTTGGCATTGAAGCGTTAAGAGAACATCTAAACTCATTGAACCTAGATGATTTGGTAAAGACCTGTGGAGTGTCAGTTAGAAAGTTAAAGAAGGCTGCTAAGATATTTGCCAAAGCGAAAACCGGTTCGGTGTTATTTAATCAAGGACTGAACCAACACATTACTGGAGCTGATGGGATAAAGGCATTAGCTACGCTGGCTTTGATAACTGGTCAATATGGTCGACCAGGAACTGGTCCGAGTCCGACACGTGGTCAGGTTAATGGTGAGGGTACTGGTGATATGGGTTGCCTCAATGTGTTCTATCCCGGATTCCAAAAAGTAGGTACTGCTGCTGAACCTCACAAGAAATTTGCGGAGCTCTGGGATGTTGAGAATCTTCCAGATCAACCTGGTCTACCATATACTAAGATGATTCAGCAAACGAAGTATATGTGGATAGTTGGAACTAATCCCATGATGGCTGTTCCTGACATCGACAATGTGAAGAAAGCACTGCAATCGAAGGAGTTGCTGATAGTACAGGATATCTTTCCCACCGAAACTGCTAAGCTAGCTGATGTTGTGTTGCCTGCTAGTGCTTGGGTTGAACGAGAAGGTATCCATGCCTATGTTGATAGAAGGGTTCAGAAAATAAACAAACTCCTGGATTCTCCAGGTGAGGCAAAACCCGATTGGTGGATTGTTCTTCAGGTTGCTGAGCGAATGGGTTACAAGGAGCAATTTGATTTCTCATCACCACGAGAGATCTTTGAAGAAATAAGACGAGTTGTACCACCATACAAGGGTATCACCTATGAACGGCTGGAAGAAACACTTGGAGGTATCCAATGGCCTTGCCCAACTGAGGAGCATCCTGGCACAAGCACGTTCTTTACTGAAAAATTCAATACGCCAGATGGACTGGGGCATCTTCAGGTCGTGAATTATATCCCTCCTGCTGAGCTACCAGACAAAGATTATCCATACATACTTTCAACTGGGCGGACTATCTTTCATTATCATACAGGAACGATGAGTCGTAGGACTCCGAAGTTGAATGATGAAGTTTCAAGTGCGTACTTCGAGGTCAATCCGAAAGATGCTGCTCGACAGAGCATTAAAGCTGGCACAATGGTTACCTTGACCTCCAGACGTGGAAGCATCGAAGTCAAGGCTAAAGTGACTGACGATGTTCCAGAAGGTTTTGTCTTTCTACCGTTCCACTTCAGTGAAGCCTGTGCAAATAAATTAACGAATCCAGTTTTGGACCCAGCTTGTGGAATGCCTGAATACAAAGTGTGTGCTGTTAAAATGGAGGTTTCTAAATGAGTAACACAATGTTTATCGCTCGCGCTCTAGATGCGAGTGTACTAGAAAGGGTAGAATCTGGAGGTGTAGTGACCTCTATTCTCAAGTGTGCATTGGAAACGGGCCATATTGATGGTGTAGTCACTATTAAAGCTAAGAATAATGACAGATTTTCAGGTATCCCCGTACTCATTACAAATCCCGATGAACTTCTTGATACGATTGGGTCTCTTCA
This sequence comes from Candidatus Thorarchaeota archaeon, assembly GCA_018238205.1. Lineage (GTDB taxonomy): Archaea > Asgardarchaeota > Thorarchaeia > Thorarchaeales > Thorarchaeaceae > SMTZ1-45. The sequence continues at coordinate 8,786 of JABCTV010000118.1, forward strand.
TTGCTCTGTACCAAACATTGCAAGATTTGTAAAAGAGTATCTTGATGGTGGCGTTTCTAAGAAATTAGCGGTTGTTGGAAAACCATGTGATATCAGAGCAATTATTGAGCTACAGAAAAGAAAACAGATGTCCTATAGAATACCGCACAAACGCTGCAACCTAAAGAACGACAAGCCAGTAAGGTTTGGCAAGGCTGAATATAAAAAGCGTCAAGAGTTCATCCTAGCCAAAGAAGTATGCCAAGTATGCAATGAGTCGTATGACCTAGATTATCCTCATCATGGACTTTATGGGCTAGGTGTTAAAGATGATCGTACGCTAGTGAATATCTGCGTTACATGCCATCGGTTAGTACACAGCACAGAAGGTTGCTATAAATCGCCAAAGTCACGCAAAGAAATAGAGGTTATTGGATGGGCTAATAATGATGAATATGAAGAAAGTGTGTAGATTCTACTCAGGTCCCAACCAAATAAGCCT
>JABCTV010000119.1 GCA_018238205.1 Candidatus Thorarchaeota archaeon
CCTATTGCCATTGCAAATGCAAACACAGCACCGACCAAAATACTTGGAATAAGAAGAGGTAGTTCAACATAGAAGAGTCGCTGAAGTCTTGAAGCTCCCAGGGAATCCGCCTGATCCAAGATAGCCGGGTCTATACTCTTTAGTCCAATCTCAATTGACCGTGCAGTAAAGGGAAGTCCAATGATTGTCTGAGCGATCACGATGATTGGCCATGGGTTGATATTTAGACCAGTTGGAACCGCGATAACTGTCATTAATCCATATGCAACTGTGATGGATGAGATTCCTAATGGAAGCAAGATCATTACAGATGATAGTGATGGTAGTCCTTTTGATTTTGATTTATGCGAATATGCAAGAGGAATTCCGATTAAGATGGAGAGAAGAGTTGCCAATCCTCCATAGAAGAGGGAGTTTATGAGCGGATTTAGTCCACCACTTGTTCCAGTTGTCATGAGATAACTGAAACCATCTAGGGTATAGCTATGGGTTATCGGATCGAAGAAGGCGGCGCGAAAGATGGAAACAATTGGTCCACCAATCAGGATTAGAATCATAACAAGATAGGCGACAATAACATATTTTTCCCAATCCTTGTATTTGTCAAGAGTTGTAGTTCGAATTGTTGTGGTTGGCCCAGAATCATCGTCAGACACCTTTGCTAATTTAATGTATGAAACCGCAAGTGTAATTGTTATCATAATCTGAATTAGTACGAGGGAGCTTGCTTCTCCAAAATCTGACCATCTAAAAGAATTCCATATTTGAACCTCAAGTGTCCGATATGCTCCATTTCCTAATGCCAGTACGATTGGAAATGACATGAAACAAAAGAGGAAGGTCAGTATCGCTGAAGCTGCTAGGGCCGGACGAATATGGGGAAGTGTAATTTTTCTAAAACGAGATATTGAGTCAGCTCCTAGAATCTCTGCAGATTCTTCTATCTCAGGATTCAATCGTTCCATGGATGCTGAAACAAGGAGCATAACAAGTGGTGCATTGTAGAATGTATGTGCAAGTATAATGCCAACAAGACCATCGGCAAGATTCAGAATTGATGTTGACGATTGAGTTAGCAACATGAGGGTTGAATCAATGACCCCATATGATCCAAACATTTGGAGAAAGCCTACGACAACAACAATCGGTGGTAGAACAAAGGGTACTATGATGAGAGCTCGAATGAGTGATTTTCCACGAAATCTAAGTCTTGCTAGAAGCATAGCTCCTGGTAGTCCTACAAGAAGAGCTAAGATCGTGCTGAGGCTAGCTTGGATGAATGTGAATGCAATGGTATATTGAGTCCTATATGCGGATAGTGTATCGACGAAGGAAGTGCCAGTTTCAGAGATTAATCCCTGCGCAATCACGCTTACAACAGGATAAACAAGGAAGATGGACAATAGGATGATTGGTAGCAACAATACTATGTATGTCCCGCGTTCCTGTTTAGTCAAATAAGTCCCTTCTTATCCCGGCGTCATCACAGTATCAAATTCATCTAACCAATATTGAAGGTTAGCTGCAATCTCAGTGCTATTTAGCAAAGTATTGAGAATACTTACTTCACTGGGATGGATTGCGTAATCGAATACACTTGGAAGGGTGAGGTCTGTTCTTACCGGAAACATCCACTGATTAAGTGGGATTTCAGATTGGACTGTTGCATTCAGACAGAAGTCAATGAAGGCTTTTCCAAGTTCTGGGTTTGGTCCATTCTTTACTAGACCAACCCCTTCGACCTGCATCCACGCCCAATGTTTGTCTTGGTAGTATAACGGCGCAATTGCAGTATCTGGTTCTGAACCAAGATAATGAGCAGAATAGGCAGGGTCGGTCCCATAGCTTACAAGAAGATGTTTAGTTGGATCCGAGGACCATGCGGACCAAGCTTCAGTCCAACCTTCTTCTATGTCAATATTCCCCTCTACTGCTTCCCACCAATCGGTCCAACTTGCATTCAGAATTTTATCATAGATTGCGATTTGTGACAATAGGAACGCGAGGCCCGGACTACTCAGATGGGGGTCCTCTGTGACAAGAGCTGATGCTAGCTCGGAAGTGGCTAAGTCTTCTAGTGTGAGATTGTCCAGTTCTGGGTGAGTAGTAGAATTGATAGTATTCATTGAGTATATCAGAGTGACAAGTCCAAAATCGAATGGTGTTAGATAATGCTCAGGATCTAGAGCATTTACAAGGGTATCATTAATCAATGCCAGATTTGGCGATATGTATGGTTCCAGAACATTTCGAGCTGCTTCCTGCAGAATCAAGATGTTGTCGATTCCTATCACAACATCAGCTACCGGATTTGCAGCCTCTGCATTCAATCTTGATACAATGAAATTGGCATCAGCTTGAAGAATTACAAAGTCGATGTCAATTCCATACTTCTCTTCAAAAGGTGCAAATGCTCGTTCTAGTACTACTTCTGCACCCTCATCTCCCCAGTCCATGAAACTACTGTAAGTATAGACTACAAACTTGGGCTTCCAGAATGTTAGGAAGCCATAGGATGCAACAATGAGTATGACAATTATCGTTGTAACGATAATCATTTTTTTTGGATTTCTTCGGACTGGGTATTCAGTCATTATGAGACCTCTGTATTTGTGTTGATGCAAGCATTCTTATAACGGTTATTATAACAGTGTTATAAATAATTGGGAGATTTCTATCATGCGACCGCCCTGTGAGATTGTACAAAGAGACTTCCTCCGTGTTGTTCGAACATTCGTTGCCCATGCGCTATCTGAAGATGGTTTCTCACAGACTGAGATTGCATCTAACATGAATTTGACCCAAGCTGCGGTAAGTAAATACTTGAGCCAACCAGTGGTCAAGACAAGGCTCGCAAGTGAGATTGAGATTTTAACTAACAAGCTCACAGAGATGATTAGAAGCGGCGATTCTGATGCCGATAAGATGGTTAGAGAAATTTGTTCAACTTGCATGCGTTCTCGACTTGGATCCACTCTATGTGAGATACACCAGGAAAAAGTACCATCACTTAAGGTAGTGAATTGCCAAGTCTGTGCTCAACTTCTTGGTGGGAGTGATGACGATCTATCAGAGCGTGCAGTTGTCATATCTGATATGGTTGATGCACTTCGAATCATCGAAGCTGCTGAGTCTTTTGTGGGAATTGTTCCTCAAGTCAGAGCAAATCTTGTCGCCTGTAATAGAAATGCAAACTCGATAGAGAATGTTGCTGGAGTTCCTGGCCGCATTACGATAATTGATGGTCGTGCAAGAGCACTCGTAAGTCCTCAATTTGGAACTTCCCATCATACAGCTGAGCTTCTACTTGATGCCATAGATACATGGACCAAAATTCGTTCTTGTCTATGTGTATCTGGAAGAGAAGCTGTGGTGAAGTCTGCAAAGAAGATTGGATTCAAAGTAGTAACTTTACATGATCCTGAAAGTACAGCTACAAAAATCATCAAAGCCATCAAGAACGCAGAAAAGATACCTGGAAAGAGAACTACCTATCCTGCAATTCATGTTCCTGGTGGTATTGGTGTTGAGCCCATACTATATTTGTTCGGTCCCAATGCTCGAGAGCTGAGCATGAGATGCGTGAATCTTAGTGAGTCAATCAAATGAAGATAACGTGTCTTACAGCGTTTTATTTTCATCATCGTTCTTGGAGAAATTATCAGAGGTATCTAGTGATGGTTACCATACGTCAAGGTATGATGAAGGATTGCACCGATTTACTTGAAGTGTATCAAGGTACTCGATGGTTCTACAGAACAAGGGAGGGCGGATACACAACTGTTGAGCAGATAAAGGAAGAACATCGAGGGGCAGCCTTTGCACGTTGGGGTTGGTTAGTAGCTGAGGAAAAGGGTCGTGTTGTTGGAGAGATTGTATTTCGAACGGAGAAGAATCCAATTGCTGGAAAGATTGGCATAATCAGGAATTTAGATATTGATGTTAGACAACAAAAAGTCGCTATTGGAACCAAATTGACTCGAGCAGCTGAAGTTGCTATGAAGAAAAAGAGAGTTGTTCGTGTAATTGCTACGACCCCACCTGCGGCATACAACTACTGGATGAAAGTCAAGTATTTTGCACGAGGTTCTATTTCTAATCTCAAGATATCGCTCAAAAAAATACCTGAAAAGAGAACTAGCAAGGTAAAAACTGTTAAAATTAAAGCTCCCCAAAAATTACCTAAATCAATGAAATTCTCGAATATTGCATATCCCGGCTCTCTTGCTGAGATAGCTGGAGATGTGATTGACGGGAGGTCTAAGGGAAATCTTCTTGAGTTTCATTCTGATGGTCGGGTTATTGGCGTAGGAGTTGTGGTTAGGAAAGATGCAAAGATTGCTAGTTTTGTAGCTGATGTCACAAAGAAAGGTTTTGATTTCGCTGACATCGTAATCTCAAGAACTGCAAGAACTGCTGCACCTTGGAAGGTAAAATCTGTGGAAACAACAATCCCAAAGGACCAAGTTGACATATACACATCTTTTGCCAAGTGGTCCTCTGAGTTGTCAACAGATATACCCGTGACAAGATTATTGTGATTCTATTCAGAACTTGGGTCTTCAATTACGAACGGCAGGGCCCAGTTTGTGAATACTAGAACACCACCAATCGCCCAGATGCTAGCCATGTTGACATGCCAGAGCATGAATGGAATTGTTGAGATTCCAAGTATCATGGATGCTCCAACAATTACTAGAGCAAATACTGTATCTACTACTAACACAGTCTTGATTGGATATCCCTGTTTCTTTCGGTACAGTGGAATGATTAAAGCAAGTCCCACTAAGATTCCAAGACTGATTATTTCTTCAATTCTAAGTGAAGCAAATCCAAAGATTCGTTCAACCTCTGAACTATCTCCCTCGATTGTCGTCATTACAATTCTGACTGTATGTTCAGTTTTACTGTACGCATCTGTGTTGATGTAGAATGTGAAACTTCCAGAACTAACATCCACAGTGACATTGTCATAATCCGAAACTAACACATCATCTACAAATATAGTAACAATGAGTTCATCCCAGGCTGAAGTAACGTCAATAGTGAACGCAGCTAATCCAATCACCACTGCATCAGTTGTGGCATATCGGATAGTTGGAGCTCCTTTGTTATCAATCATCAGAATCATTGAAGTTTCCCATTCATAACCAAATCCATCACTAGCTATAATTGTGATTTCATGGATACCTTCAGAATAGAGGGTAGTATTGAGAATGAAAGTATTTGCACCAGGATACACTATGATATTTTGAAGATTTGTCACAGGGGTTCCGTTAATAAAGAATGACACTGTTGCATTATCATAAGGTGTTTCTATTCTTATAGTGAACTCTTCATCACCAGAAATTGTGTCAAAGCTCGTTAGACCAGATATCCATACTCGAACATGATCCAGGAAAACTAGGGTAATCTCAGAAGTTGTTGAAGTATTTTCACCAGTGAAAGTAGTGATTCCAATGAGGAAATTTCCATTCTCGTATCTGCTGGCATTGAATGTATAGTTGAATGCTCCAGCACTGATGGCAGTGCGATTGAATTCATCTGTGATTACACCATCAACAGTTATGTTGAGATATAGGTCTGGATGTGTAGATGAGATGTTCAGCCAAAGATCAACTAAACCTGTTACTGTTGAATCTGCAGTAGGGCTTAGAATGATAAGTGTGGGTGCATGATGATTATTCACATTGAAGACAAGTGTATACACGGCTTGTGCTTCTTCTCCAGTGACATTGTAATAGAATAATAGAGTGAAATTAAGTGAACCTTCTGTAAGTCCTGTTGTGTTTATCGCAACTATCTGATGCTTAATTCCTAATACACTCTCGTTGTATTCATGAATAACACCATCCACGAACAGAGTGAAATTGAGTGGTTCATATTCAGAACCGATTTCAAGAGTGAGGTTGAATACCCCTGAAACTTGAGTTTGATTTGCTGGAGATAGGTGGTCGACAGTTATTGGCAAACCATCGTTATCTACAAGATATACAAGATACATGGAGTGTGAGAAATATGTTGCAAGAACATCATATTGGAAGAATAATGTGAAATTATCATATCCTTCAATTAGTGTGCTTGTATCAACTATTACACTGATATTGCCAGTTCCCACAAACTCCGTTGAGTAGATTTCGCCATCAACAAATACTGTAAGGTTGAGAGTATCCACGTCAGCGGTTACGTTAAGGTCTATGCTAATGATTCCACTGACTTCAGTTTCGTTTATTGGAATATAGAGGTCAACATCCATGTCGAATCCATCATTGTCTACATAATAGAGCAAGTAGATTGATTCTTTCTGTGTAACATTGTTCTCAAAGAGGACCGTGAAGTTCAACATTCCTTCTGATAGAGTTGTTGAATCAATATTGCTAATCACTTCAATCCAACTTGGACTTGCAACAATTGCGGTTTCATTATATGCAGGGTAAATAGCACCATCAACAAATAGAGTTAGGTTAAGAGCAGTAAAATCTGAGGTCATATTCAAAGTGATATCGAAATTTCCTGAAACTGTGCTCCCGTTAGCTAAGCTAATGAGTGATGCAGTAATGTTCGGTGAATCGTAAGCAGCTGGACTTAGAAAGTCTAGCTGAGCGCCCATGGGTTGATTAGAATCAACACTGGATGTAATTGTTTGTCCTGGGGTTGAACCCAATATCATGAATGCGACAAACATGAGTGCCAATATTCTACTTGTTTTTCTCATTCTGGTGCCTTCCTAAAACCCAGTAATCTCTTATCGGGCGGATGGAGGCAGAGAACTTGGACTGCTTTTAAGCCTAGCGCCAGTTGCAGGGTCGTACGATAGATTGTTGCAACTACTACTCGCCATCTCGAATTGCTCTGACAATATTGGTCACACTTCTGATGATTAGATATGATCCTATGGGTGGCAAGAAAAATATCAGGAACCCTGTAGGTATCACGATTGACCAGATAATTAATGTTAGTCCAACGGTAAATTCTACCTTATCTAATGCGACATCACTTCTGACCTTGGCTGATTCAGACATATGAAACTCCTCTCAACATGAGAGCATATATCTTTGGCGAACCTCATTCGTTAATTATTATCAGAATATGTAATCTTTTAAGGAACAGAAATCCCCCAATCAAGCACTTGCATGGTGGAATCCTCGATATGACCATTGACGATACTAACACACCCTTGATTGAAATCTGGACTCATTCTGATAAGCTATCTAAGAGAGTTCAAAAATTACGAGATCACTTCTACTCATTCAACGAGCGTGAAGAATCAAACGAAGTGATTTCCTTCACTACCGGTACTGATTGGGATGAGGTGTATTCAGTCCACGACTGGGCTAATGAACCCGCAATCTATCCTTTCTTTCCATCAATTAACGAGGTACTGAAATCGATGGCAGTCAAGGTGGAACTTCCAGATGATTACTGGAAGCACGGTCTCCCAATGCGCCGTGCAATTTTCTTTCATGAGGTTATGACTCACTACATGCCAACATTGGTCATAGATGGAGAACTAATTGTCGGATTTAATTTCAATACGTCATTGTCAAGGTCTCTCAACAAGTCTGAAACTGCTAGTAGGACCAAAGATATGAAAAAATGGTTTAAAGAAGCAACTCGTTTGAATGAGATCGGCGTAGGTACTGCCACTGCAGTTCCAGGTCACCTGATTCCGCACTATGCTAGAGTTATGAAAATTGGTCTAAAGGGAATCGCAGAGGAGTATGAAGAGTTACTGAAAGGCGATCTAACTTCTGAACATCGGGAGTTTGTGGAATCACTCATTTTAGGTTGTCAAACTGCTAGAGATGTTGGAAAGAAGTATGCAAAGAAAGCACGAGAGCTTGCTGAATCTGAAACAGAACAAAAGCGCAAAGAGGAGTTAGAAAAAATTGCTGAGGTCTGTGATAGAGTTCCTTGGGAAGCTCCTGTTACCTTCTGGGATGCTTTACAGTCCCTATGGATTACGCACATGCTTGTGATGGCTGCTGAGTCTTATCCTGGTGCTGGTCTTTCTCATGGAAGATGGGACCAGTATATGTACCCGTTCTACAAGAAGGACATTGAGTCAGGAGAACTCACGAGAGAACAAGCAAAGGAATTGATGCAGTGTTACTGGGTCAAACACAACTATGTGTACGACTTTCAAGGAAAACTAGGAATGAATCAAGGCATCAACTCAAGCTTTGGTCAGCTCATGACCTTGAGTGGATGCGGCCCTAATGGTGAGGACCTGACAAATGATCTCACTTGGCTTGCTTTGGAGGTCATCGAGGAAATGAACCTCTTTGAACCAAAACCCAATGTCAGACTTCATAAAAACACACCTCAGGATTTCCTAATTCGCGTTTCAGAGATGGTTGCTAAAGCACAAGGGTCTCCCTTCCTCATGAACTTTGATGAGCACAGTATAGAAGGAATGGTCTGGCAAGGTGTACCTCGCGAAGATGCTTGGGATTACGGTATTGTAGGTTGCTTGGAAAATACAATGCAAGGAAATGACAGATCTGATACTGTTGATGTTAATTTCAATTTGGTTAAAGCTATTGAGTTTGCGATGAACAATGGCAAGGACCTTGCTACTGGAAAGCAGATAGGGATTAAGACCGGAGATCCAAGTAGCTTCACAACCTATGAGCAATTTCTTGGTGCTGTAAAAACTCAGCTAGTTGAATTGATTCGTTTACTCACTTCATGTGGAAATATGGCAGATACAATCCGAGCCAAGTATCAACCTACACCTTACCTTAGCGCTCTCATGGATGATTGTGCTGAGAATGGCAAAGATGTCAATGAAGGTGGAACTGTTTGGAATTTCAATACACTCGAAGGAATGGGAATCGCAACAGTTGCAGACTCTGTAGCTGCGGTCAAGAAGATGGTGTACGAAGAAAAGAGAGTCACAATGTCTGAACTGGTTACTGCGATAGAAGCAAATTATGAAGGATACGAAGAACTCCGTCAATTACTTAGATCTAAAGCTCCAAAGTTCGGCAATGATGATGACTACGTAGATGATATTGCTAGGGAGCTCTCGATGTTCTGGGCTGAAGAAGCGTTCAAACATAAGAATCCCTATACTGGTCGTCGTTTCAGAGCTGGTTATCTTTCTTGGAATTACTTTATTCCACTTGCTCCTCTAACTGCTGCAACACCTGATGGTCGAAGAAGAGGAGAATTCATGTCTGGAGGTGTTGGTGCAGTTCAAGGCATGGATGCAAAGGGTCCAACTGCATCTATACGCTCAGTAGGTAAGCTCGG
>JABCTV010000120.1 GCA_018238205.1 Candidatus Thorarchaeota archaeon
GGATTTTGGAACTAGGCGTTTTTGGTTCTGTTGCGAGAGATGAGGCAAAAGATGGCAGTGATGTGGATGTGGTTATCAGGCTAAAGACGCCTGATCCATATTTTGTTGTTCATATTAAAGAGGCTCTTGAACAACGTTTGGATCGTCATGTAGATATTGTAAGGTTAAGAGATAAAATGAACTCTTTTCTAAAACAGCGTATAGAAAGAGGAAACAAAATCTTTGGTATGGGTCATCGCATCTATCGAGGTTTCGATCCCCGAGCTGCCATGCTAAAAGAAATGCTCAAACGTAGGGCCATCAATACCGACAATAATTGGTTAATCGATATTATTGAGGAAGTAGCAAGTGATGGGAGCGCTCTGCTCACAGACCTCAAAGGGATTCAGGCACATCCCAATGTAGATCTGTATAATGCAGCGACCTACTCCACGTTTGGTTTTCCACCTGAGTTCAATACTACTCTCTTTGCGCTCTCACGTATTGCAGGCTGGTCTGCTCATGTGCTTGAATCGCAAACTAATGAATGACACATTCATACGAGAACACTTTTCACTTACCGAGGTTTCACCGCGCAAGGAGGAAAATTACAAGTGAAAGCAATCATCAATGCAACAATTCTTTGCCCGGTAAATGGATTAGTCAAAGGTGGAACTATACTATTTGATAAGAAAATCAAAGAAGTAGGCAAAACTGTCACTATTCCAAAAGGTACGAAGACAATTGACGCAGAAGGAAAATATGTAGTTCCAGGTTTCATCGATGCACATTGTCACCAGGGTCTATTTGATGGGTCAATTGGTTGGGCAGGGATGGACGGTAATGAAATGACGAAAGCAACAACGCCGGAAGTAAGAGGTATTGACTCCTTCAATCCTGATGAACCATCTCTCGAAGAGGTAATCAGAGGTGGTGTTACTAGTATCAATACTGGACCAGGTTCAGGAAACGTCATTTCTGGTGAAGCATTTGTTGTGAAACCAATTGGTTCAGGAGTAGTTGATGAGATGATTGTAAAAGCTCCTTCAGGTTTGAAGGTAGCTTTTGGTGAGAACCCGAAGCGAGTACATGGGAGTGAAAAACGAACACCATCTACTCGTATGGGAGTCGCATCGGTCCTAAGGAAAGCTCTTGTCGATGGTCAGAATCACATGATCGAAGTAGAGAGTTACCTGGCCAAAGTAAAAGTAGCAATTGACAAAGGTGATGCACCTCCAAATCCACCAAAGAGAGATCTTGGGCTAGAAACCATCATCAGAGTACTCAAACGTGAGATTCCTATACATGCACATGCTCATCGTGCAGATGATATTGCTACCGTTATTAGAATCGCAAATGAGTTCAAAATACGAGCTGTTTTGATTCATTGCACCGAAGGCCACAAGATAACCAAACTCATTGCAAAATCTAAGTTCCCAGCAGTTGTTGGTCCAACTATGCTCTGGGTCAGCAAACCAGAAACAAGAGATAGAGGTTTCAAAACCGCAGTAGACTTGAATAAAGGCAAAGTGAAGGTTGCTCTACAGACCGACTCAATAACCCCAATGAATTATTTCCCACTTCTTCCAATGTATGTCATTAAGGAAGGGATGAGCAGAGAAGATGCGCTGAAGTGCATTACTATTAATCCGGCAGAAATCCTAGGCATAGATGATATGGTAGGGTCTCTTGAGAGTGGTAAAGATGCAGACATTGTAATCTGGTCCGGAGACCCCTTCGAGTTTTACAGCAAGGTTGAACAAGTTTTCATCAATGGAAGCAATATTGCTCTGAAGTAAATAATGGAACGGTGTAGAATTCGAATGAGAAGAGGCCATTTCAGTATAGGAGTAGGAATGCTAATCATTGGAATTTTCTTTTTCTGGTGGTCTATGCAGTCACTAAACAGTGATACATTCCTAGAGGATACGTTATTGTGGATGTTGGCGTTAATGGCGGGTATGACACTTGTATGTGTTGGTCCTAGTGTAATGTTAAGAGAGTATGCCAGTTCATATCAAGCACCATACAGACAGATTGCAAAACAGAAGCAATGGCAGGTTATTCAGGTACCTCTGAAATGCGCAGAATGTGGAAATGCAATATCAATCCGAAGCTTAGAATGGATTAGTGAAGAAGAAGTCAGATGTCCATTCTGTTCAAAGGACTTGGAAATTAAGAGGAGTTAGGAACCATGGGTGATCAAATTCATCCATAAATTCTAAGGATAATTATTCATCAATGTGAATTTGCTTTCAGGAGAATCAAAATCGATGACAAACTCCTTGAATGTACCAGTGCAGGGATTACCTTGTGCAACCTTGAGCCGGAATTCCAACTTCTCTGAATCAAACCCTAACACTTCAGCAATGTAGCTATAGACAGTTTCACCCCTATAGGGTTCTGTTCGTGGATTGGAAGAAATATGTCGACAAATTGAATCAAAGCCACGACCTTCCTTATGTGTACCCAGAAGCTGAGTCATGTCCATCATAGAAGTTGCTTCGGATAGTAGCTTAGCAGCTTCCTGCCTTCTACGTTGACTAGTATTCAAGGGGCCTCCAGTTTCACGTTCTGCGAGGGATGCACGACGCAGTATATCCGATGTAGGTAACAAGAGATGATGATTTGTCCGGGTGATGATGTTCGGATCTTGCTCAAGAACTGCAACACCATCTCCAATCTCGATTGCACCTACTCCAGTTGGTGAAGCGAGGATGAAATTACTCCAATGATATCTTTCTCCGCTTTCCAAATCTTTTTCGACCAGTTCAAAGGCGTCCTCTATAGTTCTGGTCTCTCTGAGAATTCTTTCAAGCAGAATATCATAAGCTCTGTGAGATGTCACTAGAACTGTTGTGTTGCATCCAGCTAGACCGGATCTATTGAATCCAAAAGCCGCTCCTGTATGTTCGCCTTCACTGGGATTAACACCGGCTACGTAGAAGACATCATCCTCAAAGACAACAGTATCTCTGAATCCACCCAAAATCAAATCTCGGTTTTTTAACATGTAAAACCTGTCACCGATTATTTTGGCACCTGCAGTACATCCATCTGGCATGATTCCATAAATGAAAAATAGTCATATCAATATTATTCGTCTTGGAATACATCATCTGAAATTTCAGATGGCGACCTAATGGGTTCATGTACTTCATTCTTTTGACCATTCAGAGAACCCATTGTACGATACAACGATATTGCAAGAAGTAAAGCGACAAAGTTGAATGCAGCATTAATGAATGAGATTGGTTGCACAGTGAGGAAAACGTATTCTGCAAAAAGACCGCCAACTATCGGGCCAATCCAACCACCAGCACTTTGAGCACCATACACAAGAGACATGGCTCTTCCTCGCTCATCTTCTCCAGACATTAACGCAGCTAGTGCTGATGTTGCAGTTGCAGATAAGGGGTAGATAGGTAACGCCCACAGAATTGCAGCGATTATTGGATCCTGGACCAAACCGAACATGCAAGCAAAAACAGTGTACGAGAAATAAGCGAGAATTAGGACTTTAATTGGTCCTCGTCGATCCACAATTTTACCAATGTATCCAGTGATGATGACCGCAATTAGTGTAGCGCCTGAATTTGAAAGACCTACAAATGCGGTGCTTCCCCCAAGTTCATCTACAATCATAATAGCAAGAAATGCTGCAATGGAATTCATTCCAATCTGACTGAAAGCAACCGCCACGGTCAGGCGGCTCATGCCGGGTTTCTTTAGAATATCAGTGATTCGCTGTTTTCCAGAGTTGACTACTTTATTGAAGGGAATATCTTTGATCAGAATCGCAGAGCTCGCAGTTGCTGAAAGAGAAAGAACAGCTGCAAAAATGAATAAAACTCTCATCCCAACAATGTCATATAAGATACCACTAGAGAGAGCCCCAATAAACCAACCACCAGATTGAGCCGCTACAAAATATCCTAAGCGTTCACCTTTGTTCTCAGCATCGGTTGTAAGATGAGCTTGACCCATTGGTAGAGCAGCTGATGAGAATATAGCACCAATTATCGCCACAATCAGATACTGAATGATATTGAAGACAAACGCATAGAAGATGAAGGTTATAGCATATCCAATAAACCCTATAATCATGAACAGCTTTCGTTTTTTCCATCGGTCTGAAAGTGACCCCCAAATCGGAGCCATCAGCATAATTACAAAGGGAGGTAGTGCATAAGCAAGGGATAATTCTAGAAAAGAGGTAGCATTCAGATCGTGTTTAACAAAGAATACAGCAAATTGCCAGCTTATTGCCTGTGCAGTTGCTTGAAGTGCATATGCAAAATAGACTGATGCAATTGACCGATTCAAAAATGCCATGTGGTGGGAACCTCTATTATCAAACTTCGTTGCAGTATACCCTACTTAAGGATTTGATGGACATCTCATTCTGGTGCAAATATTGCAGTGAATGCGGATGTAGAATGTTATATTATTGATGAGTTTCTATACGAAATGAATCTTCATGTTGGACCCAGAATCATTACCGAATCCTGATGAGAATGAAGTTGAACTGGAGCAGGTTGTTGAGCCAAAGAGACCTTACTACTTTCAATTAGATGTATTGAAAGCTATTGCAATCGCGTTTGTTATAATGGATCACAGTTTGACCTGGGAGATTAAAGGTGCAATGGGAAGTGTGTTCTGGGAGAGACTATCAATCCCATTCTTCTTAATCGTCATGGGATTCAATATGGCGTATTCATTCAAATACAGCGGCGCAAGCACTCTCCGAGAATTGTACTCATGGGAATCATTCAAGCGAAAGTTCAAACGGTATGTATTCCCATTTGCAGTGTTATACTTGGGGGCATTCTTGTTTGGTATGGCTAATGGAGTGTTGACCTTCAATGAATACACACTTCTTGGAACCCTTCCCTTTTGGGGACCAGGCAACTGGTTCATCGCAGTGCTCTTTGGATCAATAGTCGTATTTCCTATCATTTACTGGTTATTCAAGAAGCACCCTGCACTCACAGTAGCCCTCTGTTTTCTTGGAGAGATAATACTCCAAGCTATCATGTACATATGGTTCCCATATCCAATCGACTCAGCATTAGAAGGATTCATTATATCTGCTATTAGACTCAATATTATCTTCTTTCTACCAGCTGTAGGTCTCGGATTATGGTTCTCCAAAGGTTACAGTCTTTCAGAGAAAAGAAACTGGTTCATGTATCTCTATCTTCCAATCAGCATAATATTCATGGTTGACTATGTGACAATTTCACCAGGTACTCATAGCGGGGTATTGGGGTCACTGCAAAATTCTATTGGCGATTTCTTCACCTTTGTTCAGGAGTTCATTATAGGCGATTATACTCTAATCTTCTATGGATATGCAGCATTTCTATTCTTGATTGCGATGATGTTCATACCCAAGAAAGCTACTGGATCATTTCAGAGGTTCGTTCAACGGGTTGGTAGAGCTTCATATCATATACTACTATTCCAAATCTTCTACTTGTCGATACTTTATCATGCAATCTCATTTGATGATGCAATCAATCATCAAATTCCGAACTTCGCTCTTGAACTGGGTTGGCCATCAGATCTATTTTACATCCCCTTCTATCTCATGAATCTCACCATTTGCTTTATTGGAGGATTGTTATGGTATGGAGCTGAGAAATGGTCAACTGCAAAAGGAAAACCCTGGTGGAAGTCTCTCGTGATGAAGAGAACAGGTTATCTCTTTGGATCTTTAATGTCGATTGTTCTATTGGATGAATCAGTAAGATTCATTGGAGAAGTGGTAGGGTTCAATGAAATTACAAGTCCAGGAACGATTGCAAGCATTCTTGTTATCATATTATTCATTGGTCTTTCTATGGCACTCATGTACAAGGCATTCACAATGGGAGATGACAATGTTACGATATGATTTACAATTTCATGCGTTGGCCACAGAGTATTTGAGTGGAATATCTATTGGAAATCTATGACCGATGAAGATACCAATGTTACAATCAGAGTAGAAAATCTCAAGGCGTTCTACACTTCGAAGAATGGTCTCGTTCGTGCAGTTAATGACATTTCATTTGAAATTCTGAAAGGAGAGTCATTAGGTCTTTTTGGTGAATCAGGATCTGGAAAGACAACTGTGGCGCTTGCTATCCTTGGTCTCTTTGACAATTTATCCCGTACTTATGCATCAACGGCGGGAAATAAAGAAAATAAAGCACTCTGGGCCTTGAAAGATGAAGCTAAGAAAAAAGGCCTATCATCAGAAGAAATGGGAATGGAATTGCCAGGTGTTGAGGGGCAAATTTGGTTCAAAGGTGAGGATATTCTAACTCTAAATGAAAAAGAGTATCGTCAGATTCGAGGTGACGCAATCACTTACGTGCCACAAGGTTCTACTAAATCACTAAACCCCTATTCAACATTTGAGGAGCAGACTGCAGAGGTTCTACGTGCACATGATGAAGATAACACGCTTACAAATTGGCAAGTGATGAAAAGAGTGTTGCAATCACTAGATTTGGTAGAGCTTGGTGATGTCGATATTCGCAAGGACATGAAACCTTCTCAATTCAGTGTAGGTGAGGACCAGCGTGTGCTGATAGCAATGGCACTTATTCCCCATCCGGATCTATTGATAGCAGATGAGCCCACGACTGCGGTGGATATGGCAATTCAGCTGCGTATTCTTGATGCCATCGGAATTATCCGTAAAGAAACAGATCTCTCACTATTGATGATCAGTAATAACCAAGGTACAATTTCTCAGACCTGTGACAAAGTTGCTGTGATGACTGCAGGTAAGATTGTCGAATTCGGAACCACTGAAACTATCATGAACTCGCCAGGGCATCCATTCACCCGAGCCTTCATTATGAGCAATCCAACCATGGAAGTCATTCGAAAGATGAAAGAGAAGGGACTCAGGATGCGAGGAATCCCAGGTAAGTTACCAGACGTATCAATACCATTAGTTGGCTGTCCTTTCAAAGAGCGTTGTGAGTATGTACAAGAAATTTGCAGAGAGGAGATTCCAGAATTCCGAGAGATAGAAGTTGGTCATTTCGTTATGTGCCATCGATATGAGGAACTTCCTGAATGGTGATATCTTTACAAATAAATATGCTAACAGTTATATCTAATAACCCCCGGCATCCTGTGGTAAAATTTCGTTGGCTGAAATTGACGATTTACCAAAAGTTCCACCACCACCAAAACCTAGAGATGATAGTATAGGAACAGCCGCCAAACTAGTAGGGGGCAGTTGCGTTACTTTCTGTACATGCATATCAGGACTTCTACTCATATTATGGATCATTACACTTGGAACCGTGATGCCAATAATGTACATAGGAATGTTCCTTCTCCTTGCACTAGCCTGCATCATTGTTGGCTGTTTAGCGATGAAATATACTTGGAGCGGCGTGCAAGAGGCATCGGAATCCTAAGACCTGAATTATCTAATCAGTAGTGACCGCGAGTTATTGGAGGATACCTAATAATTAATCGTCACGATTTCGATTTCTAACCTCTATCGGAACAGGTTCCTCTACACTCTCGGCATGATTATTTCCATTTCCATTGGGTTCTGGAACTGGGAATGTTGGTTTGGGATAGGCTTCCTTAGTTTTTCTAAAGCCCATGAAAACCAACTGAAGAACACCAAATCTACCAATTACTTGTGTAGCAATTAAGTAGGATATGATGATTGCAGATAGGAAATTGATAATCAATAATGGGGCTCCGGGATAGAACGCTAATGCTCCCCAAATTGCTAAACCACCGAGGAATTGGACATTAAATTCAATTATCAATGGATGTACTTCATAGATCTCTTGCCCTACTTTATTGATGGATGTGGCATATCGAGTTAAGCGATTGCTATACTTACCTGCGTAGAAGGAAAGAAGGCACACAATATAGGTACCAAGAATTCCGGTGAACATGTAATTGTATATAGAAATACCATAGAGGCTTTCTCCGATATTGACAAAGCCATTCACAGAAGTGAAGTAAGAATATGCAACGAAAGCAATTGTGAGACCTATTACATCAACATAAGAATTGACACTCCAGGGAGAGAGATGTCGATACCTTCGAATTTCGCTTCCCATCATCATGAATGATAATGCAATGAATACAGAATCCATTCCCCATGGAACAAGTTCAACTCCAGTTCCATATTTTAAGAACACTCCTATTGCGGGAGCGGATGCCAAGAGAATCAAGCGGAAAGCAATGGATTTGTTATGCAAGAAGCGGTCAACAAATGCGAACAGGATTATAGCAAAGAACATAGTCCGTAAGAACCATAGATGAGTGACTCTTCCAAGTGGACCGTTTCCATATATACTGTAAAAGGCAAAATCAGTTGGTGTGAATCCAAAATCAACAAAAGGGTAAAAAGCTGCATACATTACTAACATAGCTAGAGTCAGAACGAAGTACGGAATCATCAACGCGCGGGCGCGACCTACAAAATACTTCTTGAGATTGCCACGACTCTTCCCACTATTGTGGGCAACACCATAGAGTACGAAGAATGCAGGCATCACCATTCCCGTAAGAAAACTGGAGAAAGAATCTCTTGCTGGATTTGAATGAATAAAAATAACGAGAACTAATGCTACTGCCTTAGCAATTGTAATCCATGATTCTCGCTTTTCCGTCATTGTGAATTAGCCCCAGCCATTGCCCCGTTTCTACCTGCACCCATATTCGAGGATATCACAATGAATCATCTAATTGGATACTACACGCACCTAGCTTACAAAATACGTAAGCAATACATTTTGCTGGAGGCGTTCAGAGTCGTGTTTAAGGTTTCCTATCACGTACTATAATTCATAATATAATTAATTAATCAATAGTGCTCTTTCAACACGGTTTATTAGCAAAAGATTTCAAGCTCAAGTTGGTGACTGCATGACAAAAGGTGACCCCATACTAGTTGTTGAGAACCTGAAGGCGTTCTATCCCTCAAAGAAGGGTTTAGTGCGAGCGGTAAATGATGTATCACTAGTAGTTAGAGAAGGTGAATGCGTAGGACTCTTGGGCGAAAGCGGTTCAGGAAAGAGTAGTATGGCACTAGCTATGCTAGGTCTCTTTGAAAAAATAGCAAAGTTCTCGGCAGCAACCTCAAATGATCCTGATCTCATGAAAGCCTTTGCTAAAGGTATCAAAGGAGAAACTGATAGACCAGGAGTTCAAGGTAGCGTTATATTTAGGGGCCAGCAAATAATAGGATTACCATCGGAAGAGCTGGTCAAGATTCGTGGAAAGC
>JABCTV010000121.1 GCA_018238205.1 Candidatus Thorarchaeota archaeon
CTCCTACCACGATTAACTGTGTGTTCGCCACCTACTTCTCAACGAAGAATCTGATAGCGACCGAGTGATTTCTTTTTATTCTCTCAGATTTCTATCATTATTTGAAGGATAATGCAATGAAAGTAACGGGGCTAGATAACATAGTGAATTTGTTCCAAAAAGAACTAGATTCAAGATGGAATATACTTGAAAAGAAGCATACCTCAGTTATGAGTAAAATCCTGTTCACTCTCCTTCTGATGATAAATCGATTTTCTCAGAGAATACATGACGAAGACAACTACCTCCGAGTTCCTATACTACTTCACACTCTTGATGAGATTCTTCATAGAGGGTGTGATACAATAAGCATATTATCTGATCCAGAATTCAAGACATATGTTGAACTCATACTCCAAGATTTTCAGTATCTTGGAGTTCTTAGAGAACGAATGGAACTGAGTATAGCCTACAAGGAACAAACCTTAGAGTATGCTGACACTGACTTACTCTATAAGATTCCAATGCAACTAGAAGAAGCCTTCAATGATTGGTGTAGTAGACCTTTCTATGACCAAGACTGGAATGAATATTGGAATACCTATTTGAAAGAATCAGAAACCGAAATTGAACTCAAGCAGATGTTCAAGTCTGAGTTCTTGAAAAAACATGGGATAACTCCCATGCAGTTGTATGGATTTGAGAAGTATCTTCAAAGTGAAGTAAGAAAGAATCCCGATGAACAGGCAATTCCTTTCTTTAAATTCACTTCTGAAGTTCTCTACAAACGAGCTCAGATTGAAATGGAACAGGAAGGACCTGTTAATCCATTGAAGCTAAGCTCATTTCTGAAGAAATTGGAGTATAACTCTGAGAGAAACTGGGCTACTTCTCCTCTCCTAAGAGTTCGGCTAAATCAATCTGAATTAATTACAGTACTATTACCTTCAGTTTTTCTCGGAAATGTGTTAAGTGGTGCGTGGCTTCAAAAAACCATCAAAGGAACACGTTCTGAAGGAAAACAAAATAAAATCTATGGAGAATGTTTTGAGGAATATGTTAGAGAAATACTTCGTGAACAAGGCTTGTCTGTAAACTCAGGCAATCTACGTATCAAGTCTGGAAAATTCCCTGAGATATGCAAATGTACACAATCCTCGAAGATAGATATTGATGTGGTTGCTCAATCAGACACTCATGTCTACCTCATCTCATGCAAAGCTAAGGATCAGAACTTAGGACCAAAGCAGTTACTCAACTTCTTCCTATATGAATATCGGACATTCTTTGGGGATATTATATGGGACTTGGATAAAGCTGGAGAAATTGAAGAATGGACAACATGCGTAGCTAAATCATCAACTGTGATGGAAAGATTTGACTTCACTGGAAAGAAGCTAGTTCCAATGTTTGTCACTCCTGATGCAAGATCTCTCTCTTTGAAATCTGTACGACATTGGTGTATTGACGAAAGAATTACAGAGAAGATTCCTGAAACGGTCATCATCCGTGCAGGTGGTCTTAAGGATTATGAATTTCAATAACTGAGATTGCACTCTATTCAGACTGCTTTTGAAGAGTATCACTAACCTCCTTTCTAAAACTCTCCAGAATTCGGTCAAGATCATCCATGAGTATCTCATAAAGTGACGGCTCAGGAAGCTGGGCCCGCTCAGCTTCCAATGTCTTAAGCTGGTCTACCATATTGAATATGTCATGAGCTAGAAAGCCAATCACTTCAACTAATTGTTATAAAGATAGAATTTGAACTTACTTGAGAAATCCATTGTTATGCCCCCTATCGCAATAATTGGACTATTGGTTCCTTAAAATTATAAGGGTGGAAAAATATGGGTAGAACACTAAGGAGCCAAAGATTCAATACTGAAGACCCTTCAGTAATGTAATAATAATAAGGATGAAGTAATATGTCGGAACAGTGGAAGAAGAAACAAACTATTTGGTTGATACTTTTCGCACTGCTTACCTTCCTACTCCCAGTAGGGCTCAGATACGCGGATTATCCGGTCAATGATGCAGAGCATCTTGTTTATCGAATCGAATTCATACCCCCCATGAAAATTGAAGTTTCTCAAAATGGTGTGACTGCAATTCTGTTCTATTCTTCTCTTGGTATCCTCATTCCATTCTTCATAGCAATACATACATGGCTTATCCAGCGCATGACAAAGATTGTAAAAGGTGAATCCTCGTTCTCAAGCATTCGCTTTCCATTACTTTTAGTCACATTGATTTCCCTTGCCGGTTTCTTTCCCACATTCAGAGCAGATTGGGGGAACATTCCTTTTCCTCTGATGCTTCCTATTGGTGCCCTTTTCGCCAAATTCGCAGCTAAACCTCTTCCCAGCACACCATTTGAAAGCTAATCACAAGAAATGAAGCGCCCCTACGAAGACGAAATACCTTGTGACCTTGCGGTTGATTTCAGAAACCAAAATAATTTCAACTCACAATTCTGTGATGTTGGATTATTCACAGTTCTCAGGGACACACAGAAGGCATCTCTAATCTCTTTCAATGATGGTAGAGAAACTTGGATACCCAAGAAATTTGTGAAAGATGGAAAGATACAAAGATGGATTCTTCAAAAAAAGGGACTCACGGGACTAATAATGACAAATGTGCCTGTTCCTGATGATGGCAAAACAATCTCTCTCGCCTATTCTCACAAAGTCTTCTTGGTGGTCAGACCCTATTCAGTGGGCAATCTTGCGCCCGATGAAATCGTTGTCGTAAATCCAAAGAGTGTAATGTAAAAATGGAGTCACATCTTAGATTTGAACCAAGAATCCCGAAGGAATCAGATTAGCAGTCTGACGCAATACCGGATTATGCGACTGTGACATTGATGGTGGGAGATGGATGAATCGAACATCCGAACTCCGCTTTCGGAAAGATTGATACGATACCTGTCCATTATGTGGTTGTGTTTATGCCGAAGGGAGTTATCAGGTATCCTGAGAGAGCACTCAGACATGCAAAGTATCTGGCTATGAGATCACTTATTCCCTTGATTCAAAGAGGATTTGAGGTCTATGAGAAACCATATCATCATGCAATAAAAACTTGGAATGAGGCCAAGGAACAGTCTGATTCATATCGAATCCTTGGTAGAGACGACTACTTCATTCCAATCTGTGACGTTGAGAAATATCTTAGGAAGGAACATCATGACATGGTCTTTAACACCACTGCTCTACATGGAAACACTGAGGTAATACGTGTCTACACATGGAAAGAAGGTACCATTGGTCCACTGAACAGGTTAGAGAATGTCGCTGGAGCGCGACTCCGGTTTCTTGCCATGACTCGATACCCTTTCCCTAGACCCGAAGTGATTCAGGATAGCTCGATTCGAAAAGATAGTAAGGAAACCACTAAGAAAACCTATGTCTATGGAAAGACCAAGGGAAAGACAACTGTGGTCATTGCACATCCTTTTCTTCCTGAGTTAGACTTTGCTGACCTGCTGAGGGGTCACCTGGTTGAACTCTGTCGACAGTGCTTCATCCACAGAGTTCAATTAAGTGCTGCACGATACTATATAGACCTGTTACTCATCAGACTCAGACCCTATCTTGATCGACTCTATGTGAGTTCCATTACCCCGTTGAGAAATAGATTGGGAACAGGAGGATTTCTAGAACAGGCCAATGAGATTCTCGATGATATCATTCACAGTATTAGAGGTGAGCATGGTAATCGAGCTTCGTATCCCGAAAGAGTGACAGAGCAGATAAGATCTGAAGATGAGTTCTCTCTCAAGAAACCTGTCCTAATGAAACTGTTCTCTAACAAGAAAATTAGTGAGAAATTAATTGACTACATTTCTGATAATGATGCAGCAAATTTCTCAGAGAGGATTTACAAAACAACCGGTAGAATTGGAACGAGAGCCCACAAGAGAATAGCATGGGGTCGATGTAGCCCTTGGTCAACACGGGGTATCATCCATGGAGGGGACTATCTCGCTGAAGACAGATCTGGATATATTCATGCAGCTGAGGTGCCTGTATACGGAGGGAGAGGAAAGATTGACCATGGTCTTTTCGTACGACGACAACCCGCACCAAACCTGAGGAGTAGCAACCAAGGTCTTGGTAGCTGGTTTCCATCACTAGTGTTAGATCTGAAAGTAAAATCAGCTTTCAACTTTGGCGTTAAGGGAAAAGGAAAACCAGTATCTGTGGACTTTGTACTCCGGAAACGATGTCTTACCGACCATGAATGGGATGAGATGATTAAGAACTCACCGTCACCACGAGAAGAACGACAGGTCAAGTCCTATGGTTCAGGGATGCTTGAGGAGTATCATGGAACTGTTCGTGAGGATCTGAATCCACCTCCAACTTACATTCCTGGAGTAATTCTCACAGATGGTGTAGATTTTCCTTCAAAGACCCGTAAGATATTGTCTTCATTCACTCTTTCAGTGTATAAGAAAATACGACAGGATTTCTCAGTGATTTCCAGCCAGACAACTGACTCCACTATCAAATTTCCAAGGTCATTATTCCAACTAGCCTCTCCCGATGCTCGACACAAGCGACTTGCAATTGTAACCTTTCCCTTTGAAACACCGTCTGATGTTTCTCTGGATGAACTTTTCCCACTTCCAGTCCCATTGACAGACTTGTACAAGCTCCATCCCTTTGAGCATCGTATCAACGATTCGAACCATTTTGTACTCTACCTGTCAGTGGCTACTCATGGTTCACCGGGTGATAGTGCTGCAGTGATTGCCAGAAATCACCATGGACTTGACTTTGCTCGAGAACAAGCAAATAGATACGATTGCAATAAGGTTGCATGGCTTGACCTGACTGGGGAGTACAGTGATGAAACTCATAGATCAGCGATTCTTCGATTAGATTACCAAAGTGAAGAGGTTTCCCAATTTCATAGAGAGATTGAGTTCATTGACCTATCCAGTGAGATTGATGCAATGCTCTTCAAGGGACTTCCTGTACCCTCAGTCGATGAACTAACTAAAAAACTAGAACACTTCGACATGATCATAGTAAGCGGGATTGAATCTGTTAGGTCTCTAGAAAATCACAATCTCTCTGGAATCGTAAACACACTGGAGGGTCATATTACTTCTGCACTCTCATCTACAACCAAGTGTACAATTTGGTTTGACTCGCCACCACCTGTCGCAACAGCATCAGAACTTTACAAACATCACCAGTTTCGACCTTTGCAGCATGATTCTCTATTGCTGGCACACATTGATGAGATTGTACTCAATCTTCCATATCCCCCTCGTCCAGGAGGGAGTGAGGTTCCCTTGTATGACTATGTTCGAGGGATAGTCCGAGTTTCGCATGTTCGTGAAAAGGAAATCAGTGTGACTACGATTCCAGTTATCCCTCTAATTGGTTGGTCCAGACGCTTCAGGGCATTGGACTTGACTGCGCGTGAGAAAACGATATTTCAACGACTGAAGAGAGGTCCCAAAACAAATCGATGGTTGAAGAAGTTCAGAATAGACGAATTCTCAGAGCAGATGGCAGTGGAGCTCTTCCCATTCTTACGTAGAAGTAAATCAAATGAAGACGGTGATTCTTTCCAGAAAGAAACGGGAGAAGTAGAGGTCATTAGAACAGAACTGAAAGACCGCGAGCGAAACAAGAGGTACATGGGAGTCATGTCTAGAGTGACATTCGATGAGGGTCTCTGTGATAAAGACTCTATGAAGAAGATCAACACGAAGAGAAAATATTGGACCCCTCAGTTACAGATTGAACCTATGGGGACCGTGCCGCTCCCCCCACCTGAGTCCAACCTTGTATTTGATAACTTTCAAGGTAATAGTGCAGAAACAGTTGAGATCCAAAGGCTCCAAGAGGCAAGACGAGTCCTCTTAGAACGAGTTCCAGAATATAGTCCATTCCATAGATTCTTCAGAGAATTCGTAGAAACATTTACCGAAGCAATACAGTCCCAACAGAAACTAGGTTTCACTCAGGCAATCATCAGTTTCCTCAAAGATCATCACTACACCAAGGACCTCTGGTATAGAAGTGCTTGGTATCGCAACAATCTTGGCAATTGGAATCTTCCCAGAAATATGAGAATGGAACTTGACAAGTTACAGGTTCAGGACAATGATATTCTACTACGTTTTGGTAATTATGTTGTCCTGCTTCTCGCACATCTCCTACAGTCACATAGCTTCACACAAAATGAACTCAGGGTTCTCTGGGAGGATGTCCGTCCATGGGTGACCATGCAACTAGGGGGGAAGAAAGCCAAGACATCCCGTCCTGTTTCAGAGTTCAACATGAATTCACTCTACAAACAACTCTCTCTTCGGACCCAGTCCTTTCGAGATACTATTCCATCAAAGATGGTACCTCTCACTGACCTGAGATTTGGAATCTCTGTCGGATTCAACAAAAAGAACCCTGGAAGATACGAGTGGTTCATCTTTGAGAGAAGTCCATATGACCGAGAGATTGTAGCAGGATGTATCAGACTTGATAAGAGTTGGGCTGGAAGATATCTAAGCTCCAATACTGTGACGCCATTAGATGAGCTTGGTGTTCTTGCAGGTCAAGCACTAGTAGTGGGAACAGTTGTCCCAATAATGATAGCCAACTACGCAGGTACAGATGTTCTCTATCAAGGTCTGGGGGTAGATACTTCCTCGTTAGATCTCGATTATAGAGATGTTCAGTGGGAAATGAGGGGTGCTGTTCGTTTTGGAACCCGATATCGAGGAGCGCCATCTCGATTACGATATCTCAAGATCGTGAATCTTGGAATGACATACCCAACGATACCTCTTGGACAAAGACTTCCTTTGAAACGCACTTCCTTGGTAAAGAGTCTGTTCAGTCATCTGGGAGTCATTCAGGGGCATGTGAAGAGTGTCATAAGGGCTGAGTGTTTAATTGGAGGAGATCAAGAGAAAGGATGGATAGAACTCAGACCAGCAAAGAAGAACGAGGATGATAAAGTAATCAGTATCACCTACAAGACGGTAGATGAGGCAATGTCTATTTTGCGATACCCCTATGAAACGGGTCTTCCATTTGAAAACTTGACCTGGAATCCACTAGAAGACATCCGATACAGTCTTGGAGTGCGAGAACTCAAGAAACAAGTCATCTCAGAAATTCTTCGGAACAGGAGAGAGGTTTGAGTGAAGGGAATTGAAGAACTCCCCTATACATCTCCAAGAATCATTGGGATACTAAGAAGGTGTGGATTCCACACTGTAGAACAACTTGTTGATACTCCCGCCAAAAAGATAGCCATGAAGACTGGACTGGCCCTATCCACAGTAAAAGCCTTGATCACAAAGGCTGAAAGGATACCCTTGAAGGTATCAGGATACCAGACGGGATCTGAAATTGAGGCAAAAGAAGAAATCACTCCGAGAATCAAGACAGGGATTTCTCTCATTGACCAACACATCGGTGGGGGGTTTCTTTCAGGCTCAGCAATTGAGATTTTCGGACCACAATGGGGTGGCAAGACGGTGATATGTATCCAAATCGCGGTGATGAACCAGTCCCTGGGGAATGTAGTGTGGTATGACTTAGAAGGAACCTTTGCAGAGGATACGGTGAGAGAAATTGCATATCGAATGAAGCTCGAACCTGAATCCGTACTAGAGAAAATTCACGTAGTTCAAGATATGAGTAGTGAAGAACTCATTGATGACTTGTGCAGAGTGGTGAACAAGGATGATGTCGATCTAATAGTGCTCGACTCTCTGGTCAAGATTCAGCACAGATATATTCCTCAAATCGCCCAAATAAAAGGAAAATCTGAAATGACGTTTCTACTAACTAACAGATCCTCTATTCAAGTGAGCAGGACAAGTGAGCAAGACAGAAAGTCCAGAAGTAGCAGTAATTCAGCATTCGCTGATATGGTTGATTATCGAATTATGATTGAACCTAGAACTGAGAATGAGAGAAGGGTTGTTGTTATGAGTTCAGCGTCAGTAGAAAGAGGGGAATGGATTGTTTCTCTTGGGTATGGAGGATTCTATCAGGATAATAGGTCATTGAAATTACATTCACGTCGGGTTCAGCGATACTTGAGGCGATTAAGAGGGCACATACTATTGTAGGGGTCTACATATATAATGAAGTGGTCTACAATATCTAGAATGTAGAAGGATGAAGTCCATGCCAAGGCAACCAATAATTGTGGAGCCACCAGTTGAACAGGTCAAGTCTGGTAAGGTTCCAAGACCTGAGAATGTGTATGTTAGTACTGAATTAGCTGAGCTACCTGGTAGTGCCACGATATTTCTGCGTTCACTATGGGCAATCGACTATATCGATGAGCTGCTAGTTTTTCTTGAGGGGATACTAGAACTGGACATGATAACAGAACCACTTCGAGGACCACCAGACTCTCACCTCCGTGCTGCAAGAAAAGTTGCTGCTGCAGCCTTTGGAAAGAAACGTTTTAGAGGTGGGGTCAAGATATTTGAACCATATCAGGGTAATGTGATATATTTTGTAACATTAAACAATAATCCTTGGATGCTTCCAACACTAGATGATTCCTTGTTATGGACTGGAATGACGGGTGATAAAGAAATGGAAGTTAAGGAAACTCCCCTTGTGGAATACCTTGCTGAAAATCCAGACTTGGATAAGAAGGAAATACTTCTGGAATTACAGGAGCACAGCACACTTCTGAGATCAATTACAAAGAGCCTGTCTGTGAGAAGACTAGCCGGAGAAAGTGCGACAAGACAGTTAGCCAACATCGAGAAGACTGGATTTGACACCAGTAAGATCACTGGATTGTTCAAGGAGCACATCCGCAGGATACGAAAAATCAGTACCCAGCTTGAGAATGACTCTGATTTTTGATGTAACGGTCTATCTCTGTTATGTAGACGGCTACACTAATTTTGTAGAGGTCTACATAAGGGTGATTAAATTTTGCTTTTAACTTATAAATGATTTCGGTTACAAATACCAATGGGTTCGGGTATTAAACGATATATGTTGACTTTAAATCCTACCGTTGGTAATTATTATAATGATTTTGTATGACCTTAAATACCTCAAGAAAGGGTAATTATTGAGGTTTAGGTTGATGAAGAAGAGAACGCGGCGCCATCCCCGCGTGGGGAAGACCACCGGTTCGAACCAAGAAACAATGGATGGTAATTATATTATTGATTCATCAACTTATCTTGCCCAAAAATTTTCTCTCAAC
>JABCTV010000122.1 GCA_018238205.1 Candidatus Thorarchaeota archaeon
CTATTTTTTTCCATCCACCACCTTTGTCGAATATAAGACCAACAGCAGCTAATATAACAATCGCTATTAACAAACCATATAAACTTTCATTAGTATTTTCTAATTCATCTATTATTTTATGTTCGTATAAAGTTTTTAATTTTGTAAAAAACTACACAATCAGCTCTTCCACATCAGAACCCACACTTTCTGAGGGAGAATCATCACGCGACTGATCCACAAAGGCTGCAATTCCATAGCACAAAAGTATGAACCCATTGAACAACAATAGGTACTGGAACGCAGTATCATAAGAGAGTGTGAGTAGGCCAGGAAGCATAGTGAGCAAAAGTCCTCCGAAAATAGTAAAGACACTTAGTGTAGCAATGAAATTACCCACCACGTATGTATCATCGGGTCTTCCGCCAATACCATAGCCCCAACCTATACCAAAGAGTGCGCCCATCATGGCAAATCCGGCAGCTTGCATTTGGTAAGGTGCAAAGACTGCGGCTATAGTATCACTCCATTCAATCAGGTCAGCTCCCTGTAATCCTTGAAAAGGTGAACCGGTCCAGGCCGCAACATAACCAACTGCATTCATTGTAAATAATCCAACAATGGTTCCAATGATGATGACAACAGCACCTCCAAGCAACCAGGCAAAGGCAGGACTATCATTACGCTTCAATTTAATTCCAAAATAGGTACTAAATATAAAACCAGCTCCCGCTCCAATCACGATTGCGTCCATTAGAGTGATCTGAATTATTGAGATATAGAATTGGTCAAGTTGCATAATCTTCACCGTACAGGTATAGTTGACAATGCCGGAACTGTGCCTAATAAGCTCCTATGTCCGGTATCAGAAACCCAACTGGAATGAGCTATTGTGAACTAAGCGCGCTCCTCGACCCAAGTAACTCAAAGAATGTTGGACATATTGAATTATCGCTCATCAGTTAGCTTTTTCTCTGATGCGTGTAGACAAAGAAATCGTGATTCCGATGGCTGACAAACTCTTTGGAACAACTGGCGTACGCAAAATCTATGGGAAAGAGTTCGACCTTGAGATGGCACTAAATCTTGGGAAAGCTCTAGGCACTCTAGTTGGCAATGGTACTGTTCTCTTAGCAAGGGATGCTAGAACGACTGGATTGATGGTGTCAGATACGCTCTCAGCTGGAATAATGTCAACAGGTGTTAATGTGGTTCGAGCAGGAATCATTCCAACCCCTACCTTAGCATACCTGACGATGAGCAAGGGATATGATGCAGGATTGATGGTCACTGCATCCCATAATCCTCCTGAATATACAGGAATCAAATTCTGGTCAAAGAGCAGCATGGGCTTCACTTCAGATGAGGAAAGAAAGCTGGAGGAAATCTACGAGTCAAAGAAATTCACAGTAGCTCCTTGGAATCAACTTGGTGAGGAATTGGTACTTGAAACTGCGGTAGACGAACACATCGAAGCAATTCTTGGAAAGTGTGATGCAGACCTTATTCGTTCAAAGAACTTCACAGTTATTGTTGATCCGGGAAATGGAGCCGGATGTGTGCTTGCACCATATCTGATGCAGAAGCTTAGCAGTAAAGTTGTCACTATCAATGCACAACCTGATGGTCATTTTCCAGGAAGAAAATCAGAGCCAGAAGAAGAGTCGCTGGGAGACCTCATGGAGCTGGTAAAGCAAACCGGTGCGGACCTGGGAATTGCTCATGATGGTGATAGTGATCGCGTAGTCTTTGTCACTAAAACGGGAGAAGTAATCCGAGGCGATAGGACCATTGCATTGCTTGCAGGGGATTATCTCAAGACCTCCAAGAAAGGAACCGTTGTAACTACTGTTGATAGTTCACTAGCCTTGGACGAGATAGTAGAACAGCGTGGTGGCAGCATCATTCGAACCCCTGTGGGAGATATCCAAGTCGCAGTCAAGGTGAAAGAAGAGAATGCAGTCATGGGAGGAGAAGCCTGTGGTGTCTTCATTCTTCCCGAGTTCCATCTTGCACCTGAACCGTTCCTTGCCTCGTGCAGAATTCTTGAGATGATGGCTCGAACAGGAAAGAGCTTTGGAGAGCTAATTGAAACTATTCCGATTTATCCGCTTATGAAGACTAAATTGACCTGTCCTAATGAGAAGAAATCCGTTGTTATGAAGAATCTTGTTGAATCGCTTCCAAAGGGACTTGAAGATGTAGTGAAGGTCATCACAGTAGATGGTGTTGGAATATCTCTGAAAGAAGGCTGGATACTCGTTAGACCCTCTGGTACTGAACCAGTGATTAGAATCACCTGTGAGGGGCCTACAAAGGAGCTTGTTGGTAGTACCCTTGAAAAAGCTAAATCTATTGTTGAGAAAACAATCGATAAAGCATAGTAAATTTAATGCAAACAATGTTTATAGCGATACTTCAATCACAGAACTTAGCCACGGAGCTATACTAATGAGCGATGAAAAGAAAGAACTCGAGGAGTCAATTCTTGGGGAATTCGAATGGGCGCTTCAGGATCCAAATTCAGAGAAGATTCGTCAGCTTGGAGAAGTAGTCAGTATCATCACAACAAAGCTAATGGAAGCCATTGATGAACTCCAAGGAACAGTTACACAGCTCCAAACTCAAGTTAGTGGCATGGATTCAAGAATCAGTGCTCTAAAGACCAGTGGTGTTGCAGTATCAGCCGGAGCTGCTCCAGCAGCAGATGGAGAACCTATTGCCACAATGGCACAAGCTCCAGCAGCAGCCCCACCAGCAGCACCAGGTGGAGGAGGAAGCATGATGGGAGAATTAAAACAACTGCTTGCTGCTAGAAGGAAAAAGTCCGAAGGTTGATTAAATCTATATCAATTTCTCAACACTATTTTCTCTATAGAAAGGACCTGCATGTTCAGGAAGCGTTATTGTAAAAGCTTCTGCCCGTTTGCATTTTGCTTGAGCTCCTCTCAGGCGCGTTCTAGCATCATACAGTTTTTCGTAGAAGGAATCAGCTTTCTTAATCTGCGACTTGTGTTCCTTGAGAGCACCTAGTCCATACTTGTAGGTGTCAGTAATATCAACATGAACATGAGGTCTTGAGATTAACGTATTGATCTCCATGTTGTAGATGCGTTTGACTCTATGAGCATCGTCAAAGATTGTAGTGTGAGAGGCCCATTCCACAGCTTCGAATACGATTTGTGCACATTGCTGATGGTTGACATTATAGTCACCAGAGAAGTGTGTGATCACAATAGTGGGTCGTGTCTTGAGAATAGCACCCACTACTTCATTTCTAAGACTCATATCAACTGCAAAATCATCGCGTTCACTTAGATAGAGATTCCGAACTCCAAGTATTGAACAGGCAGCCTTCATCTCTTCATTTCTGAGTTCAGTACCAGTCATGCAATGAACATCTACAGGAATACCCAAGTCACCATGTTTCCGTATTGTTCCACCTGCTCCCAAACTCTCATCATCAGGATGCGCAACTACTACTAGAATAGAGTCCATAATCTGCATGTTATTCCCGCTACTAATCAAGTTTTGGAATTTTCCAATGTTCAAACCATTTGCCTTAAAGGGGAACAATTCCATCTTTTACAGAAGGTGTTTTAATTGCGCATTGGAGTCAATCTGTATCCATCAGTAGGTGGCAGTGGACATCTAGCCACAAGACTGGGTCAACACTTGGCCCAAAAGGGACATATTTTACACTTCATTACATATCAGAGACCTTTCTCAATGATGTGGCAACAAACGAAAGGAATCCATGTAGACCTTGTAGATAGATTCGATTATCCGCTCTTCAAAACTGTAGGACCTCCTTATGCAATGGCATTGACCTCCAAGATTATCAAAGTAGCAAAAAGATCTGAGCTGGACTTGATCCACTCGCATTACGCAATACCTCACGCCATGGCAGCTTACATGGCTCGTGAAATCATTAAAATTCCCTATGTTGTGACCTTGCACGGTTCGGATGTTCACACGTTAGGTCTCGACCCTGCTTACAAACCGGTTGTAAAGCACACTGTTGAGAAAGCAAATAGTGTAACTGCAGTTTCAAAATTTCTGAAGAAGAAGGCTCATGAGGAATTGGGAATTGAGAGAGAGATTCATGTCATTCCAAACTTTATCGATACAGCAACTTTTTCGAGAGTTTCAGGAATCAGATTAGTTGTTGAGAGTGGGTGTGTTTCGCTAAGAGGGGAGGAAGAAGCTTTTGAAATTTGTCCGGATGATAAAATAATCCTCCATGCATCAAACTTTAGATCTGTTAAGCGTGTTGTTCGACTTGTTGAAATAATGAAAATTGTAGTAGATGCCAATCCGAATGCAAGGCTTATCATAGCTGGCGATGGACCTACACGAATCGAAGTTGAACGAAAGATAGAGGAATTGAAATTATGCAATAACATCCACTTACTTGGCATCAAAAGCAATATGCAGGAAATAATGTGCTCTGCGGATGTCTTTGCTCTAAATTCAACATTGGAAGGAATGCCACTTGTTCTCCTTGAAGCAATGTCGTGTAAATTACCTGTACTTACCACTCCAGCGGGAGGTATTCCCGAGTTAGTTCGTCCTGGAAAGGATGGAGTTGTAACCAAGGGCTATGAAAAAGAAGAATATGCTGAAGAATTGATAAAATTACTTGAAAACGATAGTAAGAGAGAGAAGTTTGGACAGGCAGGACTTGATAGGGTTGAGGATAAATTCACAGCAGAGAAAGTAGTATCGATGTACGAGAAGGTCTTCGAAGAAGCAACAGGAAAATAATTGGAGGATACTTACTTGGTTCCCAGTGTTAATACCATCTATCATGATTTCATCTGGAAGGGAGAAAATGAGAAACTAGCTGAGAAACTATACGGCTCCCCTCCTATCACTCTTGATGGATTTGCAGAACGAGCTACTAATTTGCTTGAACAATACACCAATACATTATGGCATATCGATGAGAAAATGGAGCTCCTCGAGAAAGCTCTGATTTCATCAAATAAAGAACTAGGATGTCTTACATCAGAAGTGAAAGCTTCTATCGAATCATTGAAACATGGTGCGGTTGAATCAGCTCATCAAACAGTTGTTCTTGGTGGGCCAGCGTACATTCTCAACAAGCCAATAACAGCAAAACGAATTGCAGATTTGTGTGCTGAAAAGAATGTCAATCTTTCAACATACTTCTGTGTGGCTGATTATGACATTGTTCAACCAGAATTAACCAAGATTCGCTTACCAGTATTTGGTAAGGGAGGAACATTGGTGAGTATACCTGTTCCACAAGAATTTGAATATTCACCAGTCAATGTACTTCCACTACCTGGAAAAGAGTGGTATAATCAAATCGAGGAAGAGATTCGTAGTAGTTACAGACCGATGTTCAAAACAGTTGAAGGAGCATCACGGCGCTTGTTAGATGAGCGATTAGAACACGCTCTCTCAATCACTAGGTGGAGCTATAGCAACTCATCAACGCTTGGCGAGTGGGTAAAACGCATTCTTGGAAGACTGTTCAATATCGAGGGTAATTTAGGTGTTCCACTGGTTCCAGCTTCAGATCCAGAAATCCGAGAACTTCTAACTGAAGGTTTGGAGTTTCTTCTCGCCCGTGAAAATCGAGAGATATTCCTGAAGACATTTGACCAGATAACAACTGAAATCACTGATGCAGGCTTTAATCCAGGTATGGGAAGAAGAAGTCAATACTATGTTCCATTCTATTATGAATGTACCAATAAAGAATGCAATAGTTCTCGAACAGAACTTCACTATGAGGATCAAGGAAATACTGCATTGTTAACCGGAAAATGTCCCTCCTGTTCCGAGCCTATAGAGATTGAAACATCAACAGATAGTCCATATCTTGGCGAGGTGGGAAAGCACCTATCTCTCAGAGTCGACTCAAGACAGATGGCTATTGATACAATTATTCCAACAGTAGTGCATGTTGGAGGTCCAGGGGAAGCTGCATACTATTCCCAAGTCATTCCAGCTGCACAGGCAATGTCAATTCCATTTCCTCTATTTGCAAGATATCCGAGAGTGTACTTCAACACGCCTTGGAACGAGCATTTAGCACGGGAGCTAGAAGAGAAAGGAAATACAGTTCTTCATAGACGAGATATGTTTAGTCTCAATGGTAAAGTGTCCAGATTCAGAAAGAAGAAGCGTTTTGATGAAATGAATGAAGCACTATCAAATCTAAACAGCCTGATTCTCGAAACGCACTCCAAACTGAATCAAGAACATGATGAACTTGAAGCTAAAATAGCAGGGACTAAAGGAAAAGAAACTGAGAGTCTACTGAATCATAAATTCGATTTAGAACGGTATCTAAGTTGGACTTTTGGTCAATTCACAGAAGGTAAGCTTGGACAGGAGTCCTCGTGGTCATGGATTGAGTGGGCGATAAATTCAGGCTTTGGAGATCTGTTGGGACCTTACGAAAGAGCATATGTTGGTCAAATGAAAAATGGGTCAACAATGTTCATCAATTTCACGGTGTAAGAGGACATCGGGTATATCCCAATGCCTCTGCCATTCATTGTGAATTGTACAAACTTTGACACCAGAGTGATGTACGTCCATAAACGGCAATGGATTAGACTCTGTGAGGTCCTTTTCGTGTCAAGTCAACCTCACAAATCATTGATGTGGTCGAGTATTTGAAGACCTACAGGACTCGTCATAACAACATCTGAGGATTATCCAGCTTTGTCCAATATCAGTGTAGATGTTTTCAACCAATTTCTTTGGTAAGGAGCTTGCCTAGTTTTTCTATGCCTTCAGCAATCACATCGCTTGTTGCATAAGAGAATCCTAAACGCATTGTATCAGCTTCTGGTACACTGGGAATGATATCGTTACCATCTTCAGTGAGTTGGTGACCGACAATTGGGTAGAATGGAGCCCCAGGAACGTAAAGCAGGTCATTGGGGATGGCAACCCGCTCCATAAACTCACTAGAGTCGAATTTTGGATCATCACTTTTCCACCAGATGAAGAAACCACCAGTTGGGTCAGTTCTATCACCTCCGGGGAAGAATTCATCCATTGCCTTAGCCATTGCCTCATAGCGTTCTTTATACTTTGGAACGCCGTCCTTCATAGCTTGGTCAATATACTTGCTATAGTATTCGTCTAGGATACGCTGAACCAAAGTTGCTGTGCATAAATCAAGGTAGCCTTTATCCTTGAGAACTTGGTCTCTAACAGCATCAGGCATTACTGAGTAACCCACCCTCAAGACTGCTGCTTCCTTGCTACTAGTACCAAGGTAAGCAACTCGAGTATTGTCCTTATCGAGAGTTTTGATTGCTTTTACAGTATTCTTGAATTGTATCTCTGCGTATGCTGAGTCCTCTAGAAGTAGGATGTTGTGATTCTCACAGATATCAAAGAGAGCTTGACGTCTTTTCATTGACAGTGTTGTACCCTTTGGATTATCACTATCAGGAACGACATAGAGAAGGTCAGGAACCTTTCCAAATTTGATCTTTGAAAGATGAATGGCCCGTTCTACTTGTTCGGGAATGATACCTTCGTTATCGGTATTTACCGTTAGAACTCTAGCTCCGAGTTTAACAGCAGGAACTAGAAAACCCAAGTAAGCTGGTGATGGTGTGATAATTACATCACCCGGATCAATCAGCGTATCAAGGATAGCATACAGAGCCTGTTGAGATCCATTGGTAATTGAAACGTGATCCCAATCATCCTCACAGTTAATAGGAATCTTACGAACATCACAGAGCCTTTTTGCAAGGGTCTTGAGGAACCAAGGTTGACCTCCTGTGGGACCATAATTTAAATCATCAAGTGCGAGTTTGGAATCCTCCTTGTACCTGATACTGAGATCAGCCATAATATCTGCAAAGATATCAGTAGGAATGATGCCAGGTTTACCTCCACCAAAATAGTACTTCACCTTATACTTGAGCAAAGACCTAATTTGAGATTCTTCGATAAAAGACGTCCATGTAGCAAGACTATAACCGCGTTCATTTGCCAACGAAAATCACTCCGGAATTTGAATAGCGTATTAGAAGCATGCACACTTCTGTACATGGCGTGTGGGAGTTCTCCTTTATTTGTTTCTGATGGGACATTGCTTGAACGCCCGAATCTGAGCTATGATGTACATTAATGTGCGTTCAAATCGTGCATATTTTCAAATTCGGAACTATTGAATTTCGGAGATAATGGAAGCTGCAGCAACTGCGGGATCAGGAGCCTCAATTATAGATCGAGCAGCTATCACAAAGCTAGCTCCAGCATCAATAGCATCGCGTGCGCTTCCACCCTGAGCTCCCACACCGGGACAGATAATTGGAATCTCATCACCCAATACAGCACGAATCTCTTTGATTTTTTCTGGATGAGTAGCTCCTACTATTATTCCATCCACATCCCAGAGTCGAGCCTGTCTAGCAAATCGAATATAGAGTGGTTCTGCGTTCTTCACTTTATCATCAGGAGCGATAGTAAGACCGTAACCCTCTTTTGCCGCAGGATGGGACATGTAACAAAGTGTGATGATACCCCGTTTCCTATTTGTGGCAGCTTCAAATACACTATCAAGACCACCCTCCATTCCAACAAAGGGATTCACAATAATAGCGTCAAATCCAGCATCGAAGTAGTACTTTGTAATGACCTTGTTTGTATTGCCAATATCATTCAACTTGCAGTCTACAATAGCAGTAAGACCTTCATCATGAATCTTGTCTACTATTCGTGGAATTCCCTCTGAGATTCCAAGAGGGAGAATTAGATGTCGGTTTATCTTGAATGCCACAGCATGTTCAGCTGTCTGTGAAATGACTCGAAGGGCCGCTTGTTCAAGACGGTCCCGTTCGGCCCTCATTGATGCTGAATCTTTGCTACTCAAATCAGCTACAAAATCAAGACCGATGATTAGTTTACTTTTCCTGACAAAACTAGACGCGGTTAGCTTTCGCTTGTACACACTGCTCACCATTCCCCGAAACCTATACATTCCTGGACTTTGAATCCGGAATGATGTTCGGTTCCTGTTTCATAGAGGTAGCTCTCTGCAGATTTAAAGAATCCGCTAAGAGTCTTACTTCCTCTCCGCAGGCGTTTTCAGTCTCC
>JABCTV010000123.1 GCA_018238205.1 Candidatus Thorarchaeota archaeon
TGGTGTAGATAGTTCGTTTTTACTCAAAGTAGCATCTGAGATTCTGGGGAAGAATGCTGTAGCAGTTACTATTTCATCATCGCTTCATCCAGAGAAAGAACTAGAAAAAGGGAAAAAAATTGAATAGTTTGTTTTAACTTTGCACAGATCTAGTCTTTATTTTATTCTTTTTTCCATTTCCTTTTTTTCTTTTTGGGGAGATTGCAATGGCAATGGCAAAAAATATTGCAGATATTATCACAATCGATGCACCTATGGGAAAATCTGTCATCAATGATAACCAAAACCCAACAAGACAACTTACAATACCAATCACTGGAGAAGCTACTATTATCTTTTTAAAATCATAGAAAAATTGATATGCCGTCGAGGTTGGATTTACAATCAGTGCAAATACCAATAGTCCACCCACCAATTGTAACGAAAGTGAAACAGCAAAACCGGTGAAAAAGAGCACGGCAAAATGAAACAGTTTGGTGTTAATCCCTGAAGATTCAGCTAGTTTTCTGTGAAACATTACAGCAAGCAATTCCTTGTAAAATAATGTGATAAAGAGGATAAGAGCAAAAGAAAGCAAAAACAAGTACATCAAGTCACTGTATCCTACTGAGAAAATACTTCCCCATAGGATCCGTAATGCGGCTCCACTGGCAGCCTGACCCGGGATAAAATTTAGAAATATAAACGCCAAAGCAATCATTATGGAAAAAAGAAAACCTATTACGACGTTGCTTTCAAGTCGCGCTTTTTCAGCAAGTGGACCAAGAATCAATGCCGTCCCAAATGAGAACATCACAGCACTTATCAATGGGTCAATTGAAATCATAAGCCCAAACGCAGCTCCTGCAAATGCAGCATGAGACATACAATATCCAATCGAGGAAAGATTCATTCTAACAACGAATACGCCCATAGTAGAACAGACAAATCCAGCAAGCACAGCTCCAAGAATTGAAGTAATGAGTAGTACAATAGGGATTTCAATCATTGTCCCTCTCCTTTTTTATGAAAAATACTGTTGATTGTATCAGATGTTAAAATCTTCTCTTTATCTCCATCCATGATAATTTCGCCTTTATCTAAAACAATAATGCGTGTGCATCTTGATGGAACAAAACTGAGATCATGGGAAACCATAATGATGGTTATTTTATGACGTTCATGGAGTCTGTTTAGTAATATCTCTATTTGCTTTCTTGCAGAAAAATCAAGATTGGAAAATGGTTCGTCCAAAAGTAGAAGCTTTGGCTGTTGTGCA
The DNA here is from genome assembly GCA_018238205.1 of Candidatus Thorarchaeota archaeon. GTDB lineage: Archaea > Asgardarchaeota > Thorarchaeia > Thorarchaeales > Thorarchaeaceae > SMTZ1-45. Next base: position 1,259 of record JABCTV010000123.1, read on the forward strand.
AGTGCCCGTGCTAACAGGATCTTTTGGAATTCCCCTCCGGATAATTTTCCGATAGGTCGATGCGCGAAATCAATCATCCCAACAAGGCCCATACTATACCAGACTGCTTCCCAATCCTTCTTAGAGGCGAAGCGAAGCATGCCTATTTTTCCAGTTCTGCCTGACATCACGATGTCTTTGCTTAAAAATGGTGCTAAAGGATCCATCTCAAAATTCTGGATAACATATCCTATCTCTTTGCGGATTTCTGTTTTATTCTTTGAAATTTCTTTTCCAAAAACAAATCCTTTGCCGATAGTATAACTAAGAAGACCATTAACCGTTTCTAGAAGAGTAGTTTTTCCTGCACCATTTGGCCCAATAATCGCAATAAATTCGCCTGATTTAACTGTTAGATTTATGCCCCGAATAACAGGCATTCTTTCTCCTTCATAGATTGTTTCAATTTTTTCCAGTTTAATAAGGTTCATGGTGCTTTTCACACATATTATGAAATATCAAACAATTCTTGATCAGTCCTTCGGTAGAATTTCTCAGAAAAACTAACTATATTTTCTTCTGTCACCGTGGTATCAATCTCTTGTTTTATGCTAGGTTTTAAGGTTATTTCTATTTGTTTTCCATCATTGTTTGTAAACTGTACTTTTGGAGAACCTTCCTGATGAACTAGAATATTTCCTTTCCCCAAGGTACACCCCGAACTCATCTGCAGTCCATCAATAATGCATGACAAAGGCGGTGTTGTACCTGTCCAAACAACCGCCTTCTTTGAGAATGGATCTGATCCAAGTGTTTTATTTGCAATTTCTCCCATTTTATATCCAATTATTGCATATGGACCAAGATGACCATGAAATCGTTCGATTTGCTTTAGTGTTTCATTCATTCTCCAACACCAATTATTTTTTCTTATACATCACAAAAAAGACGCATGTAAGAATTCCAAACATTGCCGCAACAACTAGAGATCCATTTCGTTGTAATTCAAGTCCTGAAATTTGGCTTTCAAGCTCTTGTATTCCGCCTTGCTTGTACCCGTAAGTTTCAATGCCTTCCATGAGTTGTCTTGTGTTGTAGGTGATCATTTCTAAATAGGTGTTGGTGCCGGGAATTGCTCCGGGAAAGTTGGTGAAAATAATGTGACTTGCTCCAGATTCTGAGGCGACTCGGGCGCCAAAATCAGTTCCACTTTGTAAATTGTCAATCACAGCACAAATGTCTCCACTAGATGCAGCATTGATGACATCAAGTTCGTCCTGAACTGAAAGACTCTCTGGAGACGCATACGAGTAGGTGACATTTAAATCCAACCATTCAACAAAATCCTTTTGCCATTGCATGCAGATCACTTTCTTTCCAACAGAACCATTGCTTATGACTATGTTCTGAAGAGATTCAGCAGTCTCATCAATTTGTGTTATGTAATCTTGAGCGTTTGTTTGAATTGCCTGAGTTGACTTCTGAGCCTCTTGAACAGAAGTATGGACGGACTGAGAGTGTGGGAGATACCATACACAACCTACCTCCAAGGCTAGAGAACTATATAGAGCGATCCAAAACAGAAGATGAACTTATCAAAAAACTCGGGCATAGAAAGCTATACATCACTACGCTTGATGGTGGCGGTGGATTTGGCAAGACAGAGCTGGCCAAGAAGGTCGTTTGGGATTTGATCGAGAATCCTAACGAGGAAGTTCATGAGAGGTTGAGGTTCAAGTATGTAGTTTGGGTTTCGGGAAAGACAGAATTCTTCACACAAGGAAGAATTGTTACCAGCGAGCAGTCGTTTCGAACTGTTGAAGACTTAGTCGACTCGATTCTTTATGTTACAGGAAACGCAATTGTCATTAATCAGCCTCTTAGCGGTAAACGCAAGCTAGCAGTAGAGGTACTTAACAAGAGCTCATCAACCCTCCTCATGCTGGACAATCTTGAAACAGTATCCGAAAGGGAGAAGGTTTGGGATTATTTAATTGAGTTGGGTGATGCTGTTGAAACCGATTTGAAAGTGCTTGTTACCTCACGGGTTCGCACAGGTAGAGTCGAACAGGTTCTAACCCTTCGCTCAATGACCGATGATGAAGCGTGTCAGCTTACATTGATGGAAATGAATCGACTCGATGTTCCAGCTGCATGGAAGCAAGATTCGTACGTGAAACAGATAGTTTCTTCCACTGGTAATATTCCATTGCTGATTCGCCATTTCGTGAATCTAATTAGTCATGGTCATACCTTGAAGGAAATAACTGAAAGGCTACCGGGCGATTCTGATGATGCTCTGCGATTCATGTGTAACATGCAGTGGTCCGAGCTTGAGAAACCAGCCCAGAAGCTCCTATCTGGGATTGCCTTCTGGGGGGGTAAAATCAATTTCGCCCAAGCGAAGCTTCTCTGCAGTCTTTCAAATGAAGCTTTCACGAAGGCTAAGGAACAGTTGGTTTTAAGATCCTTCCTCATCGATCACTCTTTGATTGATTCGGTCCTTGAACTCCTCCCACCTATTAGCATGTTCGCAAAGGCAAAGCTGTACGAATTCCCAGAATTCGAAAAGGAATTCCTCGACAATGAAAGCCTTCTGAAACCATATGGAGCAACAGGTGAATCTACCAAGCTATTCGAGTTCACTGATGAGATAGCATTAAATCAGCTCTTCCAGAGAGCGGAATTATTGGCGAAACGGGGTGCGATAAAGGAAGCTTATGGGTGGTATAAAGAAGCAACTGAGCGTTTTCCTGATAACTCATTAGCTTGGAGGTCGAAAGGTGAGTTTGAGTATAGGCATTTAGACGATGATGAAGTCGCTGAGAAGAGTATGGATCGAGCTGCGAAACTTGAGCCGAAGAATGCGCTCATATACAACACTTGGGCTTATTGGGAATACGACCGTGGTGTTAAGAATTACTCGAAACTCAGATTAATGAAATCTGTCAGGCTCAACGAACGAGCACTTAATTTGACAAGTGACGAAGCTGAGAAGAAGAAGATCATAGATTTCATTGCGTCTGCATATATGAAACTGGGCTACATTGCGGAAGACGATTGGGGGCGGGCCATTGCCCACAAGCGCCGGGACTATGCCAATGAAAAGGATGCGCATTTCCGATATGTTATTCATCTATTGGAGGGCAATCTATACGCGACCCCTCAAACGCCGCAAGAAATCCACCACAATTTAATTGATTATAACATGCTAGCGAATGCATGCCTTTTCATTGGCGAGTACAAGAGCAAGGACCGCATCTTGCTCGATGACTGCGCCTTGCTATACCTAAAGGAAGGCCTTGACTTGGATATGTTCAATACTCAGCTAAGGTATACCACTAGACGTCCCGGGATTGTAAAGGCCCTCAACAGACATGGATGTGACGTATCTGAACGCGATTCTATCAGCGACATCATTGACGCAGTCCTTGGCATTCATCTTGAAGAAGCCAGGCAGAAAGCTGATCACATCATAAGCCCGTAGTAATCGATGTCCAATAACCCGAGCCCGTTTGAAATGAGCCCGATTATATCGCTCGACCCCTCTAGGTGACTAATTAGTCTATTCGTTGAGAAAAAAGAAAGATGGAGAGAGGACTGGCCTCTCTCAAACCAGAATGAGAACTACTTCTACTTCTCTTGCATGTAGGGGAGGTTCTCAGGTCCAAAAATTTCCCTCGCCATCACTCTGCAAACTAAATGATTCTGAACAACGATTCGTATACCATTGCGAATATACCGGAGGACTCCTGAGTCAGCTCCCCCAGTCGTGGCATGAAATCCTCGTCCACCCAGAAGCCTACTAGAAGAGTAATCAGTCGTTGTCCGAATTTCTCCTTACCCCACTCATGATATCTAGTTGCTTGCTCCAGGTCAGCTTGAGTTATCTCGAGTTTCTTCAATTCGACTATTATATGGATGTCATACTTCTCGTGGTAGAATATGAGATCGGGACGCCCTGCAGGTGTAACTTTCTGTCTGTCAACAAGCTCGAGTTCACCCAAGCCCAGAACCTCTGGATTCGAGGCAATCTCATTCTCCATGAATGATTCTTCAAGAGCAAGCTCATAATAGCCCTCGTCTTCTTCAATTACCTCCGTTTCCATCTCTTTCACGTCTGCAATGTAGGCAAAAGAGCTCCTGAGTTGGGAGGGTGTTATTCTTCGTCTAGTCCTGTGATTCCAGAACTCAGACAGGTCCATGGGTCGAGCTATTTCTTCAAAACGTTCTATCTTGAGCCAAGTTCGTGTTCGTGCCATAGCCTTGCCCTCGCGGTAGAAGTAGTCTGGCTCAGGGCAATCTTCTATAGTTTCTTTGGATGTAGTGAAGTCACTAACATATCCTATTAGACGAACCTTCATGTCACCCCCACGAGACTTTGGCTCGTAGAAGAATATCTTAAACTCGCCATCTGCTTCAATCTGATTTTCGAGAAGCCTTATCTCATGATCTCTTATTCGGAACGTCCAGTCTGTGTAAACAGCCCTTCCCCTGTTTTGATAATCAATTATAGTTTGCTGCCATCCGGGATTACCTGCACCAAGTAGAGCAATTCTCTTCATCCAAAACCCCTACCCACCCTAGTTTTAATACTGAGGTTCCTATTATGTATTTGTGCCTTCGAGGAGTGAAAAGGAGATACATTTGACGGCATATTCGAGCCATAAGGTGTGTGATGTGTGCTCCTATTTGACATTCTTCTGGTGGAGCAAGAAAGAGTGAGGGAGAGAGGAAGAACTTCTCTCTTCCCCGAATCGGAATTACTTCTGCCTTTCTTGCTTATGCTTCACATTCGATGATGATTCAACTAAGTATTCTTATATCCTGATTCTCCAGTTGTGAATAAGAATCATTGATAGGGGTATCAGAGTGACTGTAAATGAGGATGGAATTATTTCCGGAATTAGTCTAGAGAAAGTGCTTCACGAAATCCGAAACAGAGTAAGCAAATACAAAGAGATCTATGAATGTAGAGAATTTGCTGTTCGAAAGGACATAATTCTACCGATTCTTCAGGCTGTCGGATGGCAGATTTGGGATTCTTCTGAAGTTTTTCCAGAGTTCGGAGTTCAGGGTAGTTATAGAGTAGATTATGCATTATGTATTGATGAAAACCCCAGAATGCTTCTGGAAGCAAAGAATCTCAGTGAGAATCCTGAAGAATGGCTCGAAGATCTTCGCTTTTACATGGAATTAGGTTGGACTCCTTATGCTTTATTGACAAATGGAGCTAGATGGATATTTGTTCAATACAAGGATAAAGTGTTCCTTGACATCGATATAATGCACGGTCCCATTGATCAAGTATCTAAGAGATTACGCGAAAACCTATCCCAACAATCAATTCTTGCATTTCAATATGTCTGGATGCCCCCTCCATCTTGGACAAAGCCAGAAGCAATCACAATCAATTGGGGCGACTCAGAGAGTAAATCATTCGAAACAATAAGCTGGATGGATGCTTGGCGTCAATGCTGTTCGTGGTTGATTTCGGAGGGTATCATAAATGAAACGCCGATTTTCACCGAAAATGAACGGTATATAATCGCAGGCAATAGTAGGCCTTTTACAGAGCCCAAAAGAATCGAGAAAGGTTTCTGGGTAGAGAATAAGAAAGATCCTAAACAGGTTTGGAAGGATCTGTTTCTTCTTGTTACTACATATCTATCTTCAGATGCTTCTATTGAGGCCGATTGGTTTGAGTACAAGTGACTGAATTGAAAGTCTAGTAAGGACTAATCTCTGTCGCATGTGGAAGACGGATAATTAAATAGCATTGGTCGAATGACGCGATAAACTGGCCATTGACCAATTTTCTCGTTAAAGAAAAGGAGAGATGGAACGAGGACTGGCCTCTCTCATCGAATGGTCAAAACTGCCTTTGCTTCTCGCTTACCTTGACCGGCAGAAGAGCCATTAGACACTTGCTTGAAAGGGCCCCCATGCAACTTCAGGATTTTGTGGAAGGAGAAGGATATTCCTACGGGGAGATGGCTGTTGCCGCTGGCTATCAATCAAGTTCAGGAGGCAACTTCGAACGTGGCATTGTTCTCGCTCCCAAGAATATGCCGAGCGCAATCATGATTAAGATGAATCTGGCAAAGGGGCTCTATGATGATTCCTTTCGCGAGGGCGCTGACCATTTCTACTACATCGGCGATGGTCTTCCTCGAAGAGGCCATCAACGGTTGATCTATGGTAACAAAATTATGGTTGAGAACCAAAATTTGCCGGTGTATCTCTTCATGAGGTATGAGGGTGAGAGAAAGGGATCGCCTTGGACCTTTAAGGGCAGCTGGCGCATAACAGGCATCGAAAGAGATTACATCTCAACCAGAGAGGTTGAACCCGGTACACCACAACGGGTTTTCAGATTCAAATTGACGAAGGCTGTACGGCTTGACTACGAAAACGAGATTTTCGAGCAACGGAGAGATTCCTTGACACCCCTCTCCGAGTCGGATTACATTCGTGCCACGCCCGCATTACTGAAAGTCATTGAACCCAGGCACAACAAGTTGGCCAATCATTTTCGCAAATGGTTGGTTGAGGAAGGGTTTCAGGATATTAGACTTGAACAGAATCAGATTGATGTCGTGTTCAAACACAAGGATGTCAGCTATATGTCTGAACTCAAGGTTGTACATAACCTGACAACAACCAAGTTGATTCGTGAGGCAATGGGCCAGGTCATGGAGTACAACTACTTCAATTCCAGAAACCCATATGATAAGTGGCTAATAGTACTGGAGCAAGAGCCTTCCGAATCGGATATTGATTATATCCAGCGTCTCGGACGAAACTTGAATACACCCCTGAACTTGGGGTGGCAGCAAAGGAAGCAGTTTGATTTCATCGAACCGCTGAACTGACTCAGGAGAATCTTTGAAACGGGATGAGGTATTTCTCCTCTTATAGATGCAAAATCGGTCAGAATTGGAATAGTTTCTCTTGCTTGTATGGCATATACTCGGGTCCAAAGATCTCGCGTGCCATGACAATCTTCAATTTGCAGAGTCTTGTTTGAAGAAGAAACTGAATTTATCCGCATCAACTGAAATACTAGCAAGATTTTCAGAATCTATATTCGCCTCAATACATTTGGATAACCATTCCTTTGTCAAACTCGGATCAGTATCGATACCTACTATAAGCATAAATCTAGGAACGTCGAAATCATTAATGGAGAGATAATGTATTTCACTGCCTGGTAGCAATAATATTCCAAAACGACTTCCTGTAACTAAGGTGTATGTTTGCAATTGCTCAAACCCCCTCAATCTGACGAATTCAATAAGCTCAGATTTTGCAGCATATTTTGTTTCCACAACAACATTGATTTCATCATGCTTAAGCATAGCATCAAGTATTATTCTCTTTGAACCCATAGGATAGCGAACTTCCTCAGACATCTCGAAATCCGGATGGGCAATGCCAGAAAGCCAGGCGAGTGCTCTTTTTTGAAACTCGCTGCTATTGAAACTAACGTCGGATCGGGAATATTCAAGTACTGCTGGAATAATCCTTTCCCGAACCCACATTTCTTCGAGTTCCCCAAATTCTGGATTTCTTCCATGAACTACCTGATTCCTGAGTGAGGTTAATAGCATGATATCATAT
>JABCTV010000124.1 GCA_018238205.1 Candidatus Thorarchaeota archaeon
AGAAATGGTGCTGTAAGGGGAGCAGGTCTCTTACTCACTAAGAAGAATCGTGAGAGGGCAGCGAATGTAGTTGAAGAAATAAACTACATCGAGCTTTCTGCTGAGGATGAGTTCAAAACTTTGTTTCTTGAATTTCTTCCATTTCTTAGTAAATGAGAGTGTCTGGATCGAAAGCTTCTCCATTTCTTTTTCTGGATGAAGAAAGTGGTCTACCATCTGGAGTTCTTACTCTGGGTATAATGATGATGTGAAATCTCTGCAAGTCATTATCGACTCGCATCTGGTTGATATCAAAAGCATTCTGGACAACACCGATCTCATCTGATACAATGAGTGCTTCAAGGTCTTCCATTGTATCGGCTCCTCCCTCCTTTGTATCAATGGAGAAGATAGAACATCTATCAACATCGCATTCACTCTTTATGAAGTTCTCAATTTCTCCGTGACGTTCTTCGAAGGATTGTAACAGATGTTTGTTCGTTTTATTTTGAAGCATTTTATCGGTCGTTAATCCAATAGCTACATTCTTGCCAATCTTGAACGCATTACGTAGTATGTGCTTGTGTCCTTCATGTAGATGGTCGAAGGAACCTGCGAAGACGACCTTACTGTAAAGCCACGGGCCGTCTCCCAGGGATTACACACTCCTTGACTCGATAACCTCTGCTTCTGCTAGATCTTTCACGATCTTCAGAAGTTTACCTGAATCGATATCTCCGAACTGGAAACAAAGCATATCCCAAATTGTGTCAAGTGATGTCCAATCGTTGGACATGTTCAAGAGTTCATCCACTCTGTCCAATGAATGCGGGTCCTCTTTTCTCATCTCTTCATACTCGGCAGCCTTGTCACCGAGTTTCATTAAGAGAAAAGTTGGATTCAAAGCGTGTTCGTGGATTCTCTTAACCTCGATACCAAAGCTCAATGGGTCGAGAACAATATCATCTTCTTGCATTGCTTCAAGACCGACCTCTGCACAAGCTCCTTCGTAGGCTTTCCGTGCAATTACCATCTCAGTAGTATATGCCATTTGTAGACTGGTCTTCAAAGCGTTTCTAATTGCTTCTTGTTCAGTAATCAATGACCATTCCTCTGCAGCTTTGTCAAGAGTAGATTGACCCAAGTCATGTGCGAGCCCAAGCCATCGTAGGGCTCGTGGGTAGATCTTCTCAGGGTCTCCGAGACAGCGTGAGAGTTCAGTCACACATTGCGTTGAAACCTGCTGCATAAGCTCGATGTATTCGTTTCGAGTTAGGGTCATGATAGTTTCTTCGTACACGTGTTTTGGTAGAACCATCGAGAGTGATGTGAGTGTAGCGATTCTCGATGCGTATGCCATTTGTCGTGTATCAATCTTATCAATCGTGTCAGTTGAGGTATGATAGAATCTATCTCCACTTTGATTCAGCATTACCGCTGGAATTCCAACAGTGCTATCTGTTAGCATGAAATGATCACTACCTGCACTATACCTATCATACTTGAAAGGTAGGGGAGTCATAGTTCCACCTTCTCTTCTATCATCCTTGCGCTGTGCTTCAGTTACTCCCCAGTAACGAACAACATTATTGAGAGTACTAGGCAATGAGAATGGTGTTCTGAATAGGTGAAGATTACAACCTGCCTTTGCCGGGTCTGCTCCGACCATATCCATATTGAGCATTCCAACGCAGCCCTTTAGCGCTGCTTTCTCCTTGTCAATGAAGTAAATAGTACCGGACCATTCTGGCATCCAAATGAAACGAATGGAGTATGATGGTTTTGGAATCTTACCCTCGTTGATAAGCTGAGAGATTACTCTGAGTGCCTCCATGATTGCTCCACTGCCAGAGGCATTATCATTTGCACCTGGTTTGTAATGACATACATGTGCTGCTAACCAGAATTCCTTAGTTTTATCCTCTCCTGGAATAATCGCTGAAAGAACTTCGATCTTTCCAACCTTGAGCGAGGCATCAACTTTCGCTTTCACTTTGACAGTTTTTCCTTCATCCAGCATGCCTTTCAGTTTAAGACCATCTGCCTGAGTTAGTGAAAATCCAAAACGTGTACTATCCTTTTCATCTCCACCAGGCCAGATAGCATCATAGCGTCTTAGGTCTGCTATCTCATCTCTATCTGATGGTGGTACATAGGTCAGTAACCCCGCGGCTCCCATCTTGACACATGCAACCCGGTGGACCATTCTTGCCATTCCTCCAGTGAGGACAATCTTTCCCTTGACATCCTTTCCTTCATAGTCCTCTGGACCCATTCCCTTACCGACATAGACAACTTCCGCTTCCATGTCTGTAGATGTAGAATGAGCAATCAGAGAGATTGGTTCTGCAGAGTAGTCTGCGAGCAACTTCTCTTCTGGTTCTATCAGGGTAAGCTTTCCTGTTTTAGCTTCCCAACCATGAATTGCCTCCCACGTTCCGATGGTTGTTTTGCCATCTGCGGGATATTCATGTAGTTTAACCTCCACTCCCGGAAGTCCATTGATTTCCTCTTTCAGAAACATCACCGCATCATGCAATCCTGGACTTGCCTGAATTCTATGATGTGTTGATATTGACTGAACATATCCTTTGGCTCGAATACCTGAAATGGTATCAGCCACTACCTTGACAATTTCTTCTGGTAGCATATTATCCACTCACACAAGAGAAAGCGTGTGAAACTCTAACATAAGTAGTCTACTACTACGGCTCAATTGCACTAAAATCGATGAAAAATAAGAAAATAGTGCCGGAGGCAAGTTCCTCCGGTGTTTCTACTTTGAATTTTGAATGAATCTAAGGATCTGTGGATTCAGCTGGGATTGGTGGAGCTGCAGGTCTAGTTCCAAGCTGTGCATCAAGTTGCAGTAGTGCTGGAATAGAATCAGCAATCAATTTCAATTTGTCACGAATTCCCATCGTGTTCGCTTCTTCCTCAGTTTGTTCGTTGTAGAACCAAGTCAGCATTGATTGTGTAGACCTATCTCCAAGCTTGTCAGCAATGTCTCCAATCTTGTAGATTCTCTCAGTGACAAGTAGTTCATGATGATACGCATCAGCAAAGACATCGTAAGCTGAAGCCCATTCTATCTTTGGCCCTTCGATTGTCTTCAGAGTTACTCGAGCACCACGCTCAGTAAGATGACGATAGAATCTCATTGCATGAGCAAACTCTTCTTGGTATTGAATTTCCATCCAGTGAGCCATTCCGCCCAGGTTCTGCTCTTCTAACCATGTACCCATTGAGAGATAGATGAAAGCGCTGTACAATTCAAAATTGATTTGTTCGTTAATTGCGTCTACTAATTCTTGCGAAATCTCCATGTTACGCACCTCAACTAACGGTGTTTGATTTCCGTTATTGATATACATCACAATAGTTAACTATTTCATCTTTAAACTTTCGGTACGACGATGATAGGTGCTCAATTTAATGAGTAAAAGAGTCAAAAGGTCTGTCCAGCGAACCTTTTTCTGATGGTTTTAGAAGTATTGGATTTGTATTTAGGCCGGAGTGACACCTATGGCGCTACAAGATATCACCCTTTTGACATTAGTATTTGAGTTTCTTCCACCATTGATTGTGACATTTGTTTATCTTCTATTCTTTGGAAAACGGAAGAGCAAGCTCATTGAAGTTTTCATCGGAGTAATGTATCTCAAGACCATAACTTGGTTCTTGTTCAATATTGCAATCCACGACGTTCAAGTAATGGCTAATCCCCAAGTTGATACAACAGGTCTGTTTTGGGCTCTTCTTACAGATATGATCTTCAAGTTTGCTTTCTCCTTGCAAGAATTTCTCACATGGATTATGATAGCTTTCTATGGAGTCCTCTTCGGGATGGTAATATTAGCTCTCAAACTCCTTCTGCAAGATCCCATGAAGATGAGATTTAAAAACATCATTAGAAGGATAACGAAAAGAGAACCCGAAAGTGATGGTTTTTCAAGTTTCAGAGACCGAGTCAATAACATCCGATTTGAGGGTGTTGAGCCTCAACCCCTTGATCCTGAGGTTCAGGCGAAAGCATGGCGTGGTGCTTGGAAAGATTATACTATCATTGGTTTAGCTACGTTAATTCCAACAATAGCCGTATACATGGGTAGCTTGCCAACATTCATTTTACTTGTTACAGGCAATCCTGCATATGAAGCACCAGACAATTACTGGCTTGGCGTCACAATATTCCTAACATGGATTTACAGGTTCGGCTATCCTGCGTCAAACCGAATTGCAAAAGGAGCCGGGCTCTACCTAGGCAACCGAGATATTGGTAGCGAGATGATGAGGGGCGTTCTTGGCTGGTTCTTCCGCCTCAACATTCTTTTATCATTATATTTCATCATTACACAGATTTGGACATTTCTCAGTTCTGAAATCGCAGATATTGGAGCAATAGTATTTCAGTATTACTTCTTAGGTCTTCTTTATGCTGCTCCACCCATCATCTTTGTCGTGCTTGTATTACCGATGGTCGAGGACTTTGCTGTAGTATTTTACAAGAACTTGTTTGAAGGATTAACTCAGACACGTTCTAAGTTGAGCAACCTTAACATTCGTCAATCGATTCAGAATCTTTTCACAGGTGCAGGGATTGGATTAATTGTCAGTCTTGGCTTCATTGGAGCAGTGATTGCAGCAACTGTGAACTACACAGCTGGTGTATTTCTCTTTCCACGTCAACTGGGTAACAACGTTCAGTATGACATTACAGGAGCTGCAAGTAACTATGACCTTTTTGCTCCTGTTATATGGACTCTACTGATGTTAGCCATTCCATTGGTCTTCATGCTAATGACAGGTATAATCGGTCATATGGCAAGGAAACGGATAGGCGGTGCAATTGAAACCTTTGCCTTACTCTCTGGTACCACAGTTGCACTTGTAACTTACTTCCTTCTTACCGGGATGGATTATATGCTGGGTGCTTTCCCAAGTCAGTCTGTATATAGTGGTTTCATCTATAACAGAATGATACCATACCCTGTAGCCCCTACTGCAGATCAATGGATCTATAGGTTAGCCTCACAGTTCATGATCAATCTACCAATGTATGTCTTCACAGCGTTGTTCATTCTATACTTCTTCCAGTTCAGAGCCAAGTGGAAGCAGACAACCGGCGATATGGAAGGACCATTACTGAACACACACAAGAGAGATATCATTGATTCTGTCTTGATGTTCTTTGGTGGTCTTGCAGTATCTCTCCTTGGTGTCTGGTTGGTCACCATGCTTCTATCAAATACCGGTTTTGTTCTAGGTTCTCTGGAGCAACTTCTTCGGATGATAGGCGATCCCGATGGGCTTGAAGCAATACTCATTCCGATTCCACTTAATCCTGGTGGATTATTTATCCTCCTTGCTGAACACAATATAATCAGGACATTCTTGATGTTAATCATTGGTCCTGTCTTTTGGTCAGCAGTTCTATGGTTCGTGGCTGTTGAGAAGAAAGGTAACGAGAAGCTTGTAGGAACTTGGAGTGTTGTTCTATTAGTTGCGTGTGCAGCCATCACATATGTCTGGACTCAATTTGATGCAATAAATGGGGTCTTTAATCCATTTGATCCCGTTCTTGGATTTGCAGCAAATCTTGGATATAGGGCAATCATAGTATTTGGAATTCCGGTAGTGTTTATTGTATTAGCAGCTATCGTGAATTCTGTACGGGGCAAAGGAATTGGAATCTCATGGTTCCCAATCATCCTTCTGCTGTTCGCAATCGAATACTTTGTCTATGATGACCAATTCACTTTGATTGCATTGATTATTGTTCCTATTTTCTTAGCTGGAGCTTACAGATTACTGTTTGGAGGTCGGCTTAGTATTAGATCGACGGACGGTAAACGTGAAGATTTCCTGATAACTTATATCAAGTTCAGCTTGATGTCTTTGGCAATCGCAGAAGTTCTATCAACTGCCTTGACTGTTGGAGGTATTGCAATCATTCGATTGACTGCTCCTCCACCTTTTGGTGGCAATATAGTACTATATCTAGCATCGCTCTTACCTCATGCAATTATAGAGATACCAGTCTTTCTGGTTGCTGCAGCAGCTGCTATTCGAATAGCCAAAGATTTGTGGCCTACGATTGAAGCTGATGATTGGGCTTCTATTCCGTCATAGACCAAGAGTCTTCTAAGTGATGGGCGTACATGGAGGACATTCGCATTGATTGTGTTCCTGTTAGTTATAGCAGCTCTAGTCGAAGCATATGTCACACATCACATCATGGATATGGTTTGGTAGAATAACTCAGTGAATAAGAGCGGGGTTTCTCCCGCTCCTCTTTCTTATTTCGAAATATCGATTCTTCCATCTATTTCTTGGTTTTATTCAATCGACGTAAGCTTATATTCTCACTACAAGATATTTCGTAAATGCGCCGCTGCTAATGATTATGCTACTTGGGTTGAAATTATTTTTCAATCCTTGATTGGTTTCGATGACACTTCATATTCGTGTTCTGACTTGATGCAGCTGTGGTCGCGATTAAGATTAATCTGAGGTGTACAAGACGAAGCCTATCACTAAGATGTTCTCTTTGTTTGCACTAGTTCTATTTTCCTTATCATTATTCATGACTCCTCCAGTTGCTGATATTTCAGCAGAGGAGCCACTTGCTAATCCATTTTCATATCCGATGTATAATCAACAAACTACAGCAGATTATCCTGTTAATTATACTCAGGTTGATTGGGATCTTGGAACTGTAAATGATAATTGGACAGATACTTGGAGTTCAAATCATTATAGATTTGGACCAATGATTAACTGGCATACGCGAAATACGACGGATGACAGTTTGATTACTTGGACCGATGAAATTGCTGTTAACGAATATGTCGATTTCAAGGTAGAGATTCCTAAAAATGCATTAGCAGGTCAAACTCCCGCCGGTATGTATCTCATGGGACAATACTTCAATATGTCTGCTATGGGAGAAAGTGAAGGGGAGTTTCAGATGTCCGGAAATTCACCCATTATGTGGATGGTATACTACAATATCACTGGAGATGTTTGGTGGCAGTACAGTAGTACAAATACCACATGGCCTGAAGAACCACCGACTGAGGTCGAATCCCTGGCAGCAGTTTTTGGTTCTGAAGTTGATCCCTATCTGGAGATGGATCCTGCCTTTACTGGATACACTCCTACCGCGGAAGCTTATTGGGCCAATGTTCGTCTGAGATTTAACTCATCTACTATTGGTGGATTCTATACAATTAGCTGTGGAGTCCAAGATGCAATGTTCAACGAAATTGCAAGTAGCCGATTTGAGGAATTCAATAGTGGTAGAATCATTGGAACAACTTTCGATTTCTTAGTTGATCAAGCAGTTGGTGGTTACTACGACTGGGAGCGAGTTTCAGATGATGGAAGTCCTTTGTACTCAGCTTCATATGGCGTAGATTTCAACATGACTGCATCCATCAATAATGGTACACAACTAAGTAACGTTACAGTGTTGTTTCCCATTCCTCATCAGATTCGTACTGAGATGTGGGTCTATGGTCAATACACAGTGACAGACATGGTCACTGGTGTCTGGGAATACAACAACGTTACTGAAACCTATTTCTGGAATGCTACAAAGACTATCAGCTGGACTTCTCAAAAGGAAGGATATCATTTTGAGGAAGGATACCAGTATCTTGACACTGGAAGGGAATACCTCGTATGGGATGGCTTCCAGACATGGACGAATTGGGCTCATGGTATGGCTGCAATAGTCTATGACTTTTCAACTGAAACCTTCACTACCATGCTTGCATATAATTACGAGAATGGTACTTGGGTAGATGATCAACAAGGTGGTCATTGGGAAATGGCCCGATGGTTTGAGTACGAACCTTGGCCAATGGATGGTAGCATTCAACTCCCATTCATCGTAAACGAAACCACAAGTGGATCCTATTGGGCTAACAGCAGTATTGTTGTGACCTTCAGAGGTCATATAGGAGATGACATTCTTCCAACCACTGGTGGAGATAATTGGCCACTAGATGTTTACGAAATGATCACAGATATCCACGGCCGCAATCTTGCAGCCAAGGCTCACTTACCTCTATCCTCCCCTGAGGCTGCAGCGGAGTACCAAATGCTTAGGGAATTAGCTGTTGAATCACCAGTTTCAATCGTAACACTAACTCACGAGGGTGAACCCTATCAACCAGATTGGATGTTTCGTACAGATGTTGGAGATCCCTTTACTGTGAAATCATGGCTTCAAGGCGGTGCCGATTATATCGAAGAAATGGATGGTATCGGATTCTTCATGAACGCTCATGAGGAGCAATGGGGCTTTGATGGAATGTATGATTGGAATCAGTGGTCTGAAATAGAGATTCAGATACGTATTGACCCTGAGGGAATGGTTGATGTTGCAGTCTATAACAGGACTGTTAGAACCCAATGGAACTTCGGTGAACATTGGGATTGGGTCATGGTCGAAGTCATGCCTGACCGCTGGGAACCTCAATGGATATTGATTGAAGATTGGTTCTGGGAAGAGATGACCTGGGACTTTGAAGCAGATGGCTGGGTTTCTGGATGGTTATCAATAGAATCACCAAGTTGCAGAATGCCAGTTCATTGGCTTGATGTTGAAAATCTAAATATAGACCTTGATGGAAACGATCTCAGAGTTATCTTCGATATCTTACCAACAACAGAACTACCACAACTCGAATGGAATTGGAAATACTTCTACGGTGAGCTGACTTGGGTAACAGATTACGAATCCGGTTGGGGAGAGCACACAGTTCTTGGTTGGAACGAGAACACTGTGTATAGCTATCTCAATGGAACCAGGACGTACATGGATGAGCCAATAAAGGCTGAGATTTT
>JABCTV010000125.1 GCA_018238205.1 Candidatus Thorarchaeota archaeon
ATGGGATGGAGGAGATGCCGACCCCGAAACAGGTCAAGAATCTGGCTGAGAAGTGGCATCCATTGGAAACCGTTGGCACAGTTCTTGCTTGGCGTGTGCTGGAGTCTGAGTAGGTCGCTATTAGCGTTCATAATTGGGCACACAGATGGCTAACACATTGTTTAGGAGTTGGGAGTTCCTTGATAGACACAGGTACACGCTCTAACTCTTCTACTCGCGTAAGCAAGTTGACTCACTGATCATAGGGTTCTGAGAACTTATGGATATTGCACTTGCGGCTGGTGGGGTGTCTGTCACGATATGAGATAAAAAGGAGAATGACTGTCCACGTGGTGGGGATTTATCCTGTATAGATTGACAGTTATATCACTGATAACTATTTCATTGCTCTTAACATCTCCAGTTTCTGGCAACGAATATGTGCTAGCAGACGACATTAACTACCAAGGATCAGTAGATATTCTCCCGAGCAATCACTACGGATTCGGCGGATTCGACGGCCAATACGATGGCATGTATGGTACATTTGAAGTCACATCCGGAACCGATATCACATTCTTCATTTTAACACCTTCAGACTGGGACAAATTCCATAATGAAGGACGTGACGATATCACGAAGCTACAATTGGCAGAAGATGTATCGAGTGGGATTATCAATTTCAGACTTCCGCAGATGGCAATTTGGTACTACGTCTTTGACAATTCTGATGATGCCACCAATACTCAACATGTGACATACGAGATTTACAAAGATCAGACACCTCCAGAAATCGACCTCAATCTAGTTGCAGGAGGCACTTATTCAGGAACAACTCAGATAACAGTCACTGCAACGGATGCAAACTTCGATATCAGCAGCGTGATTTTGTACATTGATGACGTTCAAGAAGAATCAGAAGTAGGTATTGGCGTTCTGTCATTTGATTGGGATACAACAGCTTACACCGATTCACAGCACACCATCAAAGTCGTCGCAAAGGACAATGTGAAGAGTGGCGATGGAACAGTTGGGAATACAGCTGAACTTGAAATCACAGTCAATGTTGACAATGTCAATCCAACAAGCAGTGCTACCACCACAGATACTACTACGTCGGGAACCACTACATCAGAAGTTCCATTGGATCTTTCAGGACTCTCTCTTCCGTTATTGGTGCTTGGTGTTTCTGGAATAGCAGTAGGATCAATTGTATATCTTAGAAAGCGTACACAGAGCAAAGTGTCAGACGGCGTCAGACCAGATGCTAAAGTGCTGATAATTTGTCCATATTGTGGTGCAAGGAATGAGCAAGGAGTGCTGAAATGCCACAATTGTGACGCAGATATATGATGGCAGCATAGGTCCCTTTTAGTTTTCATCAACACATACCCTCGGTGCACAAGGTGTGCGATATAATAGAACTGAAGAGCGGTGCCCGATGGAAGACCCACTCCCCCGATTGTACTACTCATCTCGGCAGATTCAATACCTGCCTTTTATCATGAGTGATTGATGTATTCCGAGAGTTACTAATGAGTGAATTATCACCGTACTAATGCGTGATGATTTTGAAAATGGAATGGCATTCGCAACTGATTCGATTTGTCTTTCGGAATTAGTAATGGGATTCATGCTTCAAGACTACGGGCAGTGTCATATCCCATCTTTCAACCATAGTCTTGAAGCCTCCCACCAACTAGATTCGGACACATCCTAGGTTGCTTGCCTTTTCCGCATCATGACTAGGATCACTACAACTCCCGCAACCACTCCTGCAATTCCCACTGACAAGAGGGCGAGTCCCATCACATCACTTGGAGGGCCGACTGGCTCAGTAGGAGTTGTTGTGCTCGTGGAGGTTGTTTCTCCTGTAGTGGTAGTTGTAGTGGTAGTTGTGGTGGTAGTCGTAGTCGCGTCCATCAGAACGGTGTATAATTCCTGTCCAGATGACACCTCATTCCCGGCTCCATCAAATGCTTGGGTGTAATAGAGAATAGTAGTGCCTTCAGTTTGAGCTGGAATAATCCCCTCATATGTACTTCCTGAAACCACTGTCATTGGTATAGATGTCCAAGATGACCCACCATTGATGCTGTAGTATAATGTTGGATTGACAATACTGGTAAGTGTATCAACTATGGACACTCTTACTGAAACTGTTTCTTGACTGCTGGGTGGATTTGGAGTTGTGCTTATTGGAACTATTGATGGAGGAGTCGAATCAACAATGATTGGATCGATATAGATATCAAAACTATCAGATCCTCCGATATATCCAGCTTTGCTGAAGCTGATATCAAGGGTGAATGCTGTACTTCGATAGGGAACTCGTACAGTGTATTCCCCATTACCACCTTCGATTACTGTAACACTTACACTATCGACTGTGGCTGCAATTGTACCAGATTCTACTCCGTTCTCACGTTCGTCTTCAAGGAGAATTCCCACATCGATAAAATTCTCGTCTGCAGACATTCCAGTCATCCCAACTTCCAGCTCTTGATTAGCCACATTCACATCTAGAATAATCTGAGATGCCAAAGAAAGTGTGGATTTCGCATTCCAGAGACTTAGAATTGGTACCTTGATACCAAGGTTATCATAGAGCCATTGGTTCAGATCTACATTGGCTAGTGTAAGGCCCATTATTCTCCCAGTAAGAGTTAGATTCACACCAAGATCAAAACCAATTGTAGTTTCGAGATTGACGTCATTCAAGAGCACCTCTGCAATCCCACCGCTGGCATCACTATCAACCGTTGATGTGATTGCAAACATCTTATCACTAACGAAAGTAATTGCATCCCTATCAGGAGTACATGCTGTTCCGGAGATATCTGCAGTGATTATATTCGATATTTTCAGAAGTGGAATGACATCAACGATGAGATCCAAGCTAGCGAAGTCCCCAATCAGCGGAATCATATCCAGAAATCCAATCTGATAGTGGGTGAATTTCTGTATATACTCAGATATACCAGGTAGATCGTATCTTAAATCTAGAATCTCTGTTCCAAGTGGAATTGTTCTAGACGCGGTCCACATTTCATCATACAGTGTTATCGAACCAGCAGTCCAGAAACTGTTCAGAGTAATATCGTAGTCGATTTCAAATGTTACCCACATCGAACAAGAAACTACTGGATCAGACACTGAAACGTATGTAGCGAAATCATCACCAGCAAAGACCTCTGATGGTCTGGAATAATAGATATCAAAACCAAGGGTTGTATTGAATCCCACTTCCATTGTTGGAATAAACGTGATGTTTAGATTCGCATCTGGGGAATACGTCATCGGAAATCCCCATTCAAACACTTGACTTGCCAATACTCTTTCCACGTATTGGAAAGAAGATGAGTAGCTTGGAGGGAAATAGTCCATGGGATTCTCTGTTGTTATGAGGACGGTATCTAAACCAGTGAGACCAGTTGAGTCTATTGCAATGAGAGTGATGTTGACTGAACCTGTTGACCCTGGAAGCGATATTGTTGTTTCAATGATTCCAGTCACTGGATTATACAGATGCATTACTGATGTTGACACTCCATCAACAAGTAGATGTACATCAGTGATTTGATAGTTATAGTTTGGATCAGATACCATTGCCTGCAAGTTTACTGTGGATAGTGTGACTACTTCAGCGTCCATGGGAGTGAGTATCTCGATTTGTGGGGCTTGAGGTATGACACCTTCAACAAGTATCAAAGTCTCTCCAATGTCGTTGGAACTATAGAGCTCGGACCATGAGGTTCCGGAGTATAGATGGAATTTCATATACAATCCTCTAGTCTGACCAATCAAACTTCCATATTCCCAAGGTTCAGAGAGCAACCATCCCATCCATGTCCCCGTGTACTCTGGTTGATACACATAGGTTTCAGGAAGTAGTTTGGTATAGTTCGAACTATCATATGGAAGTACTGTTTCGTCAGGCCACCAAACAATATCTCTTCTCATATCTGCTCTAAGTTCAATATCCCAGATTGGGGCATTGATTACATGATACTCAAACTCTGGAAATATCGCCCAATTCCGTTCAGCAATCTGACATGGTATCATCACTGGACTTGGTTGATCATAGGTGTAATTATACCAACTAAGGCTCTTCACATATACTTCTCCAAACATGTGAAGATAGCTATGTTTGCTATTGAGCCCCTCGTAAAACACTTCGAATGCTTGTGGTGGAATAACGTAGAATGGTTGGTATAGAGACAATGTGAATGCATTACACTTTCCTGATCCCCAACCATAATTTCCTGATATGTCATCGGGAAGAGTGATATCCCATGTGAACCAGCTTGTTTCATTGGCATTAATGTCCCAATTATTCATTGATTCTTCTACGAAATATGCTCCGTAGTCGGAACTCTCAGATACTACTGCTACGAATTGAACTAAAATTATAGTGCCGCTGATGGATATTGGTCCTTTGATTTGAAACCATATTCTCACAACACCACCGGGTTGCATCCAAGTAACCCACCCACCGTCCCCATTGGTCATGTTTTGATAGAAAATCGTTGTGATGTTTGGCTTGTTAGGATCAATATCTGCTAGTGCAAATGGAGATGGACTTGCACTCTTAAATGAAGAGTCGAATACAAAATCTGGTATAGTGTCTATCGATTTACCATCTAGAGAATACACAGTAGGTGACGTAGTCTTCTCATCCTTGTTATCATTGTGTACGACATCCTCATGATTCTGATGATAGTTCACATCAGTATCTTGAGATTGTGTGTCATTGTCTATGATAGCAGTATAATTTGATGTCACGGTCATCATAGGGGTTAGCAAAAAACATGCAATAAACAGACCAGAAAGCAGAATTCCACTCTTACTCATTTTCGTATTAGCTCCATTCCAAGTGTTTGTCCCCCATATTCTCCAAAATGCTGATATGTTTTTTTGTTGTACATCTATTTTGCCGACCGCGAAGCAGGTCACGAATCTAGCTGAGAAGTGGCATCCATTGGAGACCGTTGGCACAGTTCTTGCTTGGCGTGTACTGGAATCTGGGTAGGTTACTATCTGCCCACTAGTTCGGAAAACAGATTGCCAATGTGTTGTCACGGTGTTGGTAAGCTGGAAACCTTCCAAGCGCCAGCAATTCCTTGATGGACACCGGTATACCCTCCAACTTCCCTGGAATCTTCAAGAAGTACCCTTTCAATGCCTTAGAAATTCGTGTTATTCTTGAACGAAACCTAAGTTACATGACTGAATTATGACATCACATAGCATCTCAAAACACGGCGAGTCTGAGAAATAGCCCAGATTCTCTTATCTTTCCAACACAGTAGAAGAACTCTTTAAACCGATGTCGTCTATTCTACATAGGCGGGGATAATGCGCATCCTTCATACATCTGATTTGCACCTTAGAGTCGATAGGAAAGAAACAGTAGATGCGTTGAAATCCATTCTGGAAGCGGGGGCGTCAAAGCGTATTGATCTATTAACCATAAGCGGAGACATCTTCCATAGCGAGCGGGACGCGGATGCTCTCAGGCCTGAGATTAGAGGGCTTTTTGGCAACCACTCATTCGATATCATTGCGATTCCGGGAAATCACGATGGAACGATTTTCACAAAGGGGTTTGACTTCGGACTAAAAGTGAATACTGACTTTCCATGTATGGTTCATCACTTCAATAATGAATGTGTAGTCGCTTTACCATATGTGGACACTCCATCTCCAGAGATTCTTCGCGATTTGAAGAACGCTGGAACAGAGTACGAAACCAGAACCCTCCTGCTTCACTGCACTCTTGATATAGGCTTTGGTTTGGATGAATACGGAGAAGAGGGCGGACTACGGTATTTCCCTATTACTCGTGAAATGCTCTCTGAGCTTCAGTATGACTATATTCTTGCTGGGCATTTTCATTCGCGGTGCGAGATTCGCAAGCTGAAGTCTGGTGGTCTTTTCGTCTATCCCGGGTCACCAATTTCTCATAGTACCAAGGAACTGGGTCCGCGTCATGCAGTGCTGGTCGACACAGAAAAAAGGAAGGTGACTCAGGTTTGCTTACCTACATTCTATTTCGATAAGTTGGAAATCACTGTAATTCCCGGTAAAGAATCAGAAGCCATAGCACAGTTGACTGATTGGTATCAGAAGAAAGAAGCGAATAATTGCAAGCTTAATGTAACAGTCAAAGGGATCATCCGAACTGATGAGAATAAGTTTCGGAAGTCACTAGAGAAAGCAGCTCCTCAAGCGGATTTAGATTACCTGTGCCGGGATGTCAGAGCAGTTCTCTCTCATCCCCTTTATAGGCGATTCAAGAAAAAGCTGAAAAAGAGCGTGGATGCGCAACGACGGACTTCGGTTGATTATGTGGTTCTCGAGAGCATATCGCTTCTTCTGGCGGGAGGTGAGCTCGAGTAATGAGAATTAAGCATATTGAGATATCTCGCTATGGACCACTAGAAAATCTGTCACATTCAATTGATTCGTTATTTCAGTGCATTTATGGCCCCAATGAATCAGGGAAGACTTTGCTTATTGATGCGCTATTGAAGATGACACTAGGGAGAAAGCTTAGGAAACCATTGAAATCTTCACTGAATAGAGTTGATGAGGAACCTAAGGGCTGGATTGACCTGCAGGTTGATGGAACGAAGGTCCGGGTTGATCATGCAACCAGCCTATCAGATGCAACAGGGATTCCTCCAGAAGAACTAAGGGATATTTTTGTCATAAGAAATTCTGATATGGCTCTACTAAAGGAAGACAAATGTCTAGACCGTGTCGCTGATAGGATTCTTGGTCTTAGCTCGGACAGTATTAATCTAATCGTAGGAGAGCTTCTGTCAAACGGCAGACTAATCAGTTCTTTGAAACTTAGTGGAATCGGTGGCAAGAAAAGTCCAGATTCGCAAGTTGACGCTGCAAAGAAGCTCATTGATGAAATCGAGGGATACCTCGCGTCGATAAATGAAGATGAGCTGGCCGCCTCAGAGAGAAATCTAGTTGAACTAAGCACGCGCCTTGGAACCCTTGAACAAGCTCGTGATGAATTGGAGATCGCACGTAGGTACAAGGAGTTCTTGGAATTCAAATCTGCAGTGGAGAAAGCACAGGCAATCATTGAGAAACAAGAACGCTTGCCCGATGGCTTCCGACAAGAGATAATCCAAGCATTAGCTAGTTTTAATGAATCATGTAGTCATATCACCTATCATAAGCGAAGAACTGAACAATTCGGCAGGCTCATGATTGTGTGTGGAATAGGGCTGGGAATCAGTGCAGTTATAGCAATAATGAATTCAGAAATGGCTGTTGGTCTTATCCAGTCGATCATAATCCTAGCCGCAGTTCTCTTCTCAGCAAGATTTTGGCTGCAGTCCCATAGTGAATTGCATAAATCGGAGAAACTCACATCTCAATTGATGGAGATGTGCCTTAGCTTGGGCAACAAATCACATGATATCCATGAAGCGGTTAATTTCCTGAATGAAAGAATATCATTCTCGAAAAGTGCCACCGAGGCTTTGATTGGAACTCTGGCAATCATAAAGAACGAGTTGAAACTGAAAAAAACTGCGGAATCAGTTATTATAGAACAAGCACAAGCTGAGATTGATAGAAGACGATCCCGCTTCATCAAACCAATAGATACGGAATATAGCGATGAAAAACTGGATGCCGTTGTAGGTGAGATTAAGGGAGTTAAAGAAGAGATTGATACTCATCGGGGCAAGATTGACAATCATTCGAAGAAACTACAATACTTTGAAACGGTTTCACAAACTGTTGATTTCGAATCAGTTCCCGTAGGCTTTTCGTCAAGAAGTCTTGACAGTGTCGAATCATTGAAGCACTTCACAGAGGATCTCAATAGGTTCATTAGTTATATAGAAGAACACGCGGAAACCTGCAGACTGGCGATTAGCATTTTCAGACAGCTTGGCGTAGAAGAGCAGAGAAGTGTTTCTGAACTCCTATCCAAGGGTAGCCGCGCCGCAGAGTTGTTCAATGAGATAACCAGCGGTAGATACACAGATGTCACCTATGATCCTGAAAAACGTCAGATTTTGGTGTCCCAACTTTCTGGTACTCAGTTTGATACTGTTCCTCTGAGCAAAGGCACGAGGGACCAGCTCTACCTAGCTGTCAGAGTTGCGTTGGGAGAGAAGCTCTTGATGGGGCAAACCGGCTTCTTCATCATGGACGATCCTTTCCTAACATCTGATGAACATCGAGTAGAAAGACAGATTGAGGTAATGAAGCGGCTTGTGCAACAGGGTTGGCAAATCATTTTCCTAACTGCGAGAAAGAACCTTGCTGAAAAGATTGTTTCTTCATTTGGCACAGATTATATTGAATTGAAGGCACTTCCATTATCATAACATGCGTGCCATAGCATCTCTCAAAGAAACCCGGTTATCTCTAGACGATTGGCAGTTGGATTCCTTCCAGATACTGGGAGTTCTTGGACAGACACAGATACAGTGCCTAGCATTGGCTGCAGCACTCCTTGATGAAGTTCATTCGCATTCTGCCCAGCAAGTTGACTCACTGGTCATCGGGTTCTGAGAACTCATCAAGAAAGGGTCTTTCCCCCACTGGTTCTCAGCACCAGGATTCTCTTTGTCATTTCTGGACCATATGGTTGGAAATCCCAATCGCCATATTCCTCAAGTACCTCAAAACCGGAGAGTCGTAGAAGGAGGTCGGCCTCCCGGTCAAATATCATTGCAGCAGCACTCTCGCCCTGAATCGACTTGGTTTCTCCATTCGGGTGCCTTATCTCCACAGTTATTATGCGGCGGTGAATCTGACTTGAGAAATCAGTAGTGGAAGCAATGGAAATTGTTGCTGTTGTTCCGTCTAACGC
>JABCTV010000126.1 GCA_018238205.1 Candidatus Thorarchaeota archaeon
AGAGATTATGAATGAAACTGAAACTTTGGCATTAAGGCCCGGAGATTTCATAATTCTGGATGCTAATGAAGAGCATTACGTGAAAACTAGTGATAAAGAAGTCATAGTGTTTGAGATCAAGTTTCCATAATCTGTAAAAATCATTGGTTGAAGAAAAATGGAAGATAAGAACCTCCGGAATACCTATCCAATATCTTGGATAACAGAGAGTTCTCATTTTATTGAGTTTATTCAAGAATGGATAACCAATTCGGAAGATGATATGCTTGTCGCGGATTTTGCCTCTGGGGAATACCATCGAGTCCCTACTTTTTTAACGAAAATACTACCTCGTATAGTTAATCTATCTCAAGATTCTGAAAAAAGAATAGTTGTGTTCTGTACCGACCTACATGTTCTGAGGTTAGATAGTCTGTTGGGGAAACTCGAAGAAGATGAATTACTTGACAATGTACGAGTTGTTTTTGCAGCGCTTGAAAATATGGATGTAGAGGCTAGCATTCGACCTCCAAATCTGGACTACATCAAAGAACATCCTGATGTAGTAACTTGGCTTGATGATTTCCTTATTGATGAACAAAGATTCCCTACTGAGTGTTTTGATGTTGGCATCCTTAACACAGATATTGTTGGATATCTGCACGAATACTACACTGAATATTCTGACGCGGAGAAGGGTCTCTTGAAGGTCTGGAGTATGATTCGACCTGGTGGCCTTCTTGTAGTCACCATGCCTTGCATGCTATACAAAGTTGACAATATTTCTGTCTTAGAGAAAATCGGATTCGAATTTCTGCAAGGCATTGATATTACTCTGTCAACCGGTGAGAAGACATTTCTCGAAAAAAATGTCCTTCTAGATCAATTGAGTAATCTAGGACATTATACATTCCTAATCTTCTCTAGACCTTGAAGAAAATGAAGGAAAGAATTTTCTACCTTACTAGCACGCTGGCACCGGTTTGAATTTGAAGAATATTGCCAGTAGTATTGCAATGATTCCCGCCCCAGCTAAAGCTAGAGTAACCGTATATTGATTCTCGGGTGCGATAAGTCCGGCACCTGTTGCTCTAGTACTTGTATTTATCATCCAAATAAGAATGCAATCCACAATAACGAAAACCGAAACAAGAGTTAAACCACGTTTACCAAGAGCCATAGACATCTCCTACGAGAATTGATTGTATGTTCTATTTTGTTGACCAGGATATATATTTAGCTAATTTCAAAAATAGGAAAGGAAACCTCATTTGAAGTTTCTACGTTCCTATTTCCAAGGTTTTAATTTCCACATGATTGACGCTAATATTGCAATAATTCCTGCACCTACAATTACTATAGTAATAATTATTGAATCAGAAGTCTGTGTAATTCCTGGAGTAGTTGGTGGTTGTATCAGTAATAGAACGAAAAATAATCCAACTAAACCTAAGAACAACAAAGCTACATTGCGATATCCCGGACTCAATAGATTTATCCTCTTCCTTCAATATTCGATTCCTCTTCTTGTAGTTGTATATATCTTTAGCTAGATTAAAAGATTAATCGAAACTAATGGACAAATAGAGCCTAAAAGGAACATTTCAACCTATTCTATACCTTCGCGTTACATTTATCGGCAAAGCTTTATAGTGTGCCTGCGCAGTAAACAACTATATCGGTTGATGAAGGGGAATAATAGCAATGTCTCGTGACAAGAAACTTACAGACAAAGAAAAAGATGCTATGGATGCTGCATTGAAAGGCGCATCACTCACTGACGCAGAACTTGAGAGACTCGCTGAAGGTGTTGACGAGTCTGGAGAAGTCGTGATGCCGGTAGAAGATGGTGAGGATCTTATTACAGCTGCTGCGCTTGCAATGGATTTTGTTGATAACCTTGAAACTACTGCCCCTGTAGAACGACCTGTAGGAGACGATGCAGTTGCGGGATTTGATGCTCTACTTAGGAAATTAGAAACTCTTAGGTCAGATATATCCACACTTCAACGTGGGGTTGTTGGAGTTTTTGCAGCACAGTTGCTCACCTTTAGAGGTAAAGTTGTTGAGCTGAAATCACGGATTTCAACTGAGATGGTTGAACGCCTTAGGATGAAATTTTTCAAGGATTTTATTGAATCTACATTCGTTGATATTGTAGATAGCGAATTTGCTGCCCTTGAGAAGGACCTAGTAGATAAAATAGTCGAGCAAACCCAAGACCGATTCAAAGAGTTCGCACTTCGCGTGAGAGAGTCTGAAGTCGATTTACGCTCTACCATTGTTGAACAGCAAGACGTTGTTCGCTCATTTATGAAGAGTTTAGAGGAGGAAACTGCCGCACAGAGACTTGAGCTTGCAGAGAAACAAACTGAGCTCACAAAAATGGATCTTGAGGTTCGTAAACTTACAAGCCAGATTTCTGAAGGTAAAACAGAAGCAGTAACAAAAGACGCATATGAACGTCGTGTGGCTGATCTTGAATCTCAAGTTAGTTCGTTTCGTGATGATGTGTTAATTAAAGATGCGATGGTTGATTCTCGATCTAAAGACGCAGCAGAAGCAAGGGCCGAAGCTGAAGACTTTCAGATTCAAGTTGGAGAATTAAAGAGTCAAATTGAAGTATACAAATCTGAAGCCGCAATGGAAAAACCACGTTCTGAGAAGACTGAAGCTGAAATAGATGCAATGAAAGCTAAAATTAGTCTACTTGAAAGTACACTTGAAGAAAAGCGGAAAGACGGAGATGCGTTCACAGCACAAATCAAACAATTGGAATTGAACATTAAAGATACCGAAGCTGACAAGGCGGCGGCTGAAAGAGAAGCAAGAGACCGTCTTGTTGAACTCGATGGACTTCAGGATAGAATTTCTGAAGTTAAGAGTCTTGACGAGAAAATCCATTCACTTGGAAAAGAACTCAAAGTCACAAAGGAAGAAATTATTATTCTTGAACAACAGAAGCAAGGCTTTGAGAAAGCCACTCATCTAATGGAAACCGAGCGAAATACAGCCTTAGAACAACGTGACCTCTCTGATGAGCGTACTCAGCGCTATATACAGGTTCTTGGAATGGAAAATAGCACAAAGGTGTTGCTACTAATTGACGAGGTTGGTTCAATCACCTTCAAAGAGCTTGGAAAAACACTTGGTGTACCAGCGGGTCAAGCTACAAGATGGGCACGCGATCTTGAAAAAGTGGAAGTTCTAAAGATTAAGGGTGACACGGTGTTTTCAACACTTAAAGGAACTAAGGTTACAGAAGAAAAAGAAACATAGGTTTCATGCTGTCTAGAATTTAATTGACCGATCTCCATCCTTCTGTGCTTGAATTATATTTGTCCATGATTCAGCCAGCTTATTCAATGATTGAGCAAAATTTTCACTCAAACAAAATTCGCTCTTGGATTTCTCTACAAGTCCTACATCTCTAAGCTTTCTCATAACTTTCACATAGAGACCTCTGCTTGTCAGTACAAAAGATTGCCATTGTGAGTCATTGATTCTACCTTTTTTCTTCATCAGGACATTGAGAATCTTTGAGGCTTGTTCAATCTGCATATCTGTGAAGAAAATATAGCGTAAGAGATGTCTGGGTGTGATCAGAGAAGGTCTCCTAACTACCTCTATCTTTGCCATGCTCAATACCTGTATGTTCCTTGATTCATGTCAATATGACATCGGGTATTACGTTGCTTTCATTGACGGAATTAGTAGCATGATGAAGGTGATAACAGTAATGACTGCAATTGCGATTACGGTTTGAGATGCTGCACCTAAGATAATGAGACCTTGATCTACAAGATACCACAATCCGATTCCAGTTCCGATACAGGCTGTAATAGGAATAAGCTGGAATGGAGACCTCAGTTTTGACATCGCTGCAACCAAGATGAAGAATCCATATCCTACTGCGGCAAATGCGAGAGATAGGGAGAATAATACTGCTAGTACTTCATAAAGTCCAAACAATATCCAACCTAGTTGAGGAGCAAAATATGCTACAACAAGCCAGAAGATGTTGAATATGATAATTACCTTAAGCCCTGTGGCTGCATTTCGAATATCCATATCTGAAGGTGCATTTGAGAACATAATCGTCATTGCTAGAAATGCGACAATCCAAAATATTGGACTTACCACTGTCAACTCTGAAAATGTGTGCAAGAAGAGATAAACGAAATCACTAATCGCAAGCACAGGATACATCAAATCTGCCATCAGCGCGGGATTGTTCTTTACATCAATTAAATCCCAGATTAATGTAATAGCACTACCACCCAATCCAGGTCTATCTGGCACAAGGTATGTCGCTCCGAATGTGAAAGCTATCAGTAGCAGGAGTGAAACTCCAATGGGTGCCAAGTTGATAATTGCATTCTTTAATTCACTTTGTGGCTTTCTGTATTTCACATATCCGAGAACAATTTGATCTTCCTGAACTTCAATGTTGATTGGTTTGAACTCAACAATCTCAGTTCTCGTTACTAAACAGCCTAAGGCATGGGAAGACTCATGTAAAGCAACACCAGGACCAACGAGCATGAACCAAGAGCGTGAACCAGGTTCTCTTGTTGTTCTAAGAAGCACATGAGATAATCTTTCAAGTAGCCATCCTAAAAACCAGACCACAAAGAAAAGGAGTACACCTAGAAGTACAATTATGAAATATGAGTTCATTTTTTACCCTCCACGTTTATGTTATTTACCTAGTTCATCCCTAATTCACGACGTTTCTCTTCTTCTACGCGATCAACCTCTCGAGATTTCATCTTCTCCATCTCTTTTGCTTTTTCGCGTTTTGCTTTCTCAACAAGTTTCTCTTTGTCCTTGTCTAGTTCACGGAAACGTTTCTCTTTTGCTTTTCGTGCGTCTTTAATTCTCTTCTGGAGTTTGTCAACGTCCTTCTTTAGGTTAGACAATTTCTTATCCTTTTTCTTTCCTTGTTGTCTAAGTTCCTTGTCAGCAAACTTCCAATCTTCTTCAGCGGCGCGTAATCGACTCCGAAGAGACTCGTAAGTTTCTCTCTTTGACTTAACGGCCATTCTGTAGCGATCAATCTCAGCATCCATTCGTGAGTCCAAACCTTCTAGTTCCATCTTACTTTTCTGTAACTTAGATTCATAATTACGAATATCTGAATCGATATTCTGTACTTTTTTATCCTGTAAATATTCTGGGTCGGCCATGGCAATCATCCCCTAATAGACACCGTAGTATTTCAGCGTTGCCTACAACAATATCGTGATCGTGATTTCAGAGGTTGTGCTCTTGAACAAATTCTTTCATGATTGTCCTTTCTGCCCTTCTTAGGCGTTCTTGCATTGCAACTCGTTTTATTCCTAGTTCTTTTGCAATCTCTTGAACTTCGCATTTTCTTGGAATCTCATAATACCCTTGAGTATAGGCCAATCTAACAGCATCAATTTGTTTTGGTGTAAGTAGTGGTGCTATAATTCCACCAGGATATCTTCTAACTCGTTCGAGTTTCACTGATGTAAATCGCTCCTTGAGATTATCGAACACTTGAGAGAATTCCTGTTGTGATGGAGCTAGAATTGTATGGTACTGCGAACCTTTTGAGATTACAATTGGAAGTCTTGTCATACATCCATTTTCTAAAACTGTATCGTGAATTGATGCTCCATCAATACTATGTACTGCTCTTGTCCAATACTGCAAATTTGATTTATGAGTAATCTCTATCTCAAGGATGCTTGATGAACGTTTCATGAATTTGAGATATTTTCTAAGTGGCACTTCAGTTCCATCAAGAGATTCAATGATCCCAAAACCCTCGGGTCCATTAATTGAAACCAAATTGATACGAACAGGAATTTTCTTAGTGAGTTCACAAGAGTAATAATTTTCTGAAGTGATTTGCAGGATAGCTTCAATCATATTATACACCCGTCGTATGACGGGAGAACACCTATACCTATTTCAATTCGTTGATTAAGTCCGGAGATAGAGTTAATGGAAATTTCCAACTTGCCAATTCAACAGGACTCTAAACGAACTCGCATCATAGCAATTGTGCAAGCTCTTTTTGTGACTGTCTTATGGTCATCCTCTTTTGTAATAATTAAATTTGGACTTGAAGAAATTCCACCTCTAACTTATGCAGGTTTACGCTATTCAATTGCGTCAATCATTCTTCTAGGCATAATCTTCTCCCAACCCAAAATGCGTGCTTCACTTAGAAATCGATCTAGAAGATGGTGGGTGATGTTGTTTCTGTATGGTTGCATCTACATTGCAATAACTCAGGGAACTCAGTTCTTAGCTCTCTTGTATCTTCCTGCAATCACATTCTCATTGATTTTAAATTTGACACCAATCATTGTACTCATATTCGCAGTACCTTGGCTTGGAGAGCGCCCATCCAAACTGGAAACGATTCTAATTATACTAGGGATTTTTGGAGTGATTCTATATTTCTTACCACTAGATTTCGTTGGAGTATCTATTCTTGGATTGTTTGTGGCAATCATGAGCTTGCTTGCCAATTCTGGGTCTGCAATTGTTGGACGCGCCATTAACCGAGTGAGGGACACACCTACACTAGTTGTCACTGGAATAATGATGTCTATTGGTTCAATATTTCTTATGTTATTTAGTCTAGTCTTAGAACCTCAGGTTTCTTTGTCTCCAATCTCGTGGTTCTACATTCTATGGCTTGCTATCTTCAATACTGCTCTTGCATTTGCGCTCTGGAACAGATCGATGAGAATTCTCAGGGCTATCGATATGACTCTCATTAATAGTACAATGATGCCACAGATAGTTATTCTTTCCATTGTATTTCTTGGAGAGGTTCCAGATTTCATTGATTGGATAGGTCTCATAATTCTGGCTATCAGTGTGACAGCAGTACAATATCTTCAAACAAAACGTGTAGAAAGTGTATCAAAAGATAATTCCTTATAACTAGAAAGCCTAACTAGTTAGGAATTATTGAACCAATCAAGTAGAAGCGATGGTTCAACTAGTTCCAGCAGCCGGCAGTAATACAACAAAGGTAGTTCCTTTTGGTTGATTTGATTCCACGGAGATTGTACCCGTATAGCTCTCAATCAATTTCTTCGCAATAAACAACCCAATTCCAGATCCTGCGTTTGGACCGTTTGTAAAACCTTCCTCGAAAATCTTCTCTCGGATTTCCTCAGGTATTCCTGAGCCAAAATCACTGAATCTAATTTCAACTGTGTCTTCTCTACTGTTCACGGAAATCTCTAATCTATCTGATGAACTGTGCTTTTCTGCATTCACTATTATATTTCTGAAAACTGATAGAAGTCCAGTGTCCGCTATAACTGATTCATCACCTTCTAGTGATATCTTCATTTTAGAATCGCTAATAGCTTGCTGAAGTACTTCTCCGATATTCACTGGGTGGAGTTCTATCCTTCCTTCATGTGCTAAAGACATCTGATGCGCGCTTTCGATGAGTATAGTACATCGATTGATACTTTCAGAAGCTTGCTTCAGTAAACTGTCATCATTCTTAGATTGCTGATAGAGCTCGATAGAGAGAGTAATCTTTGAGAGCTCGTTTCGAATGTCATGTCTAACTATCTTTGTAGTCAATTTAAGAAATCTATTAGCTTCAAGCAATGATTGCTCGCTTTCTTTCAAGGATTTATACATGGAATCATACGGCCGTGTGAGAGTTACTTCTATAATTGCTTTGTAGATCATGTAATATGAAATAAATCTCAAATAATGACCTATCATGTTTGTGAATCCATATACGTCGGTATAAAGAGTGAATGACATTTCCGCAGCGATTGTAAACGCAATCGCTACAAAGAACCACTTCAATGAAGTTTCATCAAAGTTTTCTCTAGTTTTATAATATACAAATGCAGCGAGTATGAGTATACCTGAAATTACATACTCACTAGCTACCTTGAACAGAGTGAGTCCCTCTCCCATAATAAAACAAGATGGAAAGACACCTATCAGTGTCGAAGCCACTAGTGTTGAAGTAACTATGAAGTATCCTACTACAACGTAATACTTTCGTAGTTTCAGTCCAGTCTTGTATAAAATAGGGGCAAGAAGAAGTGAAACAGCCTCAAGGTATCTACCAACTATCCATAATTGAGTTGGCAAATCTGCATCGTATCCTGGAAATATCCCAGTTCCGTAATAGGAGAGAGTATGAAGAATATCTATTCCTGCGACAAACAAGTATGCGATACCTATGAACATGAAAAATTTGTTATCACCTTTTGAGTTCCAACCGATTACAAACACAGCACAAGCGATAACGATTGCAAATAGCTCTATGAGAGAATGGAACAATTTACCCATCTTGGTTTCGTATTTCTTAAAAAAATGTTGCATTAACAGAAGAATATCTTCTCGCCTTTCCCTCAAAGGAGGAATATTGATTGGAACTACATGAATTCTGTAATACAGATCCTCTCTGAAACGACCTTCTTCAACCAGTTTACCGAGGTCTCTCTGGGTTGCCACTATCAGTCTCACATCCACCTTGTGCACATGGTCGTTCCCCAGGGATTTTATTTCTCCGGTCTCTATGACCCTCAGTAGCTTGGCCTGCATGGCCTCGCTCATCTCCCCCACTTCATCCAGAAACAGCGTGCCCCTATGGGCCTGTCTGAAAAAGCCTATCTTACTGCTTACAGCACCTGTATAGGCTCCCTTTACATGGCCAAAAAACTCGTCTTCCAGTAACGTCTCCGGGATAGCCGCACAATTAACAGCCACAAAAGGTCCTTTGCTTCTTGGGCTGTGGAAGTGTATGGCATTAGCCACCAATTCCTTTCCGGTTCCTGATTCACCGTAGATGGTTATGGTGCTTTCAACAGGGGCAACCT
>JABCTV010000127.1 GCA_018238205.1 Candidatus Thorarchaeota archaeon
GTGAATTTATTACTCAGGCAGCTTGTCGAGAGCTTGCTTCATGCTGTGACGGTATTCCTGGAAAGCAGCCCGACCTTCGTTGGTAAGGTGGAGCATGGTATGGGGCTTTTTGCCTATAAACTCTTTCTCAATGGCGACAAGAGTAAGCTGGTGCAGGATCATCCGAATGAGTTTTTCGGCTATCGTAAGATCACGGTGGAGCGTCCGCTAAAGCTTAACTTTCAAGCAAGTGCAGAGAGAATTGAAAGGCTTCATGCAGAGACAGCATTTGGAAATCTAGCCAAGAGCAAGAAACGTGATCCGCTGAAGAAAGCGGAAGATGAAAAGCTTGGTCTTGCATTGCAGAAAAAGATAATCAAAACAATTGGCAGTACTGGCGACAAGCTCTTTAAGAACCGTGACGCATTTTTGGAAGTTGTCGTTTCTGCTTTCGAAAAAGCTAAACTGAAACTCGACGCGCCATTAAAGAAAGCAATCCTGAAAGGTCTCTCCGAGCGAGATGAGACAGCAGATATTATCACTGACAAGAGGGGGAGCCCAGAGCCGGATACCGAATTGCGTGACTACGAACATGTACCTCTCGGCGAGGACATCAATGAGTATTTCAAGCGTGAGGTTCTTCCCCATGTGCCGGATGCATGGATAAGTCAGGACAAGAAATACCGTGATCACAAGGACGGTGAGATCGGCAAAATTGGTTATGAAATCAGTTTCACGCGCTATTTTTATGAATATAAACCTCTCCGCCCATTGAAGGATATCAATAGAGAAATCAAGCAGCTTGAGGGTGAAATAGCAGGGATGTTAACGGACTTATGAGTAATAACACCCAATCACATTCATTAAAGAATAAGAAATATCCAGCATACAAGCCAACTGGTATTGAGTGGCTCGGTGATATTCCAGATAGGTGGCAGATAAAGCGACTAAAGTTTGTTGCCTTATCAAATACTAGCTCACTCACCGAAAACACACCTGAAGAGTTCCGATTCAAATATCTGGATATTGGTAATGTAGGAACTGGGTTTATAATTGCTGAGCCAGAGGAAATGGAGTTCGACAACGCACCGTCGAGAGCCAGAAGAATTGTTACACAGCACGATACAATCATATCAACTGTCAGAACATACCTAAAGGCTATTTACTATTTCGAGGAAAATCCCCATGATATTATTGTATCCACAGGATTTGCTGTAATTAGGCCAGGAAATGCCCTTCACTCCAAGTACTTCTACTATCTCTCTCTATCTGTAAGTTTCATTGACTCAATTGTCAGCAACTCTTACGGAGTGAGTTATCCTGCAATAAATGAATCTTTCCTGATGACTCTGCCAGTCTGGTATCCCAAATATGATGAGCAGAAACAAATTGTCGAGTTCCTTGATCGCAAAACGGCACTAATTGACGATGTAGTAGCCAAAAAGCAGAGGTTGATCAAGCTTCTCAAGGAAAAGCGTCAGGCACTTATTACTCATGCTGTTACTAAAGGCCTTGATTCAAACGCTAAGCTCAAGCCATCTGGTATTGATTGGCTGGGGGATATACCTGAGGGTTGGGAAGTGAAGGCTCTAAAGTATAGTGCTATCGTAACAATGGGGCAAAGCCCGGACTCGGACGATTATGAGCACAAAGAAAACGGCTTACCTTTTTTACAGGGGAATGCTGAGTTTACTACAATGTATCCAACCGCAAGGCTTTGGTGTCAAACCGCAAACAAACGTTGTCGTAAAGATGATATTCTTCTCTCAGTACGAGCTCCAGTAGGAGCAATAAACATTGCAGATCAGGAATATGGTATCGGTAGAGGGTTGTGTGCGATTTGCGGTACCGCATACCATCAACCTTTCTTAACATACCTTCTTAAAGCCAGTAATGAGCATTTGAATGTTCTAGCGACTGGGTCTACGTTCACCGCGGTGTCTGTCGATGACGTAAAGTCCTTGGGCTTGGCATTGCCCTCATATACAGAACAAGAAGTCATTACTGATTTCCTTGACCGAAATACAGAGAAGATTGATGACATCGTTTCTAAGGTAAAGAGCCAGGTTTGGAAGCTCAGGGAGTACAGGCAAACGTTAATTACGAACGCGGTGACAGGAAAAATAAAAATTACATAGGACTAACACATGCAACTATCAAAAATAACAATCCATAATTTCCGTTCAATCAAAGAAATTACTTTTGACTTGACCAAGTATGCCCTGCTGGTTGGTGAGAACAATTCTGGGAAAACAAATATCGCCACGGCACTGCGTATATTTTACGAAGACGGCATAAAATATGATGCAAAAATCGATTTCCCCAAATTTACATCTGACGACAATGAATCATGGATTGAGCTTGAATTTACTACCTCGACAGATGAACAAGACAATCTCAAGAAGGAATATCAGAGTGATGACGGAATACTGAAAGTTCGTAAGTATCTTCAATCTGATACTCGTGATTTGGTTAAACCCGCGCAAAGCAATATATATGCGTACGAAGGAGAATCACTATCTACTAATTTATTTTATGGGGCAAAGAATATATCTCAAGCTAAACTCGGCTCACTCGTTTTCATTCCGGAATTAAGCAAGACTGAAGACAGTGTAAAAATGTCAGGACCGTCACCGTTGCGAGACATGATTGATTTTGTGATGAAGAAAGTAGTCAAGTCCAGTGCAACGTTCTCTACCCTTCAAGAAGCGTTTACTACCTTCAATACTGAATTTCGGGAAGAGGCCTCTAAGGATGGTTTTTCCTTAACAACTCTTATTGAAGACATCAATTCAAATATCAGAGACTGGGGAATTGAATTCGGGATTGATATCAATCCAATCTCTTCAGCGGATATGGTTAAGAATTTGATTTCCCACCATTTGACTGATAAAGAGCTAAACAACCAACGTGTGAGCCTTGCCTGCTATGGTCAGGGATTACAGAGGCACATAATCTACACTTTGATTCGGCTTAGTGCAAAGTATGTTGATGTAAAGGAAGTGAAGAAAAAGGAATGGTCACCTGATTTCACGCTGATCCTTTTCGAAGAACCTGAAGCATTCTTACATCCATCCCAACAAGAACTTCTTAACATAAGTCTAAACGAGCTTGCACAAGACGCCACACAACAAATTTTGGCGACAACACATTCACCCTTGTTTGTTAGCAGGAACGTTGAGCAACTACCCTCTCTGCTTAAAGTCAGAAAAGCCGATGGTAAGACGATGCTGTACCAAATATCTACCGATTCCGTAAATCAGCTGCATACTCGAAATAGTACATTCTTTGACTTCTTTTCAAGTAAGCTCGAAGATGAAAACATAGACAATGGTATTAAGCAGGCAATACGTACAAAGCGTTTGGGTGGGGACATAGATGATCAACAGAGAAGAATTGAGGAAGAAGCCCTCAGATATTTTCTCTGGCTTGATAGCGAGCGTACCGCTGCTTTCTTCGCAAAACACGTTATTATCTGTGAAGGTGCGTGCGAGAAAGTACTCATAGATCATTTGCTTAATACAATCTGGCCAGATCTAAAAAGTAAACACATTTATTGCTTAGACGCTATGGGGAAGTACAATACTCATCGCTACATGAATCTCTTCGGCAGTCTTGGCATTTCACATTCTGTGCTTTATGATGCAGATAGCAATCAGGGTGTTCAGGCTTTAGTCAATGAATTCCTTGAGTCTCAAAAGAACAATTATACTAAAGTGATTGATTCTTTTGAGAAGGATTTAGAGCACTTTCTTGGTGTGTTTGATGGTAATGTGCCGAAATACAAGAAACCGTTGCATCTTATGTGGAAATACACAAATGGTGATATTGTAGATGAGAAGATTTCCGCTTTCAAATCGAAAATAGAGCAACTTATTTAATATTATGGATATTTCAGAAAAATCATTCGAATCACACATTGAGCAAGTATTAACCGGCTCAGGTTACCGGCAACGTAGACCAAAACATTATAACGCTGGCTCCTGTCTTGATGAAGAGCTTCTTGTTGAATTCATTAGTGCTACCCAGCCGAAAGAATGGGAGAAGCTCAAACAACAGCATGGCAATAATGTCACAGCCAACTTTGTATATCGTCTAACGCAGGAGATCGAGAAGCGCGGAATTCTTGATGTTCTCCGCAAAGGAGTCAGTGATTATGGCTCCCGATTCGAGTTAGTCTATTTCGCGCCAGAGAGCACGATGAACCCGGATCACGCTAGCTTATACGGAAGCAACATCTTTTCGATAGTTCGACAGGTAAAATTCAGTGAGAAAGATAAGAAGTCGCTGGATACCGTGCTATTCCTGAATGGTTTTCCTATCATCACATTGGAGCTAAAGAATCGCTTCACCAATCAAAATGTTCAGCATGCCATTAAACAGTATCGACGAGACCGTGATCCACGTGAACCATTGTTCAAATTCAAGCGATGCTTGGTTCACTTTGCCGTTGACAATGATCTTGTTTATATGACAACCCGACTGGCAGGCAAATCTACATTCTTCTTGCCATTCAACAAAGGACTTGAGGGCGGTGCTGGTAATCCTATAAATAAAAGCGGTTTCAAGAGTGCTTACTTATGGGAAGAGGTATTACAAAAAGATAGTCTCTTGCAGATAATCTCTGAATTCATGCTGGTTTCAATCGAAACAAGCACCAATGAAAAGGGGGAGGAAAAGCAAAAGCAAAGCTTAATCTTCCCGCGTTATCACCAGCTTGATGCAGTCAGAAAAATCGTCACCCATGCCAAAGAAAATGGTGTCGGTCAAAGTTACTTGATCCAGCACAGCGCGGGTTCAGGCAAGACCAAAACCATTTCATGGCTGGCACATCGTCTGTCAAGCTTGCATGACGAATCTGACAAAAAGATATTCGATTCTGCCATCGTTATTTCTGACCGGAGAGTGATTGATAAGCAGTTGAGAGATGAAATCCAACAGTTTGAGCAGACTTCCGGTGTCGTTGCGGCGATTGATAAAGGATCATCTCAACTCAAGGAAGCTCTTGAATCTGGCAAGAAAATAATCGTTTCTACTCTCCAGAAATTCCCCTTTATAGTTGATGAAATTGCAAAACAATCTGGCAATAACTTCGCAGTCATTATTGATGAAGCCCATTCATCACAAAGCGGTGAAAGTACAAAGAGTCTGAAGAAGACCCTGGGATCGCTTGAAGAGGCAGAGTCTAAGAATCACATGGAAGAAGAACCAACCGATGAAGATGCAGTTCTTAAAGAGCTTGAGAGTCGGGGACGACCAAAGAATATCAGTTTCTTTGCATTCACTGCAACCCCTAAAGAGAAGACTATGGAGCTATTTGGAACTGGGCTAAGTGATGGCTCATTTGCGCCTTTTCATTTGTATTCAATGCGACAGGCAATTGAAGAAGGCTTCATACTTGATGTATTGAAGAATTACACGACTTTCCAAACATATTTCAATCTCGCTAAAAAGATTGAGGATGATCCTCAATATGAGAAGAAGAAGGGTGTTGCTCTTCTGAGGTCTTATGTCGAACTGCACGAGCATGCTATTGATACCAAGACAACGCTTATCGTTGAGCATTTTCTATCCCATGTTGTTCGACAAATAGATGGATATGCTAAGGCGATGTTGGTGACTCGATCTCGCTTACATGCAGTGAGATATAAACTGGCTCTTGATGAATACATAAGAAAAAACAAGTACCCCATAAAAACATTAGTAGCCTTTTCGGGGACTGTCACTGATTCCGGTCAGGACTATACGGAAGCTGGTATGAATAAACTCCGCAGTGACAAACTAACTGCTGAGTCCTTTAAGCTACCTGAATCTAAATTCCTTATTGTAGCCAACAAATTCCAGACAGGTTTTGATCAACCGTTTTTACATACGATGTATGTCGATAAAAAATTAGGTGGTGTAATGGCAGTGCAGACATTGAGTCGTCTCAATCGAACCCGCAAGGGCAAGGACGATACGATGGTTTTGGATTTCGCAAATCATGAAGATGAAATCCAAAAGGCATTCCAACCATACTATGACAAGACTGTGCTCACACAAGCTACTGATCCCAACAAACTGTATGATCTTGAGCGGACTATTTATGATGTTGGATTATTCACCAAGGATGATGTGAATTCGTTTGCTGTTATATTCTTCAAGAAGGGAGCCACTCAAGACAAACTTCATCCGCTATTGGATCCCATTGTCGAAGCGTACATTGAATTGGAGAAACAGGAACGACTTGAGTTTCGTGACCAGATAAAGAATTACATTCGCCTGTACGCTTTTCTTTCACAGATTATCTCTTTCAAGGACGTGAACCTTGAGAAACTATATGCTTATCTAAGGATGCTTAGCCGAAAGTTACCGTCTGACAAGGAACGCCTTCCTATTGAAATTACAGAAAACGTCAATATGGACACTTACCGCGTTCAACAGATTTCAAGTGGTAGTATTGAGTTGGAAGAGTCTACGGGAGAACTGAAGCCGATAGATGGACTTGGAACAGGTCGAGTAGCTAACGAAAAGGAATTTCTGTCTTTGATAATTGAGGAAGTGAATAAGCGATTTGGAACTGATTTCACTGATGGTGATAAGGTCTTCTTTGCTGAACTTGAGACACGACTGGCTGGAAACGAAACTCTAAACCAAAGTGCCAAAACGAATACCAAAGAGGCTCTGAAGCTCATATTCAGTCATATATTTGAAGCTCAGCTTCACGGCATGGTTGAATCCAATTTTGATATCTATAAGAAAATAGTCGAAAATGTCGAGTTTGGCACTTTCATCAAAGAGAAGATGTTTGAAGAAGTTTTTGATAAATTACAATAGACAGAGTGGATATGAAAATATTAAGGGACAAGATAGCCGAAGTTTGGGGGGGAATAACATGTCATATATTATGAATAAACTACCACCAATAAACAAACTCAAGGATACTATTCAGGACTGCAATGTTAATTTTCTGATTGGCTCAGGTCTATCAGCGGGTTATTTGAGTCCTCTTGGAAATATCGAGTCATTGCTGACTGAATTGGATACAAATAGTGATTTGGAGCAAGATAAAAGGAAGATTATCAAGACATCTTTGTACAAACACTATTTTGACCAAGTTATATCAAAAAACATTGACTTGCTCAAGAATGATTCAGATGCAACTGAAGTACTCAAACATTATATGCAATTCCTCAAAGCGATCAATACTATCATCTTGTCACGAAAGAGTACAATTCTTAGCAAGCAGATTAATCTTTTCACTACGAATGTTGATGTTTTCTTAGAACAATCTTTAGATAACGCCCATTTGGAATATAATGATGGTTTTTCTGGTCGCTTCGCGCCCCAGTTTGATCTGAGTAACTTTAAAAAACTCATATATAAGACAAGTCTTCATTATGACAATAGATCAGCTATTCCAATTTTTAACTTACTTAAAGTACATGGCTCCTTGACTTGGAATACTCAAGGGGACAGGATTATGTTCTCCCCTAATCTCGAAGTAGTGAAAATCTTGAATAAAATAACTATACCAGATGATAAAGTAATTAGTATTGCTGATGATAGTAAAATTGAGGATATCATATCTGCTTCAGAACAAATGATATTAGATGATTCTTTGAACGAATTTGCCGCCGTCTATGAAAAGCTATCAATTGTAAATCCTACGAAAGAAAAGTTTCATCATACGTTGCTGAATCACACTTACTATGAATTATTGAGGTTCTATTCAAATGAATTGGAAAAGGAAAATACTATCCTATTTGTATTAGGATTTTCTTTTGCTGACGAGCATATCAGAGAGATTACTCTACGTGCGGCTAATTCTAATCCTACTCTGATTATTTACATAATTGCTCACACCCATAAAGCCAGAGTTGAAATCGAGGATAGGCTCAAGCTTGACTCGCTCAGATACAACAACATTAAGATAATTGAACCCTCACAAGATGATGACAGCAAAGATGAATTCAAATATGATTTTGGGACGACCAACGAGAAGCTGTTTCTCAGGCTTGTCGATGAGGGGATAAGTGACGCATCAGTCCAATAGTGCGAAAGTAATCTATTATGAACAATAAACAGCTATTACAAGATTCAATATTCAAAGTTGGTACTGTTGTTTCCGTAGATGGCAGGTCAATCAAGGTTAAAGTAGATAAGGCCAAGAATACTTCCCACTTGCTATATAAAGGCGAATTGTTGAAGAACGTCTCAGTTGGCGGCTATGTGAAACTTATCAAGGGATTTACTAAAATCGTTGGCAAAGTAGAAGGCGAATATATCACAGAAGAAAAGTTTGTTGCACAAAAAGAGTATAGCAGTGATAAGGACAAAATTAATAGAATACTAATTATAAGTTTGCTTGGCTTTTTCAAGGAAGATCATTTTGAAAGAGGTATTAAAGAACTCCCATTGATTGATACAGAATGCTTCTTGTTAGACAATGATGAATTCAACAACGTTCACGATTTTATTAGAAGTGGTGACAAACCAATCACCATAGGTGTGTTGTCTCTTGAAAAAGGTCAGAAGATTGAGATCGGTGTCAATAGCCTTTTTGCAAGCCATATAGGTATTTTCGGAAATACTGGAAGTGGTAAGTCCTATACCGTAGCCAAGATATACCGTGAATTGTTCTTAAAGTATAAGGACAGTCAGAATTTTAGGGAAAAGTCACATTTTTTCCTGTTAGATTTTAATGGAGAGTATACCAGAGATGATGTAATTATTGAGAAGAAATATAAGAACATCTATAAGCTTACAACAAAAACAGAATCCGCAAGCAAATTTCAAGTAACAGAAAGTAAT
>JABCTV010000128.1 GCA_018238205.1 Candidatus Thorarchaeota archaeon
CCAAATGGTCGTCCGTCAGAAGAGATGGTCTTAGAGAATATTTCTGCAGCAATCGATGGGCAACCACAGTTCTTTGAATGGAAGCATATCAAATACGATGGAACCCCCTTTGATGCAGAGGTGAGTCTAAATGCAATCACTTTTGGAGACGATACTGTTATTCAAGCCATCACTCGAGATATAACTGAAAGAAAGATTGCTGAAGAAACATTGAAGAATAAGGATCTTCGTTCAAAGACTATTATTGACTCGATGAATGAGGTCATCTTCATTATAAATAAGCATAATCAGTTTATCGCATATTATGGAAAAGCAGCTCATTTTCCGTCTGTTGACCTGGATAATATCATTGGACAAAGTTTTCTTGAAATTGCTCCAAAAGAAATCACAGATAATTTTTCAGATATTGCTGAAAAGATTCGATCAGATGGTAAACCTGCTACTGTTAGT
The DNA here is from genome assembly GCA_018238205.1 of Candidatus Thorarchaeota archaeon. Classification (GTDB taxonomy): domain Archaea; phylum Asgardarchaeota; class Thorarchaeia; order Thorarchaeales; family Thorarchaeaceae; genus SMTZ1-45. The sequence goes on from JABCTV010000128.1 coordinate 451, forward strand.
TACTTTCTAGTAACTAATGGAATCCAAATCTGGTATTCCGCTTCACTCAGCCTACATGATGATGGAGAGTCTATTATTGCAGTAGTGCACAACATCACAGAACAAAAGAAAATCGAAACGATTCTTCGACAACAAAAAGAAGAACTGCGCGAGCTTGCTCATATCATGTCACATGATATTGGAAACAAACTACATGTTGCAATGCCTCTTCTGGAGTTATTGAAAGAAGATAATGATCCCGAAATCATACAACGTATCACTGCCATAATCGAACAATCCGCCAAATCATTACGTTCATCCGCAAAACTAGCGGATACAGGACATTTCATTGACACAAAGGAAGTTGTCAATCTCAATTTACTCTTTCAAAGAATGGCGGATATCACTATTCCTGAAGATATCGCATATAGTCAAGAATTACTTCCACGGGTGTTGGGAGATGAGAATAAACTTGGTCAGGTTCTTATGAATCTGTTCCAGAATGCAGTTCAACATGGTCGTCCATCCAAGATTCAAGTCAGGACCATTAAAACAGAAGGAGGAGTTATACTTCAGATTATGAATAATGGTATTCCAATAGAATCTGAAGTCAGAGGGGATATTTTTAAACGGGGATATACTACGAAAAGTGGACGAAGTGGACTAGGTCTCTCGATTGTTAGGAAGATAGTACGAGCACATGGTTGGGACGTAGGAATTGATGACTTGAAGGATACTTCCTTCAATATCACTGTTCCAAGCAGCGACGTTGTATAAAATTTTCACACATTTTACTGATTTCAACTGTTTTTTCACAGGTAGTTCACAATAAGTAAGTTTAAATATTTCGAAAATATCGGAAATAATAACATTAACTGTAAGGTGTATTAGAATGGTAAAGACAGTAGAAGCTCCACCTGATATGGGACCGATGATTGAAAATATCGAGGCCAAATATGAGGAATTCTTCAAGAGTGATTTGAAATATCTTCCCGAACAGGGTAGAATTGAACTCATTGGAGACAATGTAATGTTCATTGGTTTAAGAACCCTAGCGCTTTCTTTGAAAGATGAACTTGATAGTGTTCTCGGCGAAATGGGCAGAGATATGCTCATGTACAGACTAGGACAATCTTTTGGTAGATCCGAAGCAGAGCGATTATTGCCAAAACTAGGTCTTGGTTCACCAGTAGAACGAATAGCTGCAGGTCCAATTTGGGCGGCCTATTCGGGCTTTGTACGGGTTCGCCTATTGCCTGGTTCCAACCCAGTTGAAGGAGATGACTTCTTCTTGGTGTATGACCACCCAAACAACTTTGAAGCACAATTATGGAAGGGTGATGGTCGATCAGCTGAGCACAACATCTGTTACTTCAATGGTGGTTACTCATCAGGTTGGTGCAGTGTTGTTGCAGGAGTAGAGCTTGAAGCTGAGGAAATAATGTGTGAAGCCGCAGGGGATCCTGTTTGTCGTTTCATTATGTTCCCAAGTGGTCGCAGAGATGAGTACATGGAAAGAATTGATGAATTCAAAGCCATCTAATTCAATCTAGACTTGTAATTTCATTTGACTAAACTAATGGTAAGAGCTTCTCTCACCATTAGTGAGGTCCCAGTTTTATCAACACATCTCATTTTGGATATATTGTAATTGTGACAATAAAAGATGAAAAGGTAGACGAGCAATAACTCACCCGTCTACCCAGTAAGAGAGAAAAGAGAGTCAATCATGAACCTGTGCCGCGCATGCGGTGGACAATAAAACACTTCTCTCGATAAGCCTGATCATCAAGACTACTGATAAAATTCTCAAGTTTCTTGACCCTGGTAAACTCTTCTTCAATTCCGAGGTCTCGTACTTGAATCAAAGCTTTCTTGTGTTCAATTCGAACGTATATTCCACCCAGTCCGACCCCGTGTTTCATGTACACTGGTTCAGTCTGATTTTTTACGCGGTAAAATCCTTGTCTTCTGAGCATTCTACTAAACATCATCAATGTTTGTCTATCCTCCCGGCAGTTAGACAGAGAAAGTACACGCTTACTACAATATAAAGATATACGGTTTCTTTAAGTACACGCAGCTCGTCCACATCTCCGATTTTAGTATGCGAATGGTATGAATACTGCACATATCATTAATTTCTGCTCTTAAAACTGCATAAATCACAAACTATTAAACATCTAAGAAACAATCAAGCTGTTTACTGAGTTTCTAGCTTCCAATAGCTTCTAAATGGCGCGAATCCAATAAACGTGTACGAAGTGAAGACGTTTTAAAATATGTATAGTATCTGAACGTTTACTAACAAATATCCATAACGTGTACTTACTTCAATACCTCTTAGACTCATACATAACGAGATATAGAACGAGTTTACATGATTGTACTCTTTCATAAGATATGAAGGTATTTAAATTTGCATTTATTATAGACTAGATTGTAGGTTGGTAAACGCCGCTTAAAGCTAATCCGTACATATGATATTGAGCAATACAACAGTAACGTAATAGGTCACAGGTTCAAAGAGAAGGCTTAAAACGCCCTTGCAAACTCGACAGACGAGTGACTGACTATGGACCCATGGAGTGATTTTGTTCAATTTCTTGTTGTTTTATTCGCACCCGTAGAAGTCATGCCTTGGAGTGCCATCACGATACTGGTTGCTAACCTCCTCCTTGTATTTATCTCAGTTGTAGCAACTAACAAGCTAACTGATGTCGAGAAGATGAAAGCAGACATGGAAGAGGTCAAGGTCTGGCGGGAGAAAATGAGTGCTGCAAGAAAATCGATGGATCCAGAGGCACTAGAGGAAGTAATGGCTGACCAGGGTCGAATTTTGCAGCTCAACAGTTCAATGATGGGCGCCCGCATGAAACCAATGTGTGTGTACTATATTCCATTCATACTAGTGTTTTGGATCATGGGAGCAATGTTTGGCAATTCAGTTGTAGCTGTTCTCCCATTCAATATTGACAAAGTTCTTCCATTTCTCGTTGGAATGATCGGAACTTCTACTCCTGCAGGATTCGGTTTTAGCTTCTACGGATTTTACCTACTGGTAGGTCTAGGTCTTGGAAACCTCATCCGAAAACCCTTTGGTCAATCAATGACTGCGTAATTTCCAATTAGTTGTGATAGACGCTACATGTAGCGACAATGACACAAAGATTACCTAGTTCATCCCCCTTTTATTCATAATATACAGATACATGCTTGCGATTCCCCACGGGAGTAGTTGAGCAATTGACTACACTACAGGGATTGTTCCGCTACCGAAAACCTAGACAAAGTTTGGGTATTTCCTAGAGGGATATAGGAACAAAAGGACTTTCTTCCTGTAGGGCCTTATATACCTCGAAGAGCGATCATTAGATGTAGAATAGATTCGAAGACGAGAACCAAATCTAAGGACCATTCTATCGTCACCGTCAGTTGGCCGGGGACACTAAATGCCTGTGGAGAGGCTGTAAGACTTTGCGATTCCTCTGGGATTGTGATGCTGCCTCGATGAATCAGGAACCAAACAACGATCTTGGATCTAATGGCCAGGATTGTATAGGTTTTGGGCGACGGAAAGAGAAGGGGTGCAATCTAGTTTGCATCATCCCTAGTGGTCTTTCACCCTGCATCCTTTCTCAATCATTGCTTTGCGAGAAAGCAATTATTTTATTCATTCATCTAAATTACATCTATGAATAGAATCCGAATTCAAGAGGGTTTATTTCGTATTATTCTAATATATTAGCTGACCATTATTCTATTAGCTATAATAGTGAGTGATTGAAACTTGGTGAATGAAGAAACACCAGAAGAACGATTGAAGAAGTACAAAGAGCGCATAGCAAAAATGGCGCAATCAGAAGGACGGGAATCGAAGCTCGCCAATCATATCGAAATTGAGAAACCAATTGTGAAAAGGGAACCACCACCACAACCGATACCCAAAGATGCACCGATTGGCCCCAGACCCAAACCACCTCCAGTACTTGAGAGTCCAGCGAAGAGAGAACTCAGAGAATCCCAAGTAGTAAAGAAAAGACGTGAAGCCCTTCTTTCCAAACTTGAGAGCAAAAGTGGAAAAAGTCGAATAATGCTCAAAGCTCGTGAGAAAGCTATCGATAGTCAGCTTAAAGAAATGAAAAGTAGGAAGTCAAAGCTTGAACTTCAATACAAACGTAAAGTCATCGATAGAGACGAGTACGAAAGAAGGATGTCTATTCTTGTGAGTGCAGGGCATGATCTCCTCAAAGAGAAAGCAGAGATTGACAAGACTTTTGCAAAATAGGTCTTTGAAGAACGAAGAGGTTTCCTATATACTATATAACTGGTGGAATTTTTATCGGGTTTTGAGGAATAATTATTGACGAAATATAAGCACGTCTTAATTCTATTACTACTAATCCTCCCTATGTTTGCTCTTGCTCCATCTTTGGTAGCAAGTCCAAATGAAACTCTCACGAGTACAAATGAAGCAGATTTTTCATTACCTGCTACATTCGTTGAAGAAACTCTGAGAGTTGCTGTGTACGTAGAGAATAATGTTACTCTACCTGCATATGCTGAGGGAGGCGTATATACGAACTACTCTGCAAATATCATTTCTTTCTTACAAGGAGAGGGTTATGCAGTTACACCTTTGACTACACAGGATATTCTGGATCACAAATTGCTTGCTGCAAATTATGATACTTTTGTACTTGCAAATCAACTTCCTAAAGATAATATCATTGACCTAGTTAAAGACTACTGGCTTGCTGGCGGCGGAATCCTTAGTTTCGGTGGAAGTATTGGGTTCTGTTTCTACACAGGTATGATTGATTCTAGCCTTGAAGGTGACTTCCAACTGGCTCCAATTGCTTCACCAGGTTATTGGGCATATAGTGATGTCCCTCTTTCCAATGTTAGTATAATGCAGAGACATCCTATAACTCAGGACTATCAAGTCAGTGACTCAACCTTAATGCCAGCTGGCAATTATACGGTTATCAATGGGATGGGTCTTGATGGTATCATAGGCGATGAATTCATTCCGCTTGTTAGACACAACTATACTGGAATAACTCCAGTAGCAGCAGGTTTTGACAACCCAGCTCAAGGAGGAAAGATTGTCCATCTTCCAGGAAATTGCAGTACCATTCCTTCCTGGTTCAATCCGATGATCACTGAATCAATTGACTGGCTTGCACCAAAACCAAAGGCAAGAGTTGCAATTGATTACACTCATGTGCCATTCTATGGTGTAGATTCATGGGATGACAACGTGAGTATTTCTGCAGCCAATTTTGACATCTGGAGAGACTCAGTAGTCAATCATTCATCAACATTTGACAAGTTGTACCCTACATTTGGAGAAGAACTCACCGCTGATGACTTGGCACCTTTCGATGTTCTTATCATAAATATGCCATCAATCAATTATACAGCTGCAGAAATAACAGTAATCCGAACATGGGTCCAAAATGGTGGTGGTCTGTACCTTATGGGAGAAAATACAGGTGGATTCCTACTGCAAGACCAACGTATCGAGAGCATTATTGAAAGCCTCGGTATCACATTCTATGTTGGCAGCATAGTGGGAACTGAAAGTGTATCTGAGTTCGAAGAACATCCTATAGTTGAAGGAGTAAGCTCTTTCGCGTTTGTCGCAGGTTCTTACCTCAATGTAAGTGCACCCGCATATCCTGTTGCGAATTTTGACGAATCCAACATCGCAATGGCTGGACGAGATTTTGGCGAAGGTAGAATTCTCGTTATCGCAGATGTCAATCATTTTGACCCTACTCGTATCATCCTAGAAGATAACTACCAACTGGGTATTAACGTAATCAACTGGCTATCATCAGGACCCGCAAAGGTTCTTGTCTATGCAGATAGTTATTACGCAAATCATCCGAACGTGGTGCCCCTAAACGGTCCTGTTGCTCAAGCATTGAACAATTTGGGAATTCCATTCTTCATGACATCGAACAAAACTTATTTCAACATGAGTCTGTTCCGTGATGATTGGGATATGGTTGTCTTTGACAACAGTATGTGGAACACAACATTGTACCAATTACATCTGACAGACTTCGTAGCAGATGGCGGAAAGTTGATTTTCAGCACTTGGTCGATGACCGTTACAGCAGGAGCGTATTTTGGAGTCAACATAACTGGCAAATATTATACACCTCCAAGTGTATTCCTAGAGGATCTTGGACATCCAATTTTCAATAATCCTGTAGACTATGCAGCAACCTCAGTGAATACTACATTGAACATTCTTGGTGTTGACGCACTCAACTTGACCACCTACGCAAATGCAACTCCATTAGCACGATATAGTGATTCAGGTGTAGCAATTGCCATTGGAGCAGGAGGAAATGTGATAGTCAACGGGCCAGCGCTTGTATTTTACAACGAGGATACCGATGACTCAACTTATCCTGACAACGTGGAACTGTGGACAAATCAGATTGCTTACCTATACTTCGACCGTCCAACTATTAACAGTCCTGATGATGTCACCTACATGGAAACAGAAACAGGTAACGAGATTTCTTGGACAGCAACTGCTGATGCAGGTGCGTGGGAGTATGTCTTGAAAGAGAATGGTACCATTATTGATGAAGGTCATTGGGCCGGAGGCTCACTCACATTCAATATCGATGGTGTGAATGCTTCACTCACAGAGTACGAACTAACAGTGTTCGATACACTTGGGTACAGTGCATCTGATCTGGTCATTCTAAACGTTACAGAATATTTTGATCCAACTACAACCGGAACGGGAGTACCTATTGATCCAATGCTACTCATTATCATTGGTGTTGGTGCTATTGTTGTGATTGTAATAATCATCATAGTCATGAAGAAGAAGAAATAACAAGCTTTGAATGGGTGCTGTTTGAAGACAGCATCTATCCCTCTTTTTTTAAATATTGGTCGAATTTTCTACATCATATATAACTATAGGAATATGTTCCGATTCGAGGAAAAAAGAATGACGCGATTAAAGCACGTCTTAATTTTAATACTATTGATCCTCCCAATGTTCGCTCTTGCACCTTCTTTAATTGCACGACCGAACGAGGTTCTCTCAAATCCAACAGAGGTAGACATGGCGCTACCTGCTCAGTTTGTACAAGAGAGCCTCAGAGTGGCTGTATATACAGAGGATAATACATCTCTGCCAATATACGCTACGGGAGGGAACTACACAACTTACTATGGCAATGTTATTAATTTGCTAGAATCAGCTGGTTATACAGTAACTGCACTGACAACTCAGGACATTCTAGACCACGAATTGATGGTTGCTGATTTTGACGCTTTTGTCTTACCCAATCAGTTACCAAGAGAAAGCATAATCAATTTTGTCAAGGACTACTGGCTTGGTGGTGGCGGAATCCTAAGTTTTGATGGAAGTATTGGGTTCTGCTTCTATGCTGGATTAATAGATGAAAGTTTAGAAGGTAATTTTGAGTTGGCCCCAACTGCTGTACCCGGCTATTGGGGTTATGCTGATAGTGCTACTCTCAAAGGAGTAGTTGTTACAGAACGACATCCAGTCACAAAAGCCTATGAAGTCGATGATGATTTTTTGGCTCCTTCAGTAGATATCGTTATTGTAAATGGTGTCGATCTACCCTCAATCGTGGGAGATAGGATGATAAATTTGGTTACATGGAATTTATCAGCTGTCTTACCAGTAGTTACAGCTTTCGAGAATCCAGACCGAGGTGGAAAGATTGTACAAATCGCAGGGAATTGTAGTTCCTTTGAATCTTGGCAAAGTCAAACAGCAATTGACGCTATCGACTGGCTTGCACCACGACCAAAGGGCAGAATCTTGTATGACTTAACTCACAATCCAAATTATGGTATAGATTCATGGGACAGCGTCTTTACTCAAAACACGCTTACTCAAACCGGTATGAGAAATATGTTGGTTAATCGAAGTCACACATTCGATAAACTCTACCCTCCAAGTACACTATCGACACAAAATCTAGAAGCATATGATATCCTTGTTATTCATGATCCAGGTACAAACTTTACAGCAGCTGAAGTGACGGCTGTAACAGAATGGGTCAATGAAGGAGGGTCTATTCTTGCAATTGCAGATCATACTATATCTAACAACCAGAACATGAATTATCTACTTAGTAATATGGACATTGCAATTAATCATACAGCTACAGGAACTAACGCCTTAACACCTTCTGATGAACATGTTAC
>JABCTV010000129.1 GCA_018238205.1 Candidatus Thorarchaeota archaeon
AAAAACATTTCAGATGTGTCAATGGTTTCTTATGGAGATCAGTTAGTATACAGTTCTAATCCATCTTATGAAAGTTATGTCTATTTGAGCGATAATCTCGAAAAAGGAATCACACATTTTGGTATCAGCCTATCAGTTAAGAATGATATTACTGAATGGCCGTTTGAATACCGGGGACACTATGATAATTCCATAGGAATTAGCACAAATAGTACAGGCAAAATAAACGTCAGGGCTGGTCTGGCACAGTATACACTCAAATCCGGACCCTTAGTGGAACTTCCAGAGTTTGAAGAACCTCCGGAATTCGATCCACCTGAGGGATGGGAACCTCCGGAGTTAGAGATTGAAGATGGATAAATAGAGGAAATGAAAAACCCAATATTAATGAAAGAAAATAGTCCATTCACTGGATTTGCTAAACTAGTACTTATGCGATATATCGCTAGGAAAAGCGATTCAATATGATGATTGTACGTAAATGAAGTTGATCTGTTTGATTGAACAATGATGCATGCGGTTCGGATTTGGGCGCATTACGGACATAATTGTCCTTCTCTTTGTTGTAAACAACCAAGATACCTCTCAACCAGTTTACCATATTCCCGATTTTCTTTGTAAGAGCATCATAAGAGAGGGTTTGACTAGCAACGTTTTAGGCTCTTGAACTCAAACCGCAGTTTGCTGAAACATCGATTCTACCACTGCATACCATGCGTATCTACGTCCTACAATAACTTCAAGAAAACCCCAGCACAAAAGAGGCATTTGCCTACATGATACTATCCAAGTCACACAGACATGTTATTTTATCGTAATGCAATGCCCTCACAGAATTGACTTAAGAAAAAGGATTATTTACTAGCCACGCTCTCTGGTGTGTCATACTGCTACTCGAATAATTCAGTCCTGTAAGAAGGATTCTAGAACCTAAAATGCTGATCTAGAATCCAGAATCTTCCTGAAAATGAGAATGCATAAACTACGCTTACTATCGAATGATAAGGAGAAACAACTTTGGAGAAAGAAAAGGAAGTGAAGGGGGTTCAACTTGCGGGATCTGTGTGGGTAGATCTCCTAGGTAAAGGAATTACCTTAGTTACTGGCTTTGCTATTCTCTGGATACTATCGACAGAAAGCTATGGATTCGTGAAGGTTATTGAAAACACAGTATCGATGATACTAGTATTAGCGAATCCAGGTCTTACAGTGGCTGTATTGTATCTAGTGCCCGCAAGTCTAGAAGGAAACAATCAACGAAATCCAGTAACATATCTATTGGCGGCTGCATCAATTATGCTTTTAGCTTTTGCAGTGGTAATCCTGCTTACACCATTTGTACTCATTCAACTGGGTCTTATGGAGTATTTCGGCTTTGAATTCATTCTCTGTATGGGTGGAACCTTTCTATCAATACTTGCGTTACTTGTTCAGAATTTCGTTACTGGACTCCATGAATATACAAGGTCATTGTATCTGCAGACACTCCAAGCAGTGACAAGGTTCATCGTTATTCCATTTAGTATACTCATGTTGTCTTTGGGGTACTTTCTCGGTACACTGACAATTGGAATTTTGATTTTCATCGTTTCATCCGTCTTTGCATGGAAGTCTGTGCAGAGTCTGCAGATTCCCTTCAGTTTGAATTGGTCTGAATTTACGGTCAGTTTGAGGAGAGTGTTCTCATACAGCCAGATGTCATTTGGCTCAAAGATTGCAAGGCAGGTTTATTTCACCGCACCAGTGATAATCCTCGCAAGCATCTCAGATGAAAGAGTTGCGCTCTTTGCTGTTGCGTTTATGCTTACAACCCTCATTCAAGTATTCCCAGTTGCCATAACTAGATACCTACTACCAACTCTTACAGGATTGATGGCTAGAGATAATTACGAAAGAGTTAAGGCGTATTATCGGAATGGCATCGGATTTGTTATCTCAGTTGTTGTAGCAATAAACGTAGCGTTACTACTCTTTCCCGAAGCTGTGCTATGGTTGTTAAGACCATCCTATCTGGCTTCGATTCCTCATTTTGCACCACTAGCGTTAGCCAGCATATTCTTTTGTATTTGGTTTTTCGATTCCGTGCTATTCTACTCATCGGGTAAGGTACTCTATTCAGTAATAACCGAAGTGATAATAGCTAGCATTTCGATACTGGTTTCATTAGCTTTGTTACCAACCCTAGGTGACACGTCAGTTAGCTGGGGATTGGCTATCGGTTTGGGTATTGGTTTGTTTGTTCAGCAAGCTATTATGAGAAAAATCTTCTCAATTTCTATTGGGAAGAAGACATTTCTAAAGACGCTTCTTCTGCTTCTTGTATTGCTATCTCTAAAGCCCATTCTTTTGAGTATTGCAAACACTATTGGACTACAGGAATCAATATTATTGTCTATCATGCTTGCAGGATCCATTTTCATGATTTCTATTGGACTTTCAATTGCAGTATCACTGATTCCAAGAGAACAATTCCACAGTTTTCTAAATATGATTTTCTTCCGTAACCGTAAAGAAGAGGAAGTGGTGGGGGTATCTGAATGAGTGACAGGAAGAGAAGTGCTAAGATGTACAAGAAGAGATGGGGAATAGAAACCAAATACCGAGATGTGAATCGAAGGAGGGGATAGACCACGAGCAAGAGCTGGGTGGTGAGAGTGATGTTGTATGGTTTTGGAGTGCTGGTGAACTGAGTATGGGAATCGTACAGGAGAATGCTGAAGAGTGGGTCGAAAGAGAGGGAGGATGTTGTTCATTTGAGTGCTAGAATGAACAGACTGTTCGGAAGACTGACTGAACTCGAAGTGGATTTCGAACTTTTCGATAGACGTATTCAAGGAGTCAGATTCTGGCAACTCATTCGTGTTGAACTTTTCAGACGTATCACTCAACTTGCATTGAATGAGTCTAAAACTGAAGGAGCTTGGATATCTACGCGTGATAAGCTTGAATCTTTCTTGTCATCATTTAGCCTTAAAGCGTTGATAAAAGAAAAAAAGTTCATATCAAACTTAATCAAGTTCATTCTATTAGCCTTTAGTTTCAAGCGTAATCCCCTATTCACATTGCGTAAGGATATTCTGTTTTTCGGTAGTCCGCGGCGTGTACTTCGACCTGATGGTTTCTGGTGGGATATTTATACAGACTTCATAATCGATGAACTGACCCTATCCTCTGTGACGATAGAAGGACCTATAGAATTTGAACACAGGAGTCCTGCCAAAACGAAGGAATTGGGGTATTTGAACTTCCTCAATATTCTGGAGCTTGTGCCGGAATATATGGGTTTGAATAAGGTAAACTTGACAGATGACGAAAAAGCATTTCTGCAAACTCTGGAGATTGAGATTCAGGATAGATTTGCCTTCAATGTCGAACTCACAAGTCTTGTTCTCACTGCACTTCGAAAGAGAAGAATTCGCAAGCCATTCTACAAGCTTCTCCTCAAAAGGATTCAACCTAAAGTTGTCGTTGTTGTGGGTGGTGTTGGCAAAGTGGATTTTATTAGGGTTGCTCAAGAAATGGGCATACCAGTTGTTGAGCTGCAGCATGGGATAATTGGACCGCATGATATCGGGACCTCATATCCTAGACAATCCCATGGTAGAGTAACATTCCCGGATTTCTTTTTCACCTTTGGAGATTATTGGAACCATTCCGCACAATTCCCGATTGAACAGGACAGAATTGTTTCTGGGGGTTTCCCCTTCCTAGAGCGCGAGTTTGAAGAATATCGTCATATTCCCAGGAGAAAGCAAATTCTATTTATTTCACAATGGATAGTTGGAAAAGAGATATCTCAATTCGCTGTTGATATGTCAAAGTTGCCTGGACTTGACTATGATATTGTATTCAAACTCCACCCCTTAGATTGTATAGACTGGCGTGATAGGTATCCCGAACTTGACAGCGCGGACATTCGTGTGATTGATAAATCCACACCCTCTCTATACAAGCTATTTGCTGAGTCGCAAGTGCTTGTTGGAGTCTATTCAACAGCAGTTGTCGAAGGATTGATGTTTGGTCTAGAAACATATGTCATTGATGCTTTTGGCATAGAGATGATTCAGCATTTCATTGATGCTGGTGCTATGAAAAAAGTCGCAGATGTGCATGATCTTGTTGATAGCCTTAGCAATTCACACCTTTCGCATGATTTGCGAAGTGATACATATTTCAGGCCTAACGCCGCTAGGAGGATTGCATGTTACCTTAAACAGCTTGCAGAACGCAATAATCTTTCAGAATAGTGCCTAGAAGCTATTTAATCGACCTTCAAAACAGGCTCGACTATGTGTACAACCAAAGGATTTTATCGATTCCTTATAATAGAGATGCGAAAAATCTATGGTCGCTCGAATCATTCCAGTTTACGAATTTGATTGCGCAAACGGATTATCCGGAATTTAGCTCGTAACAATTGTTACCATAGAGTTTCCGATAAATGGGTACTATTAATTTGCATGAATGTAGCTCCCAGTTCTTTCTTGCATTAGTCGCTAGTCGAGTTGCCAGATTGTTATCTTTTGTCAATTCTATCATGCATTCCGCCATAGCATCTGGGTTTCCTTTTTCAAAGAAAAGACCACTAACTCTGTTTTCTATGATCTCCTTCACTCCAGGGTATTCAGCCGATACAATAGGCAAGCCACAAGCAAGCGCCTCCAGTACCGATGGAGAAATGTTGTCGGGATATGTCGGATTGAGATAAATATCTGACCTATCATAGTAATTCTGCATTTCTTCGTGTTCTACGTGACCAGCAAATGTTACATCATCGATGCCGAGTTCATTTACAAGTTTCTTCAGCTTTGGTTCCAAAGATCCAGTACCAACAATGGTAAGTGAAGCATTCGAGAGTTGCTCTTTGACTTTTGAAAAGGCACGCAATGCGCATTCATGCCTATAAATTTCCTCAAGGGCCCGGGTCATTAGAAATTTTGGCTCAAAGATATTCCGTTCTTTGAAGGTGAATCGGGTTTGAGGATAAACGTCTCGAATCTTTAGAGTCTTCAACCCGTGTGATTGAAACACATCGTTCAAGAAGCTACTCGCAACGATGAGCAGATCAGCTCTCTGAAAGAATTTCTTTATTATGGGCCCCCATTTATTTAGGAATTCATCACCATTTCCAGAGTGAAATGCAAGAACAAGATTCCTTCCCGTGATCCTACAAATTATTGTAGCGATTATAGACGGAATAAAACCGAAGAAAGAAAATGATATTATGTGATATGTTTTGCACTTCTTAATACTAGAGAGCAGCATGATTAGTATTTTAAGCTGCTGAAGAAATCCCTTTCCAATCATTGTACTAATGAAGCTCCAACTTCTCCTCTTGGGTAGCAGTGCGCGCCGCATCTTATGCACAAGGATGTTGTTTTTTTCTAGACAATCGGATAATGATTGAGCTAGTTGAGCGCCCCCTCCTTCATGGGGAGGGAAATAAGCGAGTATTCCAATATGTCGTAGATTTCGATTAACCCGATTGATTACTTTTTTCGGTTTCCATTTGTTATCAATCATAAGATATTGCCTCTAGGGATTGTTCTGATGCTGCACTTTTTTTATCAAAATGAATCTACATAGAATTGTATTGGAGCACTATGTAACAGGTTCTAGCAGTATCTTTTTAATAATAGCTCTGATTACTAATACTAGCATCAAGGTATCCTGAAAGAGTTATAGTTATTGATGATACCTCACGTTCATTGTTTCCCTAGCTTTCAACAATTCTCGAAACGTCATCAATGTTATCAAGCTTTTTGACGAATATCCTGAATACTCGCAGAGTACCGCAAATCTGTGTTTCAGCGATTTGTTCATACCCTTATAAAAAGGCAGGAAGTAAGTTTCTAATGGAATCAATAATGAGGAAGAACTGGAGCTAATGAGATGACCAAAGTTACAATACTTGGAGGAACAGGGTTACTTGGGCACAAATTGCATTACTACTTAAACCGCAATTCATCATTGTCTGTGACTACAACGGTTCGCAGTGGAAAATGGAGCAAATTGCTTCAGGAATTTGGGGAGATAGTGGAAGATATTGATGCAACAAATCTGAATCGCATAAAACATGAAATTCAAGATTCGGATTGGGTTATTAATGCAATTGCCATTATTCCACAAAAGAGAACTCATTCAAGTGAAGAACATCTTAAGATTAATGGCTATTTTCCACATGAACTTGCAGCTTTATGTAAGAAGCAGGAATCCAAGCTGATCCAAATCTCCTCTGATGCGGTTTTCAATGGAACCCGAGGGAATTACAGCGAATATGATATTCCAGATGCTAGGTCCGATTATGGTTATTCAAAAGCAGTAGGTGAGATTAGATATGGAAATAATTTGACCCTGAGAGCTTCCATAATAGGAACAGAGCTTGGGAAGGGATATTCGCTTCTTGAATGGTTTCGAAAGGAATCAGAAAATGTTGTATATGGATTTACCAAAGCAATTTGGTCAGGCCTAACAAGTGATTGCTTGGCCAAAGTAATTGATAGAATAATAACTAAAAAGAGTGCTGCAGTTGGGCTATTCAATGTTGGAATTGAGAGTCCGATTTCAAAATTCAGATTATTAGAAATTTTGAACGATGTCTTCAATCTAAGCAAAGAAATTCGAGAAAACCCCGAGGTTGTGATTGATAGATCACTTGACATGAAAAAATTCCTACGCGATTTTCAACTACACATTCCCCCTATTGAAAAACAGACAGAGGATATTATAGACCTAGAAAATTTTCATTAATAAATTCCCAATATTGATTCAGATGCGGTATCCACAAAAAGTCGATGATGTAGTAGTCAAGCCAGAAGCAATTGACGGACTGAATTTCGCAATCGAGGTTATTTGGACGAATAGTTTTTATGGAATACACTACCTGCGCTGCAGTGGACCATCTGAGTATGAACAGTTAGTTCAAAAGCAGACGCCAAAATACAATTCGTCAGAGCGTGTTGATTATTGAGAAAAAATGAGAACCTGTTCGATGATATTTCTCTTCTCCTAATAGGCGGAACAGGTTCATTGGGTAATGCATTTATGGAACTCATCGCTAAAGGACAAGTGGGCAATCCACAACGAATTGTTGTTTTTTCTCGTGATGAAGCAAAACAGTATTACATGCGTAATAAGTTCACAGAAATAAATCACGAGTTGATGAAAAGAACTCACTTCAGGATTGGAGATATTAGGGACTCCGGAAGTCTTAGAAAAGTTCTTAGAAAAGATATGAATATAATAGTAAATATGTCAGCCTTAAAGCAGATTCCACCCTATGAATACCTCCCCGAAGAGGCCATAAAGACGAATGTTCAAGGGATATTGAATCTAGTAGAAGCTATTAGAGAAACTGGATGTGAATCTGATTCAGTCATACAGATATCAACTGATAAAGCTTGCAAGCCAGTCAATACCTATGGCATGACTAAGGCGCTTGCTGAAAGAATTGTGACTAGCGCAAACCTATATTCTGAAGGGACAAACTTCTTTTCAGTTAGATATGGAAATGTCCTCCAATCACGCGGGTCGATGATTCCCTTTTTCAAGAAATGTCTAGAATCAGATCAGCCAATCCCTTTAACAGATCCAAGAATGACACGTTTTCTTATGACGCTAGAAGAGTCCTGTCATCTAATATTCAGAGCAATTGCTGCTAATAAAGAAGGGACTATACTCGTCCCTGAGTTGGATTCGGTCAGGGTTGTTGATGTAATTGATGCCATGAAACTGCATTATAGGAAACCAAATCATCCAGTAGAAATTGTTGGAATTAGACCAGGTGAGAAAATCGATGAGATTCTCATCAGTGAAGAAGAGATTATGAGGACAAAGAAACTAGAGGAGGATTACCTTATACCCCCTCAATTTACTGAGGTTCCTGAAGAATATGGCAATAGCAGCAAAAGGATATCATTTGGTCATACGGCACATCTTCCATCGTGTGGACTTGATAAAGAATATTCCTCCGCACTTCGACTTCTTTCACCCGAAGACTGCGCCAAACGACTTTTCGAACTTGGCGTTTTGTGACATAGTGTGTTCAAATATGTAAGCAATAGAGATAGAATAGGATTCTATTAGTAATGACCATGGATATGTTTCGCTATCTGTGTCAATAATTCAACCGTAATGATTATTTGGTGAATCCTGAATAGAGAGAATCATTTAACGAAGTTGTAGGAGGCAGGAAAGATTTCCAATCAAGATGCATGTTCTGGCGACCAATCAAAAAGTGAGGGCGGAAGCGTCAGCAATTTCCGAATACTTGCTGTAATAATCGCCCTTGGTCTTATCTTGAGAATTCCAAGAGTACCGGGACTAACAGGTGCAGACGCCTTCAGGACCTTATGGATGGGACAAATCATCTCAGAAGGATATTTTACGAATTGGCTTATTTCACCGTTTTCATTGATAGGATATTATCCCTTCGCATCTTATCCAATTGGAGGGCCCCTTTTGATTGGAGCGTTTCTGTACTTGGGCTTTTCACTGGAAGCGACTGTGGTGATCATTTCAGTTATTGTCACTGTGGCTGGTACTGTTGGTTCATACAAGCTTGGAGAAGAGCTGTTTGATACAAGAGAAAAAATCCTCTTGTTTGCCGCATTCTACGGCCTGAGCAATATCTTTGTCAGATTTACATA
>JABCTV010000130.1 GCA_018238205.1 Candidatus Thorarchaeota archaeon
CGATTTCTGGAACTGGAGGCCTCAAGCGAGGCGGAGGTGCACCAAGCATTGGAGCATTTTGGCTTTTCTGACGAAGAAATTATTACCGATTCGTATCAATCCCTGTACGAGAAATAAAAAGACAAACAAGAAGCTGAGAAGCTTCAGAAGAAAACCAAGGCTATTTAGTTCAACCTGCCCTACCTTCCACCAGAGGGTAGCAAAGAATATCCAAATCAAAAGGATGCTTATATGCGATATGGATGTACACTGGACCACTAGGAGCAAAGCAAGAGACATGTAGAGCAATTTCACCAGTGGATTCATTCTATCTAGGACGGTATCTTTCTGTACGTACTCAAAAGCCACTTTCAAGCACCTCCATGTTCAAGACAATCAACCAGCTCATCTACAGTCACAAGGGTTTCGCGTATTCCATAGTTCCTCATTTTTTGAGAGAGTTGTGTTATCTGTGGGGTTTTTAGAAATGCATTCTCCATGATATCATGCATCTCGAATATTTGTCTCTTAGGTCCATCAGCAACAATTTCAGCATCTGTCATAATGACTAATCTATCCGCATACTGTGCAACCAAGTCCATATCATGAGAAATCATTACCACAGTCTTGCCTTGGTCGCGCATTCTAGATGCAATTTGACATAGGACATGACGACCTCTATAATCCTGCGCGGTTGTTGGCTCGTCAAGAATGAATACATCAGGATCCATTGCTATTCCAGCTGCGGCAGCAACCTTTCTTCGGTCTCCAAAACTGAGTCTAAATGGGAATATGTCCCTTACATCTTCCAAATCAACTTCTTCCAATGCCGTATCGACACGTTTCTTGATTTCATCCTCTGGAAGTCCAAGGTTCCTCAATCCAAACTCAATTTCCTTTTGAACACTTATGCTAAACAATTGATAATCAGGATTCTGGAGAATGAGAGATACACTCTTAGCAATACTACCAGTGGTGAGCTCTGATACATCCTCACCTTCCACTCGCACAACTCCTTCAGTGGCTTCTAAGAGCCCCAAGAAATGCTTGACAAGTGTTGTCTTGCCACTACCGTTTTGTCCGATTATTGCTATAAATTCTCCGCGATGGATATTCAAAGATATGTTCTTGAGCGCAGTTACAGGTACCCTTGCAGGATATACAAAGGTGACATCATCGACCTCCAAAATCAAGTCACTTGATACCTTAGGTGGAGGTGGCAAATCCTTCCACTCAACTTTCAGGAATCCTTGGTCGATAAGACCAGTTAGAAGAGAATAAGTTTCATCAACAGTTAGAGGAATTCCTCCACTCTGTTCATATTTTTCCTTGAAACCAGGAATCTTCTCCGCAAGCTTGGATGCCAGTGTGGAAACCGCAGGTGGATTTACTCCAACATCACTGAGTAGCTCATACTGAGAAAAGACCTCTTTTGGTGTTCCAATTGTAGCAACCTTGCCTTCATGCAAAACCAGTATCTTGGAGGCTAGTCTCGCAACCTCCTCAGTCTTGTGACTGGCAATCATAATTGTCATTTCTTCTTTTTTCGCAAGCTCATGAACTACATCAAAGACTTCGGTTGTACCAACAGGATCCAGCTGAGAAGTAGGTTCATCAAGAATCAGAACCTTTGGAAGCATTGTTAAACCAGCTGCAAGAGCAACGCGCTGTTTCTGCCCTCCACTCAGTTCTTTAGGCTTCCTCTCTTCTAAACCAGTTATCCCGCACACCTTAGCAGCCCATTCAACACGTCGCAGAATCTCGTCACGATCAATTCCGAGATTACACGGACCAAACTGCAGCTCGCTTTCCACATTTGTAGTAGTGAATTGAGTCTCTGGGTCTTGGAGAACCATACTTGCAATTTGAGAGAGCTCTATTATCGGGGTTTCCCATGGATCAAGACCGTGAATCTCTACACGACCTTTCTCAACTCCAGTAAAAACTGTTGGAATGATTCCATTCAAGTGAAAACAAAGAGTGGTCTTGCCAGCTCCATTCGAACCCAAAATGCCCAAGATTTCACCACTGCCAACCTCGAAGTTAACCTCTTCAAGGGCGAGAGGTCCACGCTCGTAAGTAAAGGTGAGGTTGTCAACCTTAACAACAGATTTTTGCACCATAGGAGTAAACTCCAATTTGAATCTGCTAGCCAAGTAGTCCAATATATCTGTTGTGAATTATAATTCAAATGTTTGTATATATTAGCATAGAAGAAACACAAATAGATTCTTTCAAAAAAAAGAGGGAGAGCACTGATTGACTTAATCAGTGCTTACAAGATTTACCATATAGCACGTGGTATTCTAGGTAATCCGCTACGTTTGAGTGCTTCCACGAGTGGAATCGCAATGATTGTCGTAATAGCTGCAAGTACTGGCCACCACCAAAGGTAACCCAGATTAGCAATTATAGCTAAATCAATTGGATAGGCGAAGATGTACCAGTATGGTGCACCCCACCAGTAGTAGAAGACTTCAAGAGCCATAAGGATTCCCAAGAAGACCCCAAAGTATTGTTTCTTTGGATCTTCACCACGAGACCATTCTGGAATCCACGATTTTCCTATCGGCGTAAAGAGGATAATTAGCCAAGGAACCCAGAACACAAGTGTTGTGCCCCAGAATACTATGCCTGCAGATGATCCTGCAATTGTTGGCCAAACATATGGAAACACGATAAACATGATTCCTGTTAGCACAACAGCAAGAATGGTTAGTATCCAATCCAGTGCTTTGTCTGTATTAAACATCAGGGCAACAAATACTGCAGGGAGTATACCCGTTAGTAGTACATCAAGAAGACCTAATGGGAACATTGCTGGGCTAACAAACATTCCAATGAATCCACCTAGGATGGCTGCAATAATCCCACCAATAGGACCAAGAATCAAGGGGCCAATGGCAGTGAATATAAGCGAGAGTGGTATGAAACCACCACCACCGAAGTATGGAAATATAGGAACTAATGCAAGTGCACCATTGATTGCACCATACACAGCAATGAATGATAAACTTGCGCCTCCATAACCCATGGAAGCTCTTTCTCTAGTGCGTTCTTCAGTCACGTTTTTCTCCTCCGAGTAGAATGATATTCTACTTGAATGAATGGTCTTTAGAATTGTAAACGACTATATATCAGTTAGGAATCATTAGATGTGGTTCTAAACTAGTTACATTTTGAAATCAACTCCAATATTGAGTGTGAAAGCATCTTTCCTCGAAGATATGATAGCATTACATCATTTCTTTTCTGCCCTTTAGTTGATTGTTACGGATTGTAACAGCTATTTTGAGCTCAAGTGAAACAGTATTGTTATATGTCGCATTCATGAATAATGATTCATCAAGATTGTATACCGAGTGTGAACAAAAATGACAGGTGAATCGTATCTTTCGAAGATTACAGAGCAATATAATCAGAGGACCAAGCAATCCAAGAAATTGTTTACTGAAGCAATAGAACTCTTGCCCGGCGGGATAGGGGGATCAGCCCCGACCTATAAGCCGTATCCTATGTTTGTCAATAAGGGAGAGGGGTCGAAACTGTGGGATGTCGATGGAAATGAATACATAGATTTCAACCTCTGCTGGGGTGTTCTCCTTGTTGGTCATAAACATCCAATACTGATGAAAGGATTGCAAGAACAACTGGATTACGGCACAATGCCAGGTTTTCCCTATGAAGAAATAATTGATGCAGCAAAGGCACTCGCTAGAAGATTTCCAATGGATAAAATCAGATTTGTTAACTCGGGTTCTGAAGCAACATTGTATGCAATCAGACTAGCAAGAAGATACACCGGAAAAGACAAAATTATCAAGATTGAAGGGGCATATCATGGGATATCTGATTCATTACACATCAGCAAGAGACCTGCGATTGATAAAGCCGGACCACCAGACAGACCAAATTCAATACCATATGGTGGAGGCATTACAAAAGCCACCGTTAAAGACACACTTGTTGCGCCTTTCAATAATATTGACGCAATCAAGCAACTAGTGAAAGAAAATAGTGGTCAAATAGCGGCTATTATTGTAGAACCCATGATGATGAATGCGGGTGTTATTCCCCCGCAAGAAGGATACTTACACGCGCTCAGAGAGATTACAGAGGAATCTAATATTGTACTCATCTTCGACGAAGTTAAAACAGGCGTTAAGATGGCACCAGGCGGCGCCACAGAATACTATGGAGTAAAACCAGATCTGATATCCCTTGCCAAAGCAATTGGTGGTGGGTTACCCATTGGAGCCTGCGGTGGTAAGGAAGAGATAATGGCGGGAATTGGTAAAGAGGGACTATTTGGCACATTCTCAGCCAATCCTCTATCGATACGAGCCTGTAAAATCACTCTGACTGAGATTCTCACTAACGATCAATATGACAAAATCGCTCAGATGGGCAAGAACCTCTTATCAGGCTATCAAGACATTATCGAAGATCACAAGCTACCAGCCATAGTCCAAGGAATCAATGCAGTTGGCGGAATACTATTCACGAAGGAACCAGTAATCAATTACAGAACGTGGACCAAAGTGGATCAGGAAAAAACACACGCTTACTGGATTGCTATGGCAAACAATGGAATCATTTCAATGGCCTATGGAGCTGAAGAGGAGTGGCTTATTTCAGTTCAGCATTCTAAAGAAGATATCCAGCAGCACCTTGAAGCATTCAAGAAAGTAGCACCTAATCTTTAGAAATATGAACAATTAACTCGAAAATGTCAGTGTACATCTCTAATGGATTGCTTCAGACCTATTGGAGCTGAAGCAGCCCATATAGATTGGTAAACTATTTAGTAGTAACAAAGAAATAATCCAGAATAAGTTTCATCTTACGATCAATCAAAATATAGTTCCGATAATGCGGTGTAACCTTAAGAAAACTGTATGAAGGTCTTACTTGAATCATGAATGAATTATTGTTTGGAATTGGCGCAGGATTACTCAGTTCTCTCTTTTTCGCAATTCAAAATGTTGTTGTGAAATGGATGGGAAAAGAAGTGAAACCAGTCTTTGCAAACTCTGTAAAGATGTGGGTTTCATTACCCGTCATGCTATTGTTAGCATTCAGTCCATTTCGAACTGCAAATCTCAATCTACCACCCCAAACAGTAATCTTCCTAGCATTATCTGTTCTTTTTGGAGCAGCCTTCGGAGACTTCATCTACTTCGCTAGTCAAGCACGAATTGGAGTTTCTTCCGCCTTTGCTATCGCAAACACGTATCCCATTATCACATACCTACTGGCAATTGCGTTTCTTGGAGAAACATTCTTCGTCACTCGTTTGTCCGGCGCAGTGCTGGCAGTTCTCGGTATTGCAATCATTACTCGAGAGCAATCTAACAATACAGCAGATGAGGATATCTCAACTCACAAAACAAAGAACTATTCTGGATACGCTCTTGCAATATTGACAAGCATCATGTATGCAATCGCAACCATTATGATAGATAGCGGAGTGAGAAATGTAGACCCCATTGATGCTAACGTTATCAGGCTCGCGTTTGGTTCCGTTTTCTTAGTACCACTATTCTATGCATATCGTAGGAAAGGAATGAACACACCATCAAAACGAAATGTGAGAATCCTGACTATCGTAGGTGTGTTTGGCCTTGCGTTTGCATCCTTGCTCTATGTTGCATCTATCAAGAGTTTAGGAGCTTCGCTAGGTGCAATACTGGGTTCTACAGCCCCCTTGCTTGCACTTCCGTTCTCTATATGGCTTCTTGATGAAATTGTAAATTGGAAGGTGGCTCTTGGAACATTCATATCGATTTTTGGAATCTGGTTGACGATTATTGCAATCTAGTAGAAGATACAATAGGGACAACTAGATTATTATGTTAGACAATGAGTGATTTATCTATGGCAGCTCCGGAAATTCAATTGTACTACAACGGCTCTCAACAAGAGGTCAAAATACCTGCTTCTTGCACTGTAGAGATTGTGAAACCAAAAGTCATTCAGTCATCTATGGGAGAAGATGATATCATACAAACCGCATTAGATCATCCAACTGATTCAATTTCACTATCGAATTTCATAGAGGAAAACGACTCATTCCTATTAATTCTAAATGACCATGCAAGAGCTACTCCAACCCCGAAGATACTCAAGCATGTGCTTCCTCTTCTTGCAGGCAAGGAATTTGGTGTGATTATTGCAAGCGGCACCCATGGACTTCCATCTGAAGAAGATCTGAGAAATCAGATACTCGGCGAATTTTACGATGACCTAAGGAAGCGTATAATCTTTCATGATTCCAAGAATGATGATTTCTTGAATCTTGGAGAAACTAAACGCGGAACCCCGATATTGGTAAATAAAATAATATCCGAATATGAAGCATTTATCCCGATAAATTCAATCGAACCTCATTACTTCGCAGGGTTCACAGGCGGGAGGAAGAGCTTAATTCCAGGAATCTGCGCCTTTGAGGCTATTGAAAAGAACCACTCCATGGCACTACTTGATGAAGCTCGAATGTTGGCACTTCGAGGCAATCCACTTCATGAAGATTTTGAAGAGGCTGCAGGAGTGATAATTGAAGGCCACCCTACTTTTGCAATCAATGTAGTTTTTGATGGCGCACACAATATCGCGGGTGTGTTCGCAGGAAACATCTTTACACAATTATACAAGGGTGCAGAACTCGCAAAGGATATCTATTCCCCGATTGTCAATCAATCACCGGATGTTGTTATCTCTGTGGTTCACAGTCCACTTGATCAGAACCTCTACCAAGCACAAAAGGGGTTTGAAAGCTGCCTTCTCACTCTCCGGCCAGGTGGAATTCTTATTCTAGTAGCATCATGTTATGACGGAATTGGACCCGATGATTATGCACAGATGCTCCAATCAGGTAAAAGTCCCAGTGATCTCGCAGCCAAGTTTGAAGAAATTAAGGTGAACTACAAGCTTGGATGGCATAAAGTAGGATCTATTCCTCCATTCTTGGCTGAAAGGGAACTATGGATGGTGACCCGTCTTGATAAGACAAATCTTGATCGCATGTTCATTAGAGGTTTTGATTCTATTCAGGAAGCTGTTGACAATGCTGTGGCAGAAAAAGGTGAAGATTGCAGATTCCTAATTGTAGAGGATAGTGCTAATGTTTGTCCAACTCATAGATGACCTTTGTATCTATGCAAAGTTATTGAAATCTACTCTTCAGGGATAATTAGCCCAATGACAATGTATACAAGAATCCCGACCATCGTGAATCCAAACAATATCATTAGAATTCGAACAATTATGGAATCGATGTTAAAATACTCTGCAATTCCACCACAAACACCCATAATCCAACGATCGTTTCGCGAGCGATGGAATTTCTTTGATCCACTAGAATAATCAGGAGTTGGTATTTCCGACATACTACCACCTATCCCACAAATTACTACGCAATATTTAGCCTTTGTGAGTAGATTAGAGTGTGTATCTATGTCTATCAAGAGATACCAACGCCGCTTCTTATGTAATTGCAAAATCATTTTCAAACTACCTGTCACAATCACTCCCGACCTGTCCCTAACAACCCATTTTCTATATGGCTCTACTTATATAGTGCCACCTTGCATGTCACACGTAACACTATTCCTGACCATCAGTTATGTTTTCGGATAAAATAGGATAATATAGTGGTTAATGAAATGCATTATAGGACCATGCTCGATCGGAAAATATTCCAGATCGATGCATAATCCCAGGAATTGCTGCTACGAAAATAAGGTCACACCAGAGCCTTATAGACCTGGCGGATGTTATCAACAATATAATTATTAATTCGCTCGGTGTATTTCGCACCGACACGGATTTGGACGAAACGGTCGAAAATCCCAAGCGTTTGCCGGCAGCTATCGGGGCCATACCTGATCTTTTTGCCTTCCGTGCTGTTGAACGAAGGCCAATTCGGATGGCGGGTACGCTTGTTAATCACGGATTCCGCGATGGGCAGCAGAACCGAACCGGTCATCGTGGACGCAGGGATTTTTCGCTGTCTCAGTTCCTGGATGCAGCGATTGCGGGTCGCCTTGTCCTGCATCTCGAAATAGACGGCGTACCCTATGTCACCTTCCGGATCGGGGCGGTGTCGCAGGCGAATACCGGCGAGTTTTTCAATGCCGTTATAGATTACTTCCGCATTACCGCGAAGCCGGGCCAGCATGGAATCGAGCTTGGACAACTGGGCGCCGAGAACGGCCCCGGTGAACTCGTTCATCCTGAAGTTTTCCCCCGCGAAGGTTTCCACCCGGCTGGGGCCTGAGCGGTCCAGAAAGAGCCGCCGGATTGTGCCCATATCGTGAAAACGGGCCGCACGTTCGTAAATAACAGGGTCGCTCGTGACTAAGGCGCCGCCCTCGCCCGATGTAATTATTTTGTTGACCTGAAAACTGTAAATACCAACATCGCCGATGGACCCGAGTTTCCTGCCGTGATAAGAGCCGCCGACGCACTGCGCGCAATCCTCCAGGACGGCCACCCCATGCTTGCGGGCGGTCTGCATGATCGGATCTATATCGCAGGGTGTGCCGAGCAGATGCACGGCAATAACGGCCTTGGTGCGGGGAGTGATTTTTCG
>JABCTV010000020.1 GCA_018238205.1 Candidatus Thorarchaeota archaeon
CATGTCACCCTTCTTGGTATTCGTGGACAACCCCTCGAATTCGACCTTGATATTATGGCTGTGAAAGAGCTAACTATGTCTGGAACTTGGGGGACACTTCCATCATCTTGGGTTACAACACTTCGTCTAATGGGTTCAAAGAAGATTGATGTTGCTCCCCTAATCACTCATAGAATCTCTCTTGGTGAGTGGGAGAAGGGATTCGAGTTGATGGAGAGTCAGAAAGCTATCAAAGTACTATTCACAGAATTTGATTGAACTTGCTATCTTGGAGCCCACGCATCAAGGCAATCTTGGACTACTGCAATGTTAGATACTGCAGGTCCGCCGCCCATTACGATGGCAACTGAGCAAGCTTCCATGATTTCTTCACGTGTGGCACCTAGTGATAGTGCCTGTTTTGTATGAAAGACCATGCATTTTTCACATGGTGACAGGATGGATGCTACAATGCAGATTATCTCCTTGAATTTGGCTGGTAGAGCTCCATCTTTGTGCACAGTTTTCTGCAAATCTGTAAATGCATTCCTTGCATCAGGGATGTCTCTGTTCAGTGCACCAAAGTGTTTCATGAAACTCTTCAGAGTTTTGTCGACGTCATCTGTCATAGCATGTACCTCAACTAATCAGTCATGGGATGGAGTTCCCATGTTCCATGATGCCTGTTTATAGTGTGAATGATATAAAGTCTGTGAAGTGTCGACCTCTTCTTGTGTTAGTCTTCCTTCATCAATTGAGGCTTCTGTAAATTCAGCTAACGTTTCAATAATTGCGTTACAAATTTCATCTCGTGTGGGACAATCTTCTACCTCGTGTGCAATATTTGTAACAGTGTTTCTCTTACTTTCCATGCATCTAATTCTAGTTTCATCTCGAAGAAAAACTGGCTGTCCCTCTGGAGGATTCAGACTTTCCTGAAGCACCTCAATGTCTGCATCGATAAGGAGCGTTCCATGGATAAATGAAATACCCTGTTTAATCCATCCTGCAGTTCCAGAGATCTTCTTTTTTCCAATTCTTATACATGACCCTACTGGATCAAAACTCGCTGGGATATTGATAGAGTTCAGACTATCTGTAATTGCGCCAATGAATGTTTCATAGAGTTCTTTGAGACCTCTAGGTACGTAGTCGTGGGATTGGTGCAGACGAAGAGCATAATTCAGATTTCCTGAATCATGAAAGACTGCGCCTCCTCCCGTGAATCGTCGTGCAATCGATACACCATTTTCCTTACAGAATTCTAGATTCACTTCTTTGTGTACACATTGGAATCTTCCAATAACAACTGCCTTGTCCGACTCCCAAAATCGCAAAGTATTGAGTTCATTATCAGATTGTAGGTACGTCTTAGCAAGCGCTTCATCAACAGCTAGGTTGTGAAAAACATCAGAACCTTGATTGTTCAATAAGCGCCAAGACATAAGATAGTGATACTTTCTGTATCTGATTAATCTGTTGTAGAGCCGATGGCCAAAGTAAGTTGCTCACCACCGGCAGGAAGGCCTCAGAGCAACAATTGAGGCGGAGCAGATGTCGTAATCGAGGTTTGACACGTTTGTACGTGCAGGGTATAGTCTTTGTTCTACAATTTAAGGTCCACCTGATTCAAATTGGCGAAAACGCCTAATCATTGAATATTTCAGCTAGATGTTATTCCCACACTCTGAACAGTATGTTGCGTCTGCACGAACCTTAGTTCCACAAAACGCACACGAACGAGGGGAATCTGATTGACGACCTTGGAGAAATCTTCCAGATCTCTTAATATTACTCAATCCCATTCTATCGCTATACAACTCAGTATACCCACAATCAGCACAGGTTAATGCTTCAAGTGTAGCTGTTGACATTCCCGGTAAATCTATTCTAACATGATGTTGACCGAAAATTCTGTGTGGTCCAGCTATCTGTGTACCACCACATTTTGGACATTGTCTTGAGTTAATCATCTCTTTTCATTTGGGATATAATTCTGAAAGCTCATAATGCTTTGCAGAGATTTACATCTTCATCATGTAGGGATTCTCTAGAGTTTCCTTCAAAGCTGCAAGAAATTGGCCAGCAGGTGCACCATCTAGAACTCTGTGGTCTACTGCGCAAGAAGCCATCATCATAGACCTGACTACAATCTTATCGTCAACTACAACTGGTTTCTTCTTAATCTGCCCAAGAGCTAAGATTGCAGTTTCTGGAGGATTGATCACGGGGATGAATAGATCTACTTTGAACGGTCCTAGATTAGACACTGTAAATGTACTTCCAGTCATCTCTTCAGAAGTAAGTTTGTTCTTCTTAGCCCGCTTGCCCATCTCCTTAGTTTCGATAGCAATATCTGTAATTGATTTCTTGTTAGCTTCTCGGATTGTAACAACTATCAAACCATCATCAGTAGCCATTGCTACACCAATATTTACATCATCGAACATGTGAAGATTTTTACCCGCAAGTGTGGCATTGAATTTTGGAAAGAGTTCCAAGGTATCAGCTACAGCCTTTACAATGATATCATTGAATGAAACTCGTATTCCATGAGCTTTCTCTACGCGAAGATTGAGTTCCTTTCTGAGAGTGATTGCCTCAGTCATATCAAACTCTGTTATCATGGTGATATGGGGGTTCAAAGCACTCTGAGTCATTCTTCTGGCAATTGTTCTACGTAGTGGAGTCATGGTTTCTACTTTTCTTACTTTGCGGTCATCAGCGAGCGCAATTTGAGGTGTTGCAGTCTTTGCACCAATAATGTCCTTCTCAACGATTCTTCCTTTTGGACCAGTACCAACCACTATGGATAGGTCCACTCCCAGTTCCTTAGCTTTCTTTTTAGCTCTTGGAGATGCTTTAATTTTTCCACCTGGTAGACGTGTTTCTACACTTGGTGGAGCTGTTTGAGTAACTGCTGTCTTAGTGCTGTGTGTTACTGATTCTGTTGTCGTAGCTGGTGAAGTTGTGGTAGCCGCGTTTAGCTTTCTTGGTCTGACATCGGGAATCTCTTCACCTTCTTTTCCAATGAATGCGATAGGTTCACTGATTGGTATCTCATCATTGACTTCACATAGAATCTTCAAGATAACACCATCACCTGGTGCTTCGAGTTCGAACTCGTTCTTTTCTCCGAAAATCTCTACTACAAGGTCTCCTTTCTTGACCTTGTCACCTTCTTTCTTGAGCCATTTGAGTATCACTCCATATTCCATAGCGACACTCATACGCTGCATGATCATGGTCGTAACCATAATTATCACCTATACAATATCTCGGACGGCTTGTGCGATTCTCTTGTTGTCAGGAATAAAGAACTGTTCAAGTGGTGGACTGAATGGTACGGGTGTGTCCGGTGCATTCACTCTCTTTATTGGTGCATCTAACCAGTCAAATGCTTCTTCTTGAACAATAGCAGCAACTTCTGCAGTTGTCGCTCCGGTCTTTGTTTCTTCAGTCACAAGTACCAGTCTTCCAGTCTTTTTGACCGACTCGATGAGAGTCTTCGTATCAAGAGGAACAAGTGTTCTTGGGTCAATTACTTCAACACTGATTCCTTCCTTATGAAGTTCCTCAGCCACCTCAAGTGCTTTGTGCAACATGAGAAATGTACCCCAAATTGTAACATCTGCTCCTTCACGACGAACCTTGGCTTGACCAAAAGGAATCAGATATTCATCATCTGGAACTTCTTCCGTCTTGTCGTAGACCAGCTTGTGTTCTGCAAAGAGAACTGGGTCTGGGTCTCTTATTGCTGTTTTAATTAATCCCTTCACATCAGAAGCAAAAGCTGGCACAGCAACCTTGAGACCTGGGGTATGCATGAACCATGACTCTAGGCTTTGTGAGTGATGCGAAGCTAAATTCTTTCCTCCACCAAAGACGGTTCTGATAACTAAGGGTACAGAGGTTTGACCTCCGAACATATACCTCATTTTAGCAGCCTGATTGCATATTTGGTCCATTGCCAGTGTAATAAGGTCTCCAAACATAATCTCTGCTACTGGTACCATCCCTGTGATAGCAGCACCTACTGCAGCCCCTGCAATTGTATTCTCTGAGATGGGAGTATCACGAACTCGGTCTTCACCAAACTCTTCTGCAAGACCCTTTGAAACCTTGAAGGCGCCGCCCCAGTTCAATCCAATGTCTTCACCTAGTAGGAATACACGCTCATCACGGAGCATCTCTTCACGGAGACCCTGTTTGAGTGCATCTCTGTATGTAATCTCCGCCATCTAGATCGCCTCCGCAAAGACATCATCTAGAGCTTCTTCTGGTTCTGGAAATTCAGATTTTTTCGCAAACTCTCCAGCCTTATCTACACCTTTCTGTAGTTTAGCTCTTATCTTGTCAGCATCTTTCTCAGTGATTGCACCCTGTTCGATAGCAATCTTCTGAATGACATTTACAGCATCTTTCTCTTCGCTAAGCCAATAATCAGCTTCCTCTTTAGGTCGGTACTTTGCAGGATCGAATCTAGAGTGTCCTTTCATTCTATATGTCTGACATTCGATTAGAGTTGGACCGCCACCCTCTCTGGCTCTCTTCACGGCTTCAATGGTTGCCTCATAGACCTCGAGAGCGTTATTCCCATCAACCACCTTACTTGGAATACAGTATGCCTCAGCTCTCTGTGCAACAGTTGAACTTGGACAGGTCATTTTTATCGGAGTTCCCATTGCGTAAAAGTTGTTCTCCACAATCCATACTAAAGGTAACTTCCAGATGGCGGACATATTCAATGATTCACCGAAAGTTCCATTGTTTGAAGCTCCATCTCCAAAGAAGCAGGCTACAACATCGTCTGTTTTTCTCATCTGACATGAAAGAGCTGCACCCACTGCAATTGGAAGTCCTGATGCAACAACACCAGTTGCTCCTAAGACACCGACATCTAACTGAGTGATGTGCATTGAGCCTCCCTTTCCTTTACAAGAACCTGTCTTCTTACCCAATAGTTCCGCTAGGGCTGCGTTCATGTCTGCTCCCTTTGCAACAACATGCCCGTGACCTCTATGAGAGCTCTGGATCCAGTCTGACTTCTTGAGTGCAGTAGTTACACCAGCTGCTACTGCTTCCTGTCCAAGATACAGATGTAATGTTCCAGGAACAATATTCTCTCCAAATAAGTTCCAAACTTTTTCTTCGAACAGTCTTATTTTCAGAGTTCTTGTAAATAACTCTTTGAGCGTCTTCTTGTCAACTGCCATTGTCTAATCAAATCCTTCTGATGACCAAGAGCTTCTGGGCGCATTCCCGAATCTAAATTGATAAATCTATTCAAATTGACCTATCCTTTTCAACGAGGGCTCTGATTGCGAGATACAATCATATTCGACTAGACAAACAGAACCAAGACACCATCATATTCTCGTATGAGTTCATATACTCACATAATCATAGAATATTATGAACGGACTAGGGATGTGGCTCACCGCTAAGGATAGAGCCATACTGAAAGCCCGGAGGAAGAAATCTTCTTCTCATGGGAAGTCCGCACTCCCCCAGAGGACACCAGCCTCCAAAGGGGAGTCCGTGGCCGACCCCTATGACCAGGCGACTCTTGAGTCATATGTGAGGAGTAAGGACCCTGCCATGGTAAATGCTGTGGAAACACCGTCTGCTATCACACCTACTGGTGAGTGTGAAGGAATGCAGTGGACAGAAGCCGAGTCCCATCGGAGGAACTATGTTCCAGTGAAGAAGGGCAAAGCTCGCGACAATGGTTCTGACTTCGGTCAAGAGCAAGCTGGTGACAGCAGTCGTGAGAAAGGTGAAACACAGAAGTTTCTTACAGTTCACTCACAATTGTAAGATATGGGTTTTTGATAAAGCCTTCGAAGTAGCTGATTCTCTCCAATTCAATTTTGGTTCTTTACTACAAGACTTCTTAACTTGGTTTGAACAATCCGGACCTGTAACCTCTAGGAGCATTCATGCATGAACAAAGTCGGTGTTGCAGCTCTTCTCACATCCGGTCGAACTCTGAAGCAGGGTCGAGGGATGGAACTAGGTAAGATGAGTAAGGAATACTTTGATGAGGTTTCAGTTTGTGAGATGGATTCCACTTCGTTAAAGGTGCTTGGAATCAGTGAGGGCGAGATTGTTCTCGTTGAATCTAATTATGGTGAAGTTATTGTCAAAAGTCGTCTGGATAAACGTGCTGAACCCGGTGTTGTATTCATTCCATGTGGACCTTATGCCAATATGGTGACTGGGTCCGATACAGAAGAAAGTGGGATGCCTAATTTCAAGAATATTCCAGTGGTGGTATATTCAGCCAAGGGTGAAGCGGTACTGACAGTTAAACAACTTCTCAAGGAAGCAATCGAGGGGAATTAATTGACGGAATTGAAAGATGTTGTATGCCCATTCTGTGGCTGTCTGTGTGACGATCTGGTGATTTCAATAACGGAGAATCGAATTACCAATAACAAGAATGGATGTTCTATCAGCAGAACAAAATTCCTCAATCATCTAGAAGATCGGATTGTTCAACCGACAATCGGAGTAGACGATTCAAAGGTGGAAGCTACTTTGGATGAGGCTATTCAGAGAGCTGTAGCTATACTTGCTAATTCTAAACGCTTGCTTGTCTATGGGCTAAGTTCAACAGAGAATGATGCTCATCGTGAAGCGTACAAGATTGCAGAGATTACTGGTGGGGTAGTCGATAATACATCATCCGTCTGTCATGGAACCACAATTTTAGGAAGTCAGGAATCCGGAGAACCACATGGGTCGCTGGCTGAAGTTAGACATCGGTCTGACCTTGTAATCTATTGGGGTGCGAATCCTCAGTTTGCTCATCCCCGACATATGAGTAGATACACTAGAGCTGCTGGGGAATTTGTAAAGGACCCTAAGAATGAGCGACAAATCTGGGTATTTGATATTCGGAAGAGCATGACTGCTCAGGCTGCTAATAGATTTGTAAGAATAAACCCGGGAAGCGACTTGGAGCTTCTCAATGCTATGAGAGCCATACTTCGGGGTCATAAGTTGGATGTTGAAAGCGTAGGTGGTCTGTCACTTACGGAAATCTCCGATATAGTCACATCTATGAAAAACGCAAAGTATGGTACATTTTTCTTTGGTCTAGGTCTCTCACAGTCCAAGGGAAAACATCGTAATGTGGACGCTGCCATTCGTCTTATTCAGGACCTTAACTCTTACACACGATGGAATTTGATGCCGATGAGGGGTCATTTCAACGTGGCTGGAGCCAATAAGACTTCTACATGGCAGACTGGCTATCCTTTCGCAGTTGACTATAGTAGGGGATATCCACGTTATCAACCCGGTGAGTACACCGCAGTAGACCTGTTGGTGCGAGGAGAATGTGATGCACTACTCAATGTGGCTGCTGATCCTGCTGCACATTTTCCGAGGCGTGCTCTGAAGCACCTAGCTAAGATACCTATTATCAACTTGGACCCGAAGAATAACATGACATCCTTAATTGCTGAAGTGAATATTCCCACAGCACTATCTGGGATCGAATGTGACGGGGCAGCTGCAAGAATGGATGGTCTTCCTTTGTACCTAAAGAAAGTTGTAGAGCCACCCATGGGCGTGTTACCGGATAGAGAAGTCCTGAGAATGATTTTCGACGGACTTAGGGGGATATGTGAGTAATGGCACGTCATATAATCCTCAAGAACGGTCGTGTATACGACCCTCTTAACAATATCAATAGTGAAGTCAAAGATATCTGCATATCTGATGGGAAGATTGTCGAAAAGGTTCCTGAGAGTGCTAAGTCAATTGACCTCAAAGGTCGAGTAGTCATGCCTGGTGGTGTAGACCTTCACTCCCACATTATTGGGAGCAAGCTTGGATATGGTCGTGCAATGTGTCCCGAGGATCACCGCATCGACCCAGTTCCCCGAACAAAGAACACTCGTGGCGGTGTGGGATACACCATGCCTAGTTCTTACATCATCGGTTATCGATACTCGGCGATGGGATATACTACAGTGATTGAACCAGCGCTTCCAGCACTAAAGGCACTGAGTGCGTGGGAAGAAATTGAGGATCTTCCAAACCTAGACACTGGTTTGCTTCCAATGTTTTGCAACAGTATGATCACTTTCAATTATGTTCAGAACAAAGACATCAGCGGACTTGCTGCATACATAGCTTGGACCCTTCAGAGTGTTGGAGGTTTCGGTGCTAAGGTTATCAATCCCGGAGGCACTTATGCTTGGGCTCATGGAGTGGACCTTCGCGATCTGGATGAAGTAATCCCTGAATGGGATATTACACCAAGAGCGGTTACAAGAGGAATCTGTTCTGCTGTTGAATCGCTTGGATTACCACATCCGATGCATCTTCATCCAAACAATCTGGGTCGAGTTGGTAACGTAGAAACTACGATAGACCAACTTGATTGCATCCGTGACATCAAGGGCAACAATGGTAGAACGCACATTACCCATCTGGCTCACATGTCCTTCGATTGCCTTGGATCTTCTGATCCCGGAAGTAGCGATTGGAAAGACCTAGAGTCTGGAGGACTCAGGTTTGCAGAGTATTTCGAGAAGAACAAACATTTCACTACTGACCTTGGTCAGATCACTTTTGGTCCTGCTACGACCATGACTGGTGATGGTCCCTTTGAGTTCTATCTTCATCAACTCTCCGGAGGAAAGTGGACTAATGTTACAGTTGATGTTGAGTTACCAGGTGGAGCCGGAATAGTTCCTTACACCTATAGTCCCAAATCTCTGGGTAATTCTGTGCAATGGGCAATTCCCCTTGAGTTTGCTTTGAGTGTTGATGACATCTGGCGAGTTGTTGTAAGTACTGACCATCCAAATGCAGGTCCTTTTACAAAGTATCCCCTTGTTATCTCTTGGTTGATGAGCAATAAGCAGAGGCAGGATTGGCTGAAGAAGATGCATCCGCTAGCAGCTAAGCGTTCTACACTTCCTGAGATTACTCGTGAATGGGACCTCTATGATGTTGCTATTTCCACTCGCGCAGCTCCAGCAAAGATTCTCGGTCTTGAAAGTATCAAAGGGCATCTGGGTATCGGTGCTGATGCAGATATCGCAGTCTATGATATTGACCCATTAAAGATAGACCTTGCATCAAAACCCGATCGGATTATTCGAGCCTTCAGTAATTCCTACCTCACAGTACTCCATGGTGAACAGGTATCTAAGAAAGGCAAAGTTGGTAAAACACCTCATGGGAAAGTTTGGTCAATACAACCAAACCTCAATGAATCTCTTTGGAACCGCATTAATTCTGAGCTTGAAGATATGATGGGTCGATGGTTTGCTCATTCCTTCAGCAACTATCCTGTTCCAGATAGATATAGGTCTCATTTAGAGCAGAAGATTGAGGTCGATGCAGAAACAATCCCTGCCTAAGCAAAATGGAAGTCCAATGATGCGCGAAGAGAAAGGTGACCAGAACGGAAGGTCTGGTTATGATGGAGTAGGTCGTTTCTATGATCTCTTTGCAGACAATTCTGATATTCCCTTTTTCTTGAAATATGCAAAGAAAATAGGGTCTTCAATCTTAGACCTTGCTGCGGGTACTGGACGGATCACCTTTGCTCTAGCAAAGGATGGACATGAGGTTGTAGCTCTCGAGAATTCTCAGTCCATGCTTGAGGTTGCAAAACAGAAACTGAAGGATGCCAGTTCAGATATTGCTAACAAAGTGATACTCGTTGAAGGTGACATGACAAATTTCAATCTCGCGCGAAAATTCGAGTTAGTAATTATTCCTAACTCAATTGGACATGCAATGACCGACAAAGAACAGCTATCCACACTTCAGTGCATCCATAATCATCTTACTGATAATGGAGTTTTCATACTTGATACCTATCCCGGTGAAATGCAATACGAACATGCTGAATTCAAGGAAAATCCCGTACCACTGCCTGATGGTACAACGGTTGAGCGTCATGGTGAGATTCGGTCAAACATGCTGAACAAGATCATGATTGTTGATTTGCAATACATAGTACGTGACTCTGAACAGAATATTGTTAAAAAAATGGAAGTTGTGTCATCTGCAGCTCTCCTCTACAATGAAGACATTGACCTCCTCATCAGTCGCTCTGGATTTGTGGTCGTGGAAGAGCTCGGGGGATTTGATGAACAATCCTACTCGTCAGACAGCGGTCGTCGGATATTGATTCTCAAAAAGAGCAAGGAAAAATGGTGAGAGGGGGATGAACCCCCTACTCTCACATTATTTCTGGGGTGAAGACCATCTTTTCTAGGGGCATATATACCCGGTTAGGGAACAAGGAACTGTAGTGTTGACCCAGGACGAGAGCCAAGTCCAAGGATCAATCTGCAGTCGCCGCGAGTTGCACGGAGACATAAAACGCCTGTTGGAGAGGCCGTAAGACTTTCCAGTCTTTCGGGACTAGCAAAGCAGCCTCGATGAAGCAGGAACCGAGCATCGATCATGGGATAAATCTAAGATCGAGTTAGTTTCGGGTAACGGTGAAGACCCATTATTCAATTTACTCAAGTTCTTCCGGAGGAGGTAATTGGTCTACCTTCTTCGGTTCTTCTCCGAATTCTACACCATTCTCTGATTCGAGGCTCTCTGTGTAGAGTGTCTTACCTTCTACAATAACATCACGCTCAATGTAGATTTTGCGGCCGTATAGACTGCCTACTCGTGAACGTTCTTCGATTCGAATGTCATCACCGTAGAGTGAATCTGTTCTTGCGCGTTCACGAATGAGAATTTCTTTGGATTCGACAGGTCCTCTGATTTCTGCACGCTTTCCAATCCTAACACCGTCCGTGGCCTTTGTGTATTCTGCATCGATTTCACCACCGACTATGATTCGAAATGTGTGGATTCTACCTTCTACTCTGACAGTACCACCAACTTTGATCTTGTCTTCACAGTTCAGGTTTCCTTCGACTTTGACAGTACCACCGACGTTTATTCCACCTTTGAGGTTTAGGTTTCCTACGACCTTAACAGTTCCACCAACATCTATTGAATCCCCACTGGCAGTACCGTCTAGTTTAACGGTCCCACCGACATCAATATCACCAAACTCTAGGTTTCCCTCTGATTTGAAAGTACCACCGATATCGACGTTGCCCACTTTTGAGTCTGGACCAACTTTTGCTGAACCTCCAACATCCAGGTCTTCAATTTCAATAGCTTCCACAGCTTTGAAGCTTCCGCCAACTGAAACCTTCTTGATGGTTCCTTTTACTACCTTACCCGATCCACCTGCATCTAGTTCTTCAGCTTCAATTGTGCCGTATACACCAACCGAGCCGCCACCAGCAATTCTTTCGACCTTGCAGTCTCCTTCAATCTTGACTGATGCACCGCCGGTGAGTCTCTGCGCTTCAGCATTACCAGTAACTTTGATTGAGGCTCCTGCTTTCGCGGATACACATTTGAGATTTCCACCAACGCGAAGTGAAGATCCGACCTCAACGTTACGAGACTCAAGATCTTCTTCTACTCTTATTGATCCTTTTCTTGCATCAACAGCACTTCTTGCGATGAGATTACCACTGACCGTTATGTGATCCCTGGTCTTCAAAACCAAGCTCTCACACTGAAGCGATCCTTCGATATCGAGATCACCATAAACTGTAAGAGTTCCTAAGATAAATATCTCATCACCCTGTTGAGGTTGAAGCCTTCTGCAATTGCGAATTTCGACATCACCCTCGGTATTACCGATTTCGACAACGCTTTCATTTTTGTATTCTAATTTTTCTGCCATTTTGGCCTTCACCAATAATAATTTTCTAAGTAATATTCCACAGTTTTAGTATATATACCAAAGTCACAACATGAAGTCACAAATTGTTACTAGCTTATTCGGTTTTTCTACATTCCAATGATTGGCTCCGGAATTGGGATTCCAACTAAACCTGCCATTCTCTTGTACAGTTCTAAGTATTGATGCCCCCTCGTTGTAACTTTATAGACTCGCATGCCTTCGTCATCATCTTCTTCTAAGAGACCTCGTTTACAGAGTTCTCCAATGGACTCCTTAGCTCGGTCAACTGGCATATTGGTTGACCTGGCTGCTCGAGTCAGTGGACAAAAACCCCATATGTAGATGACACGAAGTAATTCGGCATAGATGTCATAGCGTGTACGCTTCTGAAGTTCTCTCTTCCTCTTTTTCTTCTTTGGTGCTTCAGGTGCTTTCTCTTCTGACATCTTAACGAACCTCTCGGAGATGTGTACTTACGCAGTTTAAAGTCTACTGTCATCCGCTTTACTATCGCGCTATATTATCCACCAGTAACTCTTATGACTTGAGAAAAGTGTTCCCTGATACTGGTCGAGAGTCAATATGATACGCTATCTGTACATTATCAAGAGTGATGGTGACCCTCTCTACGGTAGATCTTTTGAGGAAGAGAGCATAGTCGACCTGAAATCACTTCCATTGTACGTTCGAAATAGCGTAGCCCTTTTCCACTCCCGTTCAAGCACTTCTTCAGAGCGTGTCTACACGCTAGAACATGAAGAATCTGTGTGGGCGTATGCGTTCTTTCATTCATTTGTCCTTGTATCTCTTTCAGACAAATCTGAAAACACAATTGATTTGAAGAATGTGATGCTCTCAATGGGGCGAAGTATCTCTCAACGATTTGGTGAGATGATTACATCATGGAGTGGAAGCATGTCTGAGTTTGTGGATATTGATGACTTGATTGATCAGTATATCTCGGTTAATCTTGGACCTCCGAGTAAGAAATTGCTGAAGAAGATTGAGAAACAGATTGACAAAGCTCTAATGAAACCAGAGATTGCCTTTGTTGGAGTCTTTAATCCTAATGGAAAGATGATTCAAGGAAATATTCCTGATACCCATCTATTCCGAATTGAGGTAGAGATTTCTCAAGGGATTATTAATCCAGTGATGGATATTGCCCCGACCAACGTCAATTCTGGTGACTATCAGCTTCAGATGCTCAGAGTAAATTCACTGACCGTCGTAGTCGCATCACAAGCCCCAGAGAGTACTCTGCGTGCAGTTGCTGTAGTTGGAGAAATTGCGCATTCTCTAAACAAACTCATGTGAGCTATCTAATCTGATAGTTTCAATTCTATGACGAAAGACAGAAGTAGGGCGCCTGTTGTGGAGCTTTTTGTTGGAGAGGTTACTCAAAGACACCGAGGTTTCCTAATGACTGACAAAACTTCACCTGGTCTTATTCAGATATACACAGGAAATGGAAAAGGAAAGACAACCTGTGCCTTGGGTGCAGGACTTCGCGCTGCAGGCCACGGTCTTGAAGTGTTAGTCATCTCATTCATGAAGGCAAAGGTTGCTAAGCGTGGGGATGGTGATGATATCAACTATGGCGAGTTTCGTTCAGTTGACCAGATTCCTAATTTCACTATCAAACCAGTTGGCCGAGAAACCTTTGTGGATAAGAAAAATCCTGACCCTATCGATATCAAGATGGCACAAGATGGTCTCAAGATGGCTCAGGATGCACTCCGAAATCATACCTGTGATGTTCTAATCCTAGATGAGATTAATGTCGCTGTAGAGTGGAATCTGTTCTCGATTGAAGACCAATTGGCACTCTTAGACATCAAACCTTCAGATGTGGAACTCATAATGACTGGTAGATATGCAAAGCAGGCGATACTTGATGCTGCAGACCTTGTGACCGAAATGAGAGAGGTCAAACATTACTATTCGACAAGAAAGATTACTGCTCGGAGAGGCTTTGAGTTCTAGGTCTAGCACGAAACGAACAGTTAATAATTGGTAACCTGCTCGAAGACTTGTTTCACCACGGAGGAGCTCCGAATGGGTGCAGAAAAGAACTTGGACAAAATTCAGAAAGCCCATGATTCATGGGAGAAAGAAACCCTCGGTTCACACCAGAAGAAACATCCTGACCGTCGCAAGGATTTCTTAACCACATCTAGTCGACCAATCAAAGCAATCTACACACCGCTTGATGTTCCAAAATTAGACTACATGAATGACCTTGGTCTTCCAAGTGAGTATCCGTATACTCGTGGAGTTCAGCCAAGTATGTACCGTGGTCGAGTCTGGACAATGCGCCAGTTCGCTGGAATGGGTTCTGCTGAAGAAACTAATCAGCGGTTCAAGTTTCTACTGGCCAATGGACAGACTGGTCTCAGTGTTGCTTTTCATCTTCCTACTCTCTTTGCACGTGACTCAGACCATCCATATGCCATGGGTGAGGTTGGAAAACTTGGTGTTGCCATAGATAGTCTCAAGGATATGGAGATTCTTTTCGCAGGAATTCCACTAGATCAGGTCACAACTTCAATGACAATCAACGCCCCAGCCGGAATTTTGCTGGCGATGTACATGATTGCTGCACAGAAGCAGGGTGTGCCAGCGGACAAGATTGGCGGCACAATACAAAATGACCTGCTAAAGGAGTACATGGCTCAGAAGTCCTGGATTCTTGCTCCTGCTCCATCTCTACGTATCATCGGAGACATCATGGAATATGCGACGAAGAAGATTCCTCGCTGGAACACAATTTCAATTTCAGGTTATCACATACGGGAAGCCGGATCGACGGCTGCGCAAGAACTAGCTTTTACTCTCATTAACGGAATGGAGTATGTACGGGTTGGAAAGAAACAGGGCTTGGATGTCGATGAATTTGCTCCGAGACTATCATTCTTCTTCAACGCCCACAACGACATATTCGAAGAGGTGGCCAAGTATCGTGCTGCCCGCCGTATCTGGGCGCGAGAGATGAAAGAGACCTTTGGTGCAAAGAAAGAGAGGTCTCTCTGGATGCGCTTCCACACTCAGACAGCTGGATGCTCACTCACAGCTCAGCAACCAACAGTGAATGTTGTTCGAACCGCATATCAGGCTCTAGCTGCAGTACTTGGAGGAACCCAGTCATTGCACACGAACTCGATGGATGAGGCTCTATGCCTGCCAACCGAGGATGCAGTTCGGGTTGCGTTGAGGACCCAGCAAATCCTTGCTCAGGAGAGTGGCGCAGCCAATACAATTGATCCATTAGCTGGCTCTTACTATGTAGAGGCTCTGACAAATGATATGGAGGCAGAAGCCTACAAGTACTTTGACAAAGTTGAGGCTATGGGCGGAGTAGTCGAGGCCATCGAGAAGGGCTTCTTCCAGCGGGAGATATCAGAGGCGTCTTATCGTTATCAGAAAGAGATTGAGTCTGGTGAGCGTACAATCGTTGGTGTTAATGATTATGTTCTTGAAGGTGAAAAGATTACAATTCCAGTTCTCAAAATTGACCCAGAGGTAGAACGACGTCAGGTTGAACGAACTCAGAAGATACGGAAAGAGCGAGATAACACCAAGGTTGACGCAGCACTAGCAGGTCTCTTGAAGGCATCAGAGAGTGACGAAAATGTTATGCCTCATATTGTTGACGCAGTCAAATCCTATGCAACTGTTGGAGAGATATTCGAAGTCTGGCGTAATTTATGGGGCGAATGGGATGAGCCGAAGATATTCTAGTACTCAGATATCACTTACTCTTCAAGCTCCGCCGTTCATGAAATATATGGACTGAGCAGTAAAGAATGACAATGCTGGAGAATCCTCCAACTCCAAAACTGATTGCTTGTGACCAGTTTATCTCCGGCATCGCTGTCTGGTTTGTTGTACCAGATGTTGTGGTTGTAGTGGTATTAGTGAGAGTATTATCATTGATTGGAGCATAGTGAAAGAGTGGATTTGGTTCCAATCTATAGAATTCTCCTGCGTCAAAATCTGAGAATAAATATGGACCACAGGTTACGTGTGGGTCTGTTACATCGAACACAGGATTCCATGTGTTCCATTCCTCGTACCCAATTCCACCAGAGTTGTTGAAGATGTGATGGGGAATGATATAATCAAAAGCAAAATCACTAAAGTGCCAGTATGATTCAGTCTTGAATTCAAGAATTACTCTATATTGATTTGGTGCATATGAGGCCATAAAATCTTCAAGATTTGTTCCAACAGGATTCCCATATGCAGCACTCTCGTATTGATAGATATATGTGAATGCAACATCATATGCTGTGAGAGGTGTTCCATCACTCCAGGTTGCATTCTGGATGATGTCAATAGTGAATCGAGTATGACCATCAGGAACTGCTGGATTGTCACTATGGGTTTCTATCAGCATGCTCTCAGCTAAATCTGGCTGTGGATTGAAATCTGGTCCTTGTTTGAAGAGTGACGAGTAGAGATTGTCTGATATCAATGAAGCAAATTTTGCAGATCCAGATGATACTGTTAGGAAGATATTGAAACTATTAAACCCAATGCCGACAGCAATGGGGATTGTACCACCAAATGAACCATCGAGGTTGTGAATCTTCCTCATGGTCCATGGACCTGAGATGTATCTACCTAGATCTTCAACATGACCAGTGAACTTGTCATTTCTGTATGCTTGCATGTAGGTGTTCTCATAGACAACAAGCCTGGGCACGTTGTACTGGAGAATCTTCTGCATTTCAGCTGCAGCCTCAAAGACAGCTTCATAGCTTGTACCGTATAGGAGCTGATCTCTCCAGTTGTCGTAAGTTGCATTTCTGAAATTAGTTGGGTTCTGGTATGGGGTATCTGCGTTCTCGGACCAGTACTCGTATGCAAGCCAGTCGACGTCATTGCTGTAGAAGTTTACTTCGTAGAAGACCATGTCATAATCGCCATGGCTGTCCAGCCTTGAGATGTACTCGTTGAAGTCTGCTGAACGAGTACTAGCATTGATGTGTAGAGAATTCAATGCGTCTACACCTATTAGTGCTTTAGAATATTCAGGGGATCCATATTCAATATTTATCTCAAACGGAGTGCCATTCGGTGCTAATCTGAATCCGGTTTCTGCGTCGATAGTGAAGTTCAAGTCATCAAGGATTTGGTTTCCAATATCAGGTTGTGCAGTATAATAATGATAGTCGAACTGTTCTTCAGCACACCATCCATTTGGCAAAGGGACAAGTGAATCGTGCTCGATAGAGAATCCATCCATGATTTCTTCAGTGAATCTTGTTTTGTCAAACGCAAATGCGAATGCTCTTCTCAAACCACTGATATTGAGTGGATACTTGGCACAGTTTATCGTAATATGACCATACCCATTTCTAAAAGTTCTGAAGATGTCTATGTCAGGATCTGTATCCACTTGGGGGAAATAATATGGATGAATGAAGCCGGTATCCATCTCAATTTCTCCTGTCCGTAGAGCAAGAACTGTCTGTCCTGGGTCTACTATGACCTTGAAGATGACCTCATCAACGTAGGGTCCTGTTGAGAGATTGGATATAGTTGATTCAAGTCCTTGTACATTGTTGGGACTTGTTAGAAAAGCCAGAAGCAAAACAAAGATTGTAAAGATTGCCCAATTGTGAACCTTCACTCGTCTATTCCGAAACATCATTTAGAGATCGCTTCTCCTTCATTATTATTACTACACAATATATAATGACAATGGCTGAACCTGAAATAACTGAAATGCTGAATACTTGTAACACGTTCATTTCTGGTATTGTTGACTGGTTTGTAGTGGGTTCTATCGGAAGGCTTGGGTCTGCAGCATAGTGGAAATGGGGATTCCTTTCTATTTTATAGTATTCTCCTACTTCGTAATCTGTGAAGATGAATGGGCCACAGGTCACGTGAGGTTCTGAGATGTTAAACACAGGATTCCACATATTCCACTCGTCATATGCAATACCTTCATCCTCATTGAAGATGTGATATGGAATGATGTAGTCAAATGCGAAGGTGTTGAAGTGCCAGTATGACTCAGTGCTGAATTCGATTGTTACA
This sequence comes from Candidatus Thorarchaeota archaeon, assembly GCA_018238205.1. Taxonomy (GTDB): domain Archaea; phylum Asgardarchaeota; class Thorarchaeia; order Thorarchaeales; family Thorarchaeaceae; genus SMTZ1-45. The sequence continues at coordinate 17,774 of JABCTV010000020.1, forward strand.
GAAAATGTAGAAAGTGTGTAGATAGCATATATATCACCAACGTCAAAACCAGCGGGATTGCCATAAAATGCACTTTCAAATGCATAAAGGATACTGAACGCTACATCTTCACTAGTGACTGGTGTTCCATCAGTCCATGTGGCATTGTGAACTATATCGATAGTGAATCGAGTATGACCATCTGGAACTGCTGGATTGTCACTATGGGTTTCTGTTAGCATACTCTTTGCAAGATCAGGCCATGGCTCTAGGTCTGAATCATATTTATAGAGCGATGGCCAAAGCTCTGAAAGGATTGGAGCAGAGGTTTCAGTGTCTGTGATGAATAAATTGAAGCTATTGGGAATCAGACCAATAGAAACTGGAACAGAACCACCAAATGTGCCATCCAGTTTGTGAATCTTTCTCATAGTCCATGGACCAGAAATGTGATTCCCAAGGTCTTCAACATGACCTGTGAACTGGTCATTCCTGTAGGCTTGTATGTAAGTATTGACAAACACAACAAGTCTCGGTACATTGTATTGCAGGATCTTTTGCATCTCAGCAGCTGCCTCATAGATTTCCTCATAGGTTGTACCGTACAGAAGTGCATCTCTGTAGCTGTCGTAGGTTTCATTTCTGAAGTTGGTTGGATTCAGATATGCAACATCTGTGTTCTCAGACCAATACTCGTATGCAAGCCAATCAACATCATTATCATAGAAGTTTGTGGCAAAGAATACCATGTCAAAGGCTCCATGATAGTTCATCCTTGATATGTAATAGTTGTAGGTTTCTACACTATTTCTAGCATTAATATGTAGAGAATCAAGTGCTTCTACTCCTATTTGTGTTATACTCTCATATATTTGATGTCCAGACCCATATTCTATAACAATCTCAAATGGAGTACCATCAGGCGCTAACCTAAATCCTGTTTCTGCATCGATTGTGAAGTTCAAGTCATCAAGGATCTGATTGCCAATATCCGGTTGTGCAGTATAATAATGATAGTCAAACTGGTCTTCAGCACACCAACTATTTGGTCGGGGTACCAGCGAGTCGTGTTCAATGCTGAATCCATCCATTACCTCTGAAGTAACTCTAGTCTTGTTAAACGCAAATGCAAAGGCTCTTCTGAAACCGCTGATATTGAGTGGATATTTATCACAGTTGATAGTTATCTGTCCATAACCATTTCGAGCAGCACTATAGATATCGATGTTAGGATCCGAATCTAATGTTGTGAGATAAGAGGGTTCGAAAAAGCTGTTATCCATCTCAATCTCTCCTGTCTGTAGAGCAAGAACTCTCTGGTCTTGGTCTTCGATGACTTTGAAGATGACCTCATCAACGTAGGGTCCTGTTGAGAGATTGGATATAGCTGATTCAAGTCCTTGTACATTGTTGGGACTTGTTAGAAAAGCCAGAAGCAAAACAAAGATTGCAAAGATTGCTTTATTGTGAGCCTTCACTCGTCTATTCCTGGATATCATTTAGAGATCGCCTCTCCTTCATTATTATTACTACACAATATATAATGACAATAGTTGAACCTGAAATCACTGAAATGCTGAATACTAGTAACCCGTTCATTTCTGGTATTGTTGACTGGTTTGTAAGTGAAGTCGTTGCAGTAGAAGTGGCTTCTATCGGAAGGCTTGGGTCTGCAGCATGGTGAAAAAGGGGGTTTCTTTCTATTTTGTAGTATTCTCCTGCTTCTATGTCAGTGACGATGAAAGGACCACAGTTCACGTTAGGTTCCGCGGGATCAAACTCTGGGTTCCAGGTGTTCCATCCCTCATATCCAATCCCACCAGAATTGTTGAAGATGTGATATGGAATGATGTAGTCATATGCGAAGGTGCTGAAGTGCCAGTATGACTCAGTGCTAAACTCAAAAACTACTCTATAGTGATTTGGTGCATATACGGCAACTAGGTCCCCAAGATCTGTTCCAGCAGGATTTCCATATGCAGCACTCTCGTATTGGTATACATATGTGAATGCAACATCCTCTGCTGTAACCGGTTCTCCGTCACTCCATGTTGCATTTCTTATGATGTCGATAGTAAATCGTGTATGCCCTTCAGGTATGCTTGGATTATCACTATGGGTTTCTGTTAGCATACTCTCAGCAAGATCCGGCCATGGCTCTAAGTCTGGATTATATTTGTAGAGTGATGACCATAGCTCAGAGTTGATTGCTGCAGCGTAAGCTGAGTTTGTTACGTAGATGTTGAAGCTGTCAGGTTCCTGACCAAGGGAAACAGTGACTGTACCACCAAATGTGCCATCGAGGTTGTGGATATTTCTCATAGTCCATGGACCTGAAATATGATTCCCGAGATCTTCAACATGACCGGTGAACTGATCGTTCCTGTATGCTTGTAAGTAGATGTTCTCATAGACAACAAGCCTGGGCACGTTGTAGTGCAGTATCTTCTGCATCTCAGCACCTGCCTCATAGACTTCCTCGTACGTTGTACCGGACAGGAGTGCATCTCTATAACTGTCATAGGTTGCGTTTCTGAAGTTGGTTGGATTTTGATAGAGTGTATCAGCGTATTCAGACCAGTACTCGTATGCAAGCCAATCTATATCATTGCTGTAGAAGTTGAAGGCATAGAAGACCATGTCATAATCGCCATGGCTGTCCAACCTTGAGATGTACTCGTTGAAGTCTGCAGGCTGTCTATGGGCATCTATGTGCAGCGAGTGCAACGCTTCTACAGCTATATCCGGGGTACTAATCCCATATGGCCCTGGACTTCCATGTTCTATAACAATCTCAAATGGTGTTCCGTCCGGGGCATTTCGATAACCAGTTGCACCATCTATCGCGAACCCCAGATCATCTAGGATCTGGTTTCCAATATCCGGCTGTGCGGAATAATAATGATAGTCAAACTGGTCTTCAGCACACCAGCTATATGGTTGGGGTACCAGTGAATCGTGTTCAATGCTGAATCCATCAAACATCTCTGAAGTAACTCTAGTCTTGTTGAACGCAAATGCAAATGCCCTTCTTAAACCGCTGATATTGAGTGGATATTTTCTACAATTGATCGTTATGTGACCATAACCATTTCGAATAGCTCTATAGATATCGATGTTAGGATCTGTATCCAATTGTGGGAGATAATTTGGATGAATAAAGCCAGTATCCATCTCAATCTCTCCTGTCTGTAGAGCAAGAACTGTCTGGTCTGGGGCTACTATGACCTTGAAGATGACCTCATCAATGTAGGGTCCTGTAATAAGAGAATATGACTCCGCGTAACCACTAGCTACATGAACTCCACTAAATGACACTACCAGTAGAACTGTTATTATCAGTAGAGCAGTAGTGTGAACGGAACTCCTCAAATCAGTACACCTAAACCTCCAATCCAAGACTAATAGTGTGAAAATGCTCATTTAACTTATTGGAATCTCACATTAGGATTTTAAAAATCGAAAGGTGCAACCCTCTTTGCCCGAGAGCAATATTCACAATACATTAAAAGATTGATACACTCCTCAAAGGTACGAGGAGAGGTTACTACTGGCTACACATAACATACAAGCTCTTTTGATTATGGAGAAAGGTGGAATCCCCCTCTTCTTCATGAAGCTGGACCCAAAGGCTCAAGATTTAGACCCTCTGCTTGTATCAGGATTTTTCACAGCAATCCAGAGTTTCTCTAAGGAAGTCATTGAGCGAGATAGTTCAATGTTCCAAGTGGACTATGGGGCTCGATTATTTACTGTCTTCTCTGGAGCAACTACTGAATTTGTTGTGGTTTCTGTTGGAGAGTGGGATAGTGAAACCACCTCTATATTGAAGTCCCTACACGATGAGTTTGAGAGTGTTTGGATAAAGAACCTTAGTTCAGAAGAGAAAGACACTCTGAAGATTGATACTGATTTTTCCAATTTTCGAGAGGGTATTGTCCAGAATCTTTCACTGAGAAAACTCTCAGGGAGTTGGGTACCTTATTGTGTCGGACCAGAAGACGTACGTTTTACAAGTTCCACCGGAATCATCACTCCACTAATTGATGGGAAGCGGACTGTTGATGAGATTGCACACGATAGTGATGCAGGAACTGATGAAGTCATAGTTGAACTTACAAGATTGTGGGCTCTCGGTAATGTGAAATTTAGTAGTATTCTCAGTAAAGAGGATATTGTGGCTTCAACATCGAAGATTGACCGTCTACTGCAACTATCATCTCCGCAGAGAGCAGAACTCGAACGAAAGAATCCTAAAGTGATTAAACTGCTACCTCGTCTTTCAACGCTATTTGATGGACGACGTACTGTGGGTGCAATAATTGAGAGTCTTTCACAGGAGCATGAAGATAATCAGATCATTGAAGTAATTGACACTCTTGTTGAATTAGGTGCCATTGTTGTGCTCTCCCCTGAGAAGAGGCGTCTCCTCCTTGTGAAAGAAGCATTGGAGCTAGCAGTTCGAGTAGCTGAGAAAATTTACTCCCCTATAGAAGCAATGCAGTTTTTGAATGCCTCTCTGGACAAAGTTTCTGTTCCAGAAGTAACTGGTGTATTCAGAATGACAGCAGATTCATGGAATATCGATTACGACACTCGACTATACGAAGGTCTCGATCCTAGAAGACTCATGGAACTGTATGCTGAATGGATGAAGTTACTAGCACAATTTGTTGGAGCTTTGGAGAAAAACAAGATTGACCGATTTGCAGAGGGGCTAACAAATACCTATCAAAGCTATCTGTTTAGGCGTTACTCTGGTTATGACCTTCGCGGGTTTGAGGAGTTCTCTTTCTGGTTGGAGATTAACTGTGTGAAAAAGAAATGATAATGGAGTTGAAGATGTGTCTGAGATAACAAGACCAATTCACAAGGTTGCGGACATTCTTAGTCGACGCGGCCAGACTATCTATGGTCCCCAGGTAATTGTCGATTTGTGTGCAAAAGCAGGAGTATCTCTTATGGATAGTTACGCAGATTTAGAGGAAGAGGACAGTGAAGCCTCACTTCTTGTATTTGCTGTTAATTATGCAAAGCTCAACCCTGCAGCAAAACTCACCGTTCTAACCCTTACACGAATACACAACGTAACCATTCCAAAGGAACTTCTTGAGAAGAGAAAAATCTTCTCTGATATTCTTGATTCTCTCTCTGAATTCACACATGAAATAACAGAACGATTACGTGGATGAATGGTGAATTATGTGTCTATGTGTTCGAAGGACAAAGTTAAATCCACTAGACAAAAGGTTGAACTACTGCTTAGTGAATATATGATAGGGTTGTTTGAATAATGAGTCCTTCATTTCTGTTTAAAATTTGCACAGTGGGTTCATCTGCTGTAGGGAAAACAAGTATCATCCTGAGGTATACGACAGGAAAATTTAGGGAATATTACACTCCCACCCTTGGTGCAGATTTCTCAATCAAGAACATGCAATTCGACCAGAATAAGGTAAAGCTTCAGATTTGGGATCTTGGGTCTCAAGATTTTCTCGAAGAAGTTAGATCTGGGTATTATCAAGGAGCTCGAGGTGTTATTTTCATGTATGATGTCACCCGACCTGAAACTCTGGAGGATTTGTGGGACTGGAAGAAAGAAGCAGATGCTCATCTTAAAGGTGCAATCTACATGGTAGTGGGAAACAAGACCGACCTAGAAAAGGAACGACAGGTGTCTACTGCGGAAGGAGCCAAATTTGCTAAGAACTTCCTTGCTGATTACCATGAAACCTCTGTCAAGTTGAATGCGGGTGTAGATGACACTTTCACGACAATTACCAAGAAAATCATCAGTTAAGCAAGCTAGACTCACTGAATTGATGTGAAGATGAGAGTTTCTCCTGAATCAGAATCCAAGAGAAACTTGGGATGAGACATACTCTGAATAATCCCATTACCGCCGTTTCAGAATAACGACTGCTACTAGGACTAGGACAACCCCTATGCCTCCACTTACCAGAATCAAGTCCATTGGAAGTGGGATTATTGGTTCGTAAGGCCATGATGAGATATTGGCTACTGTTGGTGACGAATCTACAAGCCAACGTGATATTGTCAACAACATCGGCCACTCTGAATCAGGGTCATCAAAATCATCCATGTAATCTGTGCCATCTCGATCGCCATTCTCCTCATATTCGAAATGAGGACTTGATATGAACAAGTTACCCTCACCGTACTCTGCTGCTATCATTGCTGGTTGATTGTTGTGAGTGTAATTAGCAATACAGATTATTTCTTGTCCCTCAGATGGTACAAAATATCGCCCTGTACTGAAGAGCACGGACTGGTTCACCGGCATATCCGAGAGGTCCGGTCCTGTACTATCACGGTTGATTGAAACATTGGTCATTTGTGTAGAGTCAAGTTCTTCTACTTCATATGAAGTTCCGGTTACGAGTGCCAAGCCAAAGGTCGTTGTGAATCCTTCAAAGTACGAGCCATTCATCGCCATCGCAGCACTTCCTCGAACTCCAATATACGAGCCACCAACTGCAACCCATTCACGAATGACCTGTAACCCCTCATCCGTCAATTTCTGTTCTGTGAATGGACCGAGCCCTTCTGGAATTGCCAGAATCTCGCAAGCCCAAAGACATCCATTGAGAAGGTCGGTCGTATTGAAAATAAACACACTAGCGTTCATCCACGTGAACATATTGCATAGTGCTTGACGGCTTTCATTTACTATACTGCTTATGTAGCCTTCATAGATTCCCACTGTAATGCCACTCAAATCCGTTAGCGTTGGATCGCCAGTTGTTTCTGCACTCACAGGCACAATGTGATTTCCCATGAATGATGCTAATCCTGACACTACTAAGAGTGAAAGAAATACTACTGATAGAGCTCTTCTATTTATCATATTTTGACCACTTATCCTGAAGGTCACTTCACAAATGTAGTATTTTCAATATACAATATGGTTGCTTATCGGCGCAAGTTTTTGTGGTTTCTCACAAATCACCCATAGTCCTCGAATGACGGGGTATCCTCCAGAAACTCACTAGGCAGTCCCAAGTCTTCGAAGAATTTCTGAATTGCAATGCATGCAAATTTTTCTGTGGAGTAATGGGTAGCAGCAATTACGTTGATATTATGCTCCTGGCATATTTCATGGAATCTCAAAGAGGGCTCATAATCAGGATTTTTCATCGTGACTCCTGTGATGTATGTTCTGACATCCGTTTCAGCAAGTTCCTCTACAATCTCCGGGTAGTTCCCACCTCCCGCAACGAGCGCTACCATTCCATTAGGTATCTGCATTGACCCATAAGCCCAGGTTTTCAACAGATGTCCAACAGTTTCTTTGACTCGCCCTGATAACTCGAAGACTGAATTGCATTCTGTTTTTCCAATGATTCCAACCTTGACTCCGTGATACTCAAAAAATTCACTCTCCGTTTCAATCTCTAGGGCCTGAGCTAAGGAAACCGTTGTACTATATGGTCCATTCCTATCTAGTGGTACATGAATAGTGTAAAGAGAGATATTCTTCTCTTCGAGAACTTCCAAGTACTTCGTTGGTATATTTTTGAACGGAAATCCGCCAGAGGATGAATCCCAGATCATCGGATGGTGAGTAAAGAGTAGTGTATCCTCAACTCCTGACGCAATGATGTAGTCAAGAACAGGCTCGCTTGGAAAGACTGCTGTGTATACTTTTTTGATTTCTGTTGAATTGTCCAGAACGAGACCTTTCTTTGTCTTCCTGAAACTCTCAGTTACAGCATCACCTAGGTCGAAGAAACTCCACTCATCCTCATTGAGTTTGTCAATTTCAAACTCTTTGTCTAAACTGCGATACAACTTCTTTGCGTCCATCTTTACCAAACCCTAACACGCTGCTACAGATTAGGAAGTTTCAGCAATTTAAACATACTACGCATATTTTGGGATATGCCATATTTCACTGCTTCGACGCGACTCCTTGGTTTTTCTTAATTCTTTCCAGAATACGTTTAGCTCCCGATATATTTGGGTTTATTTCTAACACTTTCTGAAGTGCTTCAATAGCTAAATCAAATTTCCCTAAGTCATCATAAATCTTGCTCAGAGCTGACCAAGATTCAATTTTAGAAGGTTTAATTTCAACTGCTTTTTTCCAACATTCAATCGCTTTCTCAGCTTCATTTTTGTTAATATAAGCAATTCCCATGTTATTCCATGCTTCATGGTCATCTGGTACTAAAGTAACTACTTTAGTGTAAAATTCAATTGCTTTGTCATTAGCTCCTAATTCTCTCAAAGCATTAGCAACATTATACATACAATCGATATCATCAGGTTTAATTCTTAAAGCTCTTCCCCAACACTCGAATGCTTTCTCCGGATTATTTTTACCCATGTACAATACGTTCCCCAAATTGTACCAAGCATCAAAATGATCCGGATTTAGTTCAACTGTTTCTATGAAACATTCAATTGCTCTATCCTCATCTCCCTCTCGGGCATAATTTTCGCCTTTATCATAGTGTTTCTGGGCTTTTGCAAGCTTTTCCTTCGTTGTTGGTTTCTTCTTTGCTGATGATTTCTTCTTTGTTGTTGGTTTCTTCTTTGTTGTTGGTTTCTTCTTTGTTGATGATTTCTTCTTTGTTGTCATATCCATCACCTTCTTTCAATAACTAGTAATTCTTGTCTATTAATTTTCTTTCATTCTATCATCAAACTTGACTATAGTGCATCAGTTGGTTGCATTCCGTATCTAATCTATCTTACTTTTCACCTCAAACAACTTTACAATCGTTAGCCGAATCTTATTTGTGATAGATACTTGCGGTTGTAGAAGCATTGATGTGATTTAATAGGTAAAATAACAGAACCACGAAGGTCGAAAAAATGACAAAAGTATTGCACACCAAGCTTTCAGTGAAGACTACTGCTCACGTTGAGGTCATTGATATTACTGAGATGATTCGAAACTGGATACGAAGTGAGGGTTTCTCTGATGGTATTCTGACAATATCGAGCGCACATACCACTGCTGGTGTCACAATCAATGAAGGCGAGAGCAGATTGATGGAGGATATTGGAATGCACCTCTCCAAACTTGTTCCAGAAGGAGCTGGTTACCAGCATGATATGGTTGACAATAATGCCCACGCCCACATTGCTGCAACACTGATTGGATCTTCAGCAACTCTGTCTGTGGTATCAAAATCTCTTGATCTCGGTACTTGGCAGCGAGTGCTCTTTGTGGAGTTTGATGGTCCTAGGAATCGTACCATCCGTTGTAGTTTCGTTGGATTAGACTGAATGATTTTCTTGAAATTCATATTTGTAGACAATCTTTAGTATTCATTATGGGTCTTAGACTGGATTGAATACTAAATAGTATTCCTCACCAAAAATCATACTTTCAACCTATCTATTGTTATCCGAATCCTATGCTTCACAGTACCTCCGCTATATGGGATAACTGAATTCAACTCTTGCGAAATCTTTTCTTATGCTTTCTCACACCTTTTGCCCAGCCATCAATTTCTCGATCCAGAGTTGTTGTGAGTTCTATTCTATCAATCTCAAATTCAGTCAATTGTTTACAATTAAACAGAGGTGTAATTTCGAGAGATTCCATCTCATTATCGTTTAATTTTAGAAACTTCAATTTTGAGCAGTTTTCAAGCGGAGATAGGTCGACCTCTGTGAGTTTCATGTCATCAATTGTCAATATTTCTAAATTCTTCAGAAGCTCCAGGGGCTTGAGATCAATCTGACCAGTTGCATTTCCCCCCAAATTGATGGCAGTCATTTTCACACATGATGCGATTGGTCTAAGATCTATGTTTCGTAGATTATTTGCGGCTAAGTCAAGGTATTCCAGATTCGTACACTCCGCTAGAGGTGAGAGATCTATTTCCTCTAATCAATTAAAATGTAGAATTAATTCAGTTAGCTTGCGACTTCTCGCTAGAGGAGTCAAGTCTAAGTATTTGATCTCGTTTATCGAAAGATTGATTCTAGTGAGTTCGTGCAGGTTGTGGATCTCTTCCAAACAGACTTTTGTAAGGTGGAAATGTTCTGCCTCTAAAAGGGATTTACCGATAGTTGAAGGG
>JABCTV010000021.1 GCA_018238205.1 Candidatus Thorarchaeota archaeon
CTGGGGGACGGTGCAGTAGGAAAGACTTCCTGCATCATGAGATTCACCGAGGATAGTTTCGGAGAAAAATACAAGGCCACAATTGGAACAAATATTGCAGTGAAAAATATCGAAGTAGAGATGAGCAAAGACTATACTGTCAAAACTCAGATTGTCCTCTGGGATCTTGCGGGTCAACCATCTTACAAAGACCTTCGCCAGAGATACATGATAGGGTCGTCAATGGCGTTTATTGTGTACGATGTCACCCGACCTTCTACATTCATGAATGTGTATGAATGGTATCGAAACTTCCGTGCAGTTTGCCCGAAAGCGGTTATTGCATTGGTTGCAAACAAGGTTGATATGAAAGAACGACTAGTGCCAAAGGAAGCAGGACTTATGCTCTCCAAGTGGCTTGACCTGAAGTACATTGAAACTTCTGCTAAAACAGGGAAGAACATCAACGCACTGTTTATTGAATGCGCAAGGGAAACTATACTGAGAGATTCTAATTGATTTCCTGCAATCAGTCTCCCAGTTAAATTTCTCAGGTTTCAAAGCCTAGGGGAAGAATATCTGTGCAGCTTGAAATGCATAATCTAGAATCACATTTGGAAATATGAACAATGCAATCACAGCAGCAACACAGATTGCAACAGCAACCATTGGCACTAATGGTAAGACCAACTCTGAATCATCCTTTGGTTCTTCCATATACATGAACTTCATCACACGTAGATAGTAACCCAAAGAGAATACCGAGTTTAATAGACCAAACAATGCAAGCCACCACATATCTGCCACTACAGCACTCTGGAACAACACAAGTTTGGACCAAAAGCCAACTGTCAAGGGCATACCTGCTAATGAGAGCATCAGAATTGCGAACATCGCAGCAGTCGCAGGAGCTCTCTTACTCAGTCCAGCTAGATCATCGTAGGTTATTCGCTTCGTGAGTTTATAGGACATTGCCCATATCAGTATGAAAGCAGCGGTCTTCATGATAGCATGAGTGAATGCATGGAACCCAGCTGCGGCCATTCCAATCTCATTCGCAGCAGCAACTCCAATGAATAAGTAACCCATCATTGCAATACTTGAATAAGCCAACATCCTCATGATATCTTTTTGAGCGAGGGCAAGGACATTTCCAATGACCATTGTTAGGACAGCAACTCCTGCAATCAGGGGTGCCCACTCAGTCTTCGCAAAGAAGAATCCAATCATGAGAATTCTGAGAAGTGCACTCACGCCCGTCTTCTTCGAACCACCAGCAAGGTATGCAGTGACACTACCGTCCGCACTTGCGTAAGCATCAGGTACCCACTGCCATCCTGGAAATATTCCAACCTTGAAACCAAATGATGCAATGAAGAGCACTATTGCTAGAAGCAACGTATATGCTGCAGGTTCGTTGCCCACTGGTGATGCCCAGAGTGTATTGACATATTCACTGAGTACAGACAGTTCAGTTGTCCCGGCAACTCCAAATGTTAGTGCAACTCCGAAGAGCATGAGCATTGTTGCTAAGAGACCCATGACGAAATATTTGGTTGCTCCATCAACAGCCTCACGACGTGGTCCTAGTGCTACTAGAATGTACGTTGGAGTACTCATTAGCTCCCATGCAATAAATAGAGCAACAAGGTCTGTAGCCATGACTACCCAAATTGCACCGGCAAATGAAATCATGAGCAGGAAATTGTAAGTACCCTTGTCACCACCCCAAAGGGTTGAAGACATCAATACGAGAAATGCTACCATCAGTACAATATAGACGAAGAGGTCTGTGAATGCATCCCGCACAAAGAGCGTACCAAATGAATATCCAGACATCACAGTTGGATCAAACATCACCATTTCGAGAGTTGCAAGAATAACTCCAATGAAACTGATACCAAGTGGATTATAGCGCATTCCTACTGCTAGAGCTATGATACCGAAAATAACCAATGTAATTGCAGGTAGAGACATGATCCATCCTGCTGGAACATATGCAAGTATCAGGTCTCTCAAAGGTAAGAGTAGGATTCTAAGACTGTTAGCAATTGTATCAAGTTGTAGCATTAAGGAGCACCTCCGGCTAACATAGCGTCGACAACAGGTTTTACTATGTCCAAGATAAGGTCAGGCCAGATTCCAAGTAGTATCACAGGAACCAACATCAATATTGGAGCAATCAGATCACTCCATGATGCCTCAGAAACCTCTTTCTCAGGATCAGGGTCACTGAAGACAATGCGATTCAACATCCAGAGCATATAGCCAACTGTAATGAATATACCAAAGCCAATCACTGCGGACCAATTGAAAACAACGATTGAACCAAAGATAATGAGTGCCTCTGCAATAAAGCCGCTAAAGCCAGGGAGGCCAAAAGCAGCAAGTGAGGCAAGGATAAGCACTGCAGATAATTTAGGAGCCTTTGCCATGAGACCCTTGATATCAGGAATCTCTCTTGTGCCAGCATTGTACTTTAGCTGACCTGCGACAATGAACATCACTGAGATTATCGTACCGTGTGAGAACATCATAAAGATTGAACCTTGAAGTGCTAGACTTGCCGCAGCTTGAATTGCAGGGTCAGTAGAACCTGAACCAGCAGCATAAGCAGCTACTCCCAATAGAACCCAAGACATGTGATTTATTGAAGTGTAAGCAACGAGACTCTTCATGTCAGTCTGTGCCATGGCTGTGAATGCGGCGTAAATACATGTGAAGATTGCAACTATTGCGAACGGAATTGCTAACCGAGCAATTGCATCAGGCACCATCCAGAGACCGAGTCTAATGAATGCGTAACCGCCCATCTTCAACAGGATACCAGCCAAGATGACTGAACCAGGAGTGGGTGCCTTAACATGAGCCCAAGGTAGCCAGTTATGTAATGGGAATACTGGAAGTTTGACACCTGCACCCATGAAAATTGCTAATGCAAATCCAATCTGTACCCAGGGATCAAGTCCCAAGTTACGAAGAGCAATCATATTGAAAGTCGGAATTGCAGTCGCGATTCCTTGTGCATTGAACATTGATGATTGGAAGTAGAGATAGAAGAATCCAACCAGCATCACTGCTGAACCAAGATGAGTGTAAATGAAGAACTTGACAGCTGCGTGACGACAACCTTCCTCACCCCATCTACCAATGATGAAGAACATGGGAATCAAAACAACTTCCCAAAAAATGAAGAAGCCAATCAAATCCAGCGACATGAAAACTCCAAGTAAACCAGACTGAAGCACTAGGAAGAGGGTGTAATAGAAACCCTTTGATTCTTTGATGTGATTTGAGCTGATTGCTGCAATCCAGACAACCAGATTGGTTAACAGTATCATGACCAGTGAGAGACCATCCACACCAAGAATGATTTCGAACACTGGTGCACTCGAATCAGTTCCTAGCCGTGCTAGCATGTGGCTAATTGTGTGGCTCATTCCACCTGGGTCTGAACCTAGCGATGGTGTACCAAGAATAAGTAGTATTGCAAGGCCCATCTCCAGGGTCGTTATAATCAAGGTAATTGCTCGCGATCCCTTGCCTCCTAGGACGAATGCAACTAAAGCACCAACTAATGGGATTAGCAGCATAAGCACTAGGATGTTCATGGGCAGCATGGAAATCAGATTAGTTGCGAAGTCGAGTTGCATCTAGATTACCCCCCATGAGAGTAGAGCTACAAGTACCATTAAGCCAATTCCAAATATTACAACACCAACGTAATCATTGATGAGACCTGTTTGTGACTTTTTGCCTGCTTCAGAAGCCTCTACCGCTGAAGTAGAAATACCCTCAGCAAATCCGTCAATTACATTATCATCAAACCAGCGTACCTTGGTGGATATCGCTATGGCTGCATCAGCAGATTTGTAATCGATACCATCAATTATTTTCTCATCCACTTTCGTTCTCCAGAGGTCTGCAAACCTAAGGAACTTGTTAACGAGCCAATAATAGAACTCGTTAATGTACCAGCGATGTTGTAAGAAAGTATACACTTTTCTTAGAACACCTTTCTCCAGAATCCTTGTATTTGGTGTGTCAGCATTCTTGATATACATCATATATGCGGGAATTCCACCAAGTAACAATGCACCAATCGTGATTGCAAAAGGTACTAGTCCGGGCATGGTGATCTTCACCATAATCATTTCAACCAAGATCTCAGCCCAAGTGTGAGTGTCATTGATTGCAATCTGCTGGATAAGCGGAAAGACTGCGAAGGCAATCACAGTGAAAGCTGCAAGTATGAAGAGCGGGACCATCATTGCCGGTCCTGGGTCATGAGGTTCTTCATGATGCTCCTCATCGTGATGCTCTGGTCGTGGACCATGGAACACCATTCCCATCAACCGTATACTGTAGAAGATGGTACACGCTGCTGCACCAACTGCCAGGACAAAGAGGAATATCCCTACTGTGCTGTGAGTTGCCAGTTCGTACGTGTACTCGATAATAGAGTCCTTTGACCAAAATCCGGACATGGGGGGTATACCTGCCAAGGCTAGTACACCAATGAGCATAACACGGTATGTCCATTTCATGTACCCCTTCAAACCGCCCATATTGGACATGTATTTAGTATGCACTGAATGTATGACTCCTCCTGCTGCGAGGAAGAGGAGTGCTTTGAAAGCACCGTGAGCAACAACGTGGAGAACTCCGCTCAGATACGCATGTTCAAAGTGACCATCAAGGGCTAGGATTCCACTAGTGCCTAAAGCAAGAATCATGTAACCGAGCTGACTCAATGTTGAGAAAGCTAGGACCTGTTTGAGCTCATTTGAAACCATGCCCATTGTCGCAGTCATGAAAGCAGTGATTGCACCAATTACTGCAACAATGATGAAGAATGATATTGCCATCTCTATACCGAGAGCTTGCAATGGTACGTAGCCTGCTACATGTTCAGGAACAGCTGTAGTTGTGGTTGCATCAACGATTGTAACTAGGAATCGCGCGCTCATGTACACTCCAGCCTTAACCATCGTGGCTGCGTGAATAAGGGCTGAAACGGCAGTTGGACCGGCCATAGCTTCAGGTAACCAGATTTGAAGTGGAGCCTGAGCAGACTTGCCGATAGCTCCAGCAAAGATGAGTAGCAATGCAGGGACAAGAAGTCCCCAACCAGCCATTGTACTCCACCAGCCATTGGTGGGGTCAGCAAGGTCAGTAAAGAGGAATGAACCACTGAATGTAAAGAGCAGAAGAATACCACCCAACATGAGTGCATCGCCAACTCGTGTGACGATGAAGGCTTTTGTGCCGCTGTGAGTGTTCTGCTCACCCTCGGTCTCAAACTGTAGCAGAGGGTTGGTCTGCTCGTAGCCCAAGGGATCTACTTCAGGCTTGTTGCGCTTATCGTTCCAGAAGCCAATCAAACCGTAGCTGCAAATCCCCATAATTTCCCAGCCAATAAACGCAATTAGCAGATTATTGCTCAGAACCAGTGTAAGCATACCACCGCCGAATAGGAGCATCAGGAAGTGGAATCGGTCGCGGTCTTCATCATGTGCCATATACTCGGTTGAATAGACGTATATGAGGAAGCAGAGTGTGCTTGAGAGAATTGCCATGATGATGGATAGAGGATCTAAAAGCATCTCGAATGGTACATAGAGACCTGGTAGATTGAGCCATTCATAGTGTGGCATAGTTGTAGTTCCTAAGTCCAGTATCAGTGACCAACAAAGGGCCATTGTGATTCCCATCAGAATTGCGGGAGTCCAGTCACGGAGTTTCTCGTTGAACCTTCCAACTACTGGAACGAATAATGAACCAGCCAGTGGAATTACGAGGATGAGATAATAGGGTAGACCGAATAGCATCTGACTCACCTCATGGACCAAGTATGCCTGCAAACGCCGGGACTATGACATCAAGTGCCAAGCTCGGGAATATTCCAAAGATTACAATGAGAATAGCAAGGATGATCATAGGAATGGTCATTGACCTTGGACTCTCCTTCACGTCTTCAAGTTCCTCAGGATGAGGACCAAGGAAGACTCGCCAGAAGAAGCGAAGCATGTATGCTGCACTAAGGATAGAGCTGGAAACAGCTAAAATTGTTAGAATCAAAAATGGATAGTGTATTCCAAGGATGGCATGAGTAATTGGATCGATAAGTAAAACGCGATCAAAACCACCGAGGAACATCATCCATTCGCTAATGAATCCAGAGAGAGGAGGAGTGGCAGCAATGCTCATCATACCAATCGCAGCAGCGAAGGCGGTGATAGGCATCTTGTTCGAGAGACCGCCCATCTTCTTAATGTTACGAAGTCCAGTCTGATGAATGACAGCTCCAGCGGTCATAAACAGCAGGCCCTTCGAGAAAGCATGATTGATGAGATGGAACATTCCACCTGATACTCCAATGGCTGTAACTGTGCCAAGAGCGAATAGTACGTAACCCATCTGTGAAACTGAAGAGTAAGCTAAGAGCCTCTTGATATCTACCTGTGCTAGAGCCATGAAACCACCATAGAACATCGTGACTACTCCAAGAACACATACCCAGAATGAGAGTGATATTGCGGCATCATTAAGCGTCAGTATGCCAAAGCGCACTAAGGCGTAGGCACCAGTTTCGATCATCGCACCTGATAGAAGAACTGAGATTGGAGTAGGAGCCTCTGCATGAACTGGCGGTAGCCACCAATGCACTGGAATCACAGCCATCTTCACAAGGAATCCAGCTGCTAGAAGAATGAAGATTATCTTGAATATGAGGTCTCCACTGGCTACAATGTTTGCCAGCACAAATGTACCGCCTTGGGCATATAGAAGTCCAAAACCAATCAGAATACTGACAGCTCCAGCTTGAGTGTAGAGCCAGAATTTCAGCGCAGTGCGTTTTCTGGTTTCAGGTAGACCCCAGAAGAGAATCAGGAAGTAACTCGGAACTAGCATGATCTCCCAAGCTATAAAGAACTCAATCAAATTGGTTGCAAGAGTGACCCAGATCATTCCCATAATGAAGAATAATTGATTTGCGAAGAAAGTGGGTTTGTTCTCTGTATGAGAAGTGTATCCTACGGCATAAACAACTGATAGGAAACCAAGCACTACTACTGCAAAGGTGATTGGGAACGCAACCGCATCTAGCTGCAATCCGAAAGGTTCGAGGATATCAGACCAGACCGCGGTCTCAATAGATTGACCATCAGTCAGGAGTTCATAGAACGCAGGAATAAAGAGGAATGTGCTAACTAATGAAACGCCTACTGCGATCTTACCAGCACTTTCAGCAATCCTGTTCCTGAATACATAGATGAATAGACCACCTAAGAACATCACTGCCAATGAGATAGCCATGAATGGGATTCCAAAAGCCATTAACGGAACCTCCTTCCACGCCACTCTAGTGGGTCTCTATCAAGAGTAGTGATTTTATCGGGACCGTAGATGAGATCTTCTCGGTCTCCTTCTGACAGGTCTACAATTGGTGTGTGAAACAGCGCATTATATCTACATGCACGTACACAGTCCCCACAAAAGAGACATCGGGTATAATCGAAATAGAGTGCACAATCTTTCTCGAACTTCTTATCTTCCTTGTCAATACGAATCGCTGCAACAGGGCAAGCCCGAACGCATGCAGCACAAGCTGTACAGGTTTCACGGATATGGATGTGTCTTCCACGCGTTGTTTCTGGATACTCTCTATCTTCAAAGGGATAGAAGTATGTGAAAGGTCTCCTGAAGACCTGACGGAACGTGTGCTTCAAGATTCTGAATATATCACCAAGATTACCTACGAACCCCATCTTACTAACCTCCTATGACTAAGGGGACAAGTCCGGGGATGTAGACAAGAGCAAACATCACGAGGACTACATTCAGTATTGATAATGGGAGTAAATACTTCCAGCATAGATGGACAACCTGATCCTGTCTAAGACGATAGAAGGATGATGTCACAACTATGAAGAGGAAGAATACTACAAGCCACTTGATTGCAAAGTTTACAATTCCAGCGAGGAAGGGAAGACCATTGAAACCTCCAAGGAAGAGTGTAACCATCAGGGCGCTGTACAGCATCTGTTCTGCAAATTCTGCAAAATACACAACGGTAAAGTAAATTCCAGATAGCTCTGTTCGCCAACCAAAGATTATCTCGGAGTCAGCAACAGGTGCATCAAATGGGAAGGTACCCACAGAGGCAATGGCAGCTACGAAGAATGTAATGAAATTGATTGGAAGCAAGACAATATACCAGATGTTTGTTTGTGCCATAACTATACTGTACAAGCTTAATGAACCAGCAAGCATGGCAGGCCCAACTGATGAGATGACCATTGGAATCTCTGCTGCAAACTGATTATTCGCAGCTCTAAATCCACCGATTAGTGAATACTTTGATCCAGATACCCACCCAATGAGTAGGGAAAACACTGGAACTGCAGTCAAGATGGCAAAGACAAGTACAAGACTTACCGATAGATCGGGGAATGGTGAGGTAGGAGACCCTAGAATATTCCAATATGGGTCCCAAGGAATAAAGGCGAATGGTAAGAGAACAATTACTAGTAACAACGACGGCAATATTCGGTACATCCATCGTTTTGCCTTGTCGGGGATAATTATCTCCTTGGACATGAGTTTGATCGCATCAGCAAATAACTGGAGACCTCCGTATTTGCCCATGTGCATGGGACCTCGTCTGTCCTGAAGACGAGCCCAGATTTTTCGGGTATACCAAACCGTGAAAATGAGAGCCATTAATATAAATATCAGACCTGGAAATACGATTGCCCTGAATAGAAACATGAAGTTCTCGGGAAGAGAAATTAAGAACCATATCCAATTGACGAAATCCACCACCCAGAAAATGAGCCAATTGACAATTCCCCAGAACCATAGGAATATTCCAAGAACCCAATTCCATAACCCGCCGAACCAAGCAAAGAAATCGAATGGTCCTTCCCACAAAAAAGGCCACATGAGAAATCCCCAGATCCAATAGAGAGCTCCTATGAACCAATCCAATAGTCCACCAAACAAAGCAAAAAAGTCAACTTGCACTTGCATAGCACCTCCTAGCGATCCCACCAACCAGGGTATGGGTCAAGGCTTCCAAATATTGCAGGGAAATCAGCAAACCGTGCACCTGGCACAATATGCTTCAATGAATAGTAAGATGCAAAACATGGCCCCCGTATTTTTGCTCTCCACGGAGTTTGAGCTTTTGCCATCGTCTTAAGCCAAACCGAGGTTACTCCACGAGTTCCTTCAACTCTTCCGTAACCCTCTCCCTCAGGCAATCTATTTGCTTTTGATCTAGCTTTCGGGTCAATGATTGGACCTTCTGGAAGAAGTGGGAGAAGTTTTTCAATTATATCAAGTGATGTTTCAATTTCCTTGAATCTTTGAAGTAATCTATCGAACGCATCAGATTCTCCAGGATGCTCCTCGTTATTGATCACTGGAACTTCCCAGTCAATCATATCATAGGCTAAGTTCGGATCAGGGTCATCCTTACGCAAGTCCATAGGAATTCCGCAAGCTTTGATATTTGGACCACTAAGACCCCATTTTAGTGCCTGTTTAACAGTGTAATGACCTACGCCCTCTGTCCGCAATCTAAAGGTAGGACTTCCAGCCAGCATATCGTCAAATACGGGCATTCGGTCCTTGACAAGTTTAAGTGCGGTTTCCATCTTAGCAAGGAACTTGGGAGTAAAATCGTACTTGACTCCACCAGGAGTAGCATATGAAACCGTGTGGCGTGAACCAGTCAGCTCTTCGAAGGCATCAAGAGAATACTCTCTGTCAACCCATGGCCAGAGTAGCATAACGAAGAGACCTAGCTCTCCTGCAAACTGGCCCCACCAGAATTGTAATGAATGGATTCGGTTAAACTCCATCATTATTGTGCGCATTATCTTTGCGCGTTCTGGAACTTCTAGGTCAACTATCTTCTCAACAGCTGCAATATACGGATACTCTGCCAAGAAAGCCTCCATCATGCAAATACGTTCAAGAATCATTGAGCCTTGTCTGAAGTTTCGGAACTCAAGGCACTTTTCTGCTGAGCGATGGAAGTATCCAGCATTTGGATCACACTCAACAATATAGTCACCAACAATTGTCAGCTTAGCAGCCCATCCGTGTGCACTGACATGTTGTGGACCGAACCAAATCACACTGCTTTCATCAAGAATGTCTGGACTCATGATGACTCGCCTCCAGGCTTAGGCCTTGGTTTAGGTCGAGCAAGACCAGTCTCATCCATACGACTCCTATCTGTAAGAAAGCTCTTTCTCATTGGGAACTTCCCTTCCAACTCATCTGGAAGGAGTAGAAGGCGTAAGTCTGGGTGATTTTTGAAATTGATTCCGTACAGCTCGTGAGTTTCTCGTTCGTGCCAGTCAAGACCAGGAAAGATATCACTAACTGTTTCAATCTCAGGAGTTTCACCTTCAAGACTGACACGGAGCTGAATCAACATCTTACCTTCGTGGGACCAGAAGATGTAGATGACTTCGTATTTGTCCTCGGTCAAATCAACACCAAACAGGGATTCTGGAAGAGCATCTGAAACTTCCTCATCAATCATGTTGACAATATCCCGAATCCTCTCTGGTGGCACTACTAGCTCTACCTTATTTCCATCAAGCGGTTTCGACTCAATATCGGGGTACTTGTTGATAATCGTACGAGCCAATGTAGAAGCAGAACCAGGTGTCTTAGACATTCTCATTGTCCTCCAGTGAAATTGGTGTTCCAAGGTCTACTGTACCGTATCGTCGGTGGTACATGAGCATCAGAACCATTGCTAATGCAGTATGAGCCGCTGCCACGGAGATTACAAGAATGATTAGCCCTTGTCCAACAAATGAAAAAGTAGGGCTGTAAATGGAAACAGCAACCAAGGCAATGTTAACACCGTTGCCCATGATTTCTGCGCCTATGAGTATTCGGATGAGATTACGCTTAACCATCATCCCGTAAGCACCAAGAGATATCAAGACGAAGGATAAAACAAGGTACCATGAGAGTGGGATCATTCTTCACCAACCTCCTCTGATGGTTCCTCAATAGTTGCTTCGTCATCTATCGGTTCTTCAACTGATTCAATGCCAAACTCTCCTTGGATTGGAATGAGGCGCTCAGCTTTATCCATTTTCAAGATAGCAATGGCCCCAACGATTGATGTTAGCAAAATGAGGGCAGCCATCTGTACATAGATACCGTGCTCGGACCAAAGCCACTGTGATAGGAGTTCCATGTTAAGCTCCAATGGCGGCATATCTGGTGCGAATGTGTCATACCATGGGAAGATTAGTGCAAGCCCCGCAGAGAGCAATCCTACTGAACCAGATATCACAAGCCCAATTCGTCTACGTTTAGGTGAGGCAAAGGCTTCCAAGGATGAATCCTGCGCCCGAGGTATTAGCAGAACTGCAAAGATAATCAATGCACTGATTCCACCTGTATAAACAGCTATTTGCATTCCAGCTATGAAAGGTGCCTCAAGGAGGAGAAATATTCCTGCAACAAATGAAGCCATGAAACCAAAGAATAATGCGGCATATACAATATTCCTGTGCTCAAGTGCCAGATACGCAAGGATGATCACAATTGATGCGATTACAAGGAATTCAATTTCCTCGAACCAGACTAGCTCTTGCATCATTTTCAGTGACCTCCCGATTCATTTTTCGATACTTGCTCGGCCTTAGCCTTTCGATATAGCATAAGGGTTTCTTGACCACTGAGAAAGGTTTCTGGCATTTTCTTCATGGCGAATCCCATTCCACCCATAATTATCAAAACAAAGACAAGCACTTGCCAAACTACGGTTGCATCAAGTCTGAATGATGATGCAGCCAATAACCAGAGAAAAGCACCCATTACGTCAACAACTACGAAGAGTATTGTATAGACAAGATAGTTGTAAGGATAGGAGATTCTTGCAGGTCCAATTGGTTCCTCTCCACATTCATAAGACGATGTCTTCTCACTATTTTGTAAGACATGAGGTCTCAGAACCCATGATGCAAAGAGCATACCAACTACCAGCACTACGGCCAAAATAGCCCAGATAATTACAGGAACGAAATCGATGAATAGCCGCATGACTATTGGACCTCCGATAATGATTTTTCTTGCCTATGAATTCAACAAATATTCATCGAATCTCTTTCCTAGGAGTGATTCGATACCTGTTGTTCTCAGGGTGGGCGCAGCTTGTGCTATATTAAAAACCATTCGCCTGAATCAGACAGCACAAAGGAGTTTTAAGCATGGCGAGATTCACGACGACCAAGTAACAAGTGTTCAAAGAGGTCGAATTTATTGTCACTTATCCGAGGTACATTCGTATACTACCTAGTTCTCCTAATTGGCACGGGATTTCTTGGCGTCTATTTCTGGATTATCCTAACAGCAGCCATTCCAGATGTAATGGTCAAGCTCGCTTTCTTCCTCTCAGGCCTTATTCTAATGATATCCACATTTGCGCTAGCTGCAGCAAAAAGCAGATCAGGTCGTACAATACTTACAATATTGTCGGGACTTGTTGGAGGAACTCATGCGTACATGGACATAGTCCTCTTCCCAGATTGGATGTACGGTACACTCATGTTCTTCTGGCTTCTCTTTGGCCTATTGCTAAGTTGTGCTGCATTTGCCTGGCTACCAGAAACAGATTAGGTAATTTACTCCGATACAGGTTCTTCAGTTTTCTCTTCTTCGGAGTCAGCTTCAGGTTCTTCTGATGGTTCTTCAACAACAGGTTCCGGTTCAGGTTCTTCCTTGGGAGGTCCATAATGAAGGCTAGAAACATCAAGCATACCTAATGAGGTGCCTTGGTCAAAGGATTGGATTATTGAAAAACCACCTGCAGTAAGAAGTGAACTACCTATGCCCCACGCTGAGAACATAACTAGATTTCCCAGGATATCTGTATTCAAAGAAACAACACTAGCAATAATGACAAAAAACAATCCTCCCATAACAGAAGGACCAAGCATCGCCATCTTTGCTTTACCTCGACTTGGTCGTAGGTATCCCGTAAATAGAATCACCATCAATGGTGGAAGAAACATTAACAAAAGCATGAAGAAGAAATTGGAAGCAGCAAAAAAGCTCGCAGCTGCAGAAGGACTAGTCCAAATCATATATGCAAAATGGGCATAGTATGCTCCCATGAGAAGAACACCCAACCAGATCAAGCAATAGGGTCCGTTATCTTCGCGTAATGCCATCTATAGGACCAACCCCATTGCATCTTGATTTTCATTTTTCTTCTGCCAGTGTGTTGAACCAGCTCTGATTTTGTTCTGAAGAATTAAATGTGCACGCACAAAGTCTGCAGGCTTTGGAGGGCACCCTGGAATGAAAACGTCCACAGGTACTACTTCTTCTGCATTCATGACGAGTGAGTATCCATCGAAGAACATGCCTCCTGATGCAGCACACTGACCATATGAAATGACAAACTTTGGCTCAGGCATCTGTTCGTAGATTCTTCGCAGTCTTGGAGCCATCTTCTTGGTCAAGGAGCCAGAGATCCAGAGGACATCAGTCTGTCGTGGGCCGAATAGTGGGAGCATTCCAAATCGTTCAAGGTCCCATCTAGATGCAACTGCAGCAGCACCGTCAGCCATGCAACAGCCAAGACCATATTGAATTGGCCAGGGACTGTGGGCACGACCCCATCGAAGGATCCACTTGAGAGGTGGTACATTCTGGAGCCATCTTAATAGAATAGGAGCGATACGACCGAATCCGTTTCGTATCAGGTCATAGCCGATCCACATGAAGTACTTTCCAATTCTGAGCATGAAAGGTAACCAGTAAGCAAAGATTTTGCCAGGGTTGGAGATCTCTTTCTCATCCCACTTCAGCTTTGCAGCTCGTATTCTTGCGAGCCTTTTCTTTCCAAAGTAAACATGGGCGTAATTTGCGAACCAGATTCCAATAGAGTGTGGATGTCCACCATGACGTTGTGCAATCTTGAATATGACAAAGCTCTGTGACCACGAGAGCATGTACCCCAAGCGTCTTTCATCTTCCAAGAAATAGCCCATCATTGTAACAGCACTTTTTGAATTAACATACCCATCAATTCCGGCTGGGGCAGCTGCTTGTTCAAATTGGAAGTCATCAAAGATAGCAGCAAGATTCTCAAGTGGTGCGAAAGCCTGCCCAACGACCAGAGTGGGTCCTGCCTTCTTGACACGCATTGGATGGAAGCGTTCTTCCCACTCATGTTCGCTTACTTTCTCATCGTATGTAATTCCCTTGTGTTCCGCAGTAATTCGGCGAACTACTTCTTCTCCTGCATCGATCTCTTCTTGATCGCCTTCATAGACAACCATGATTGTGCAGTGATGAACTGGGAATGGAAATGCCCAATCTCCTTCCCAAGTACGTTTCTTGAGGTCAGTGTATTTTGATTCCTCAAATTTGATTGTGAAGGGTAATGGTCCATCTTCCAGAATCTTCTCGATTGCCAAATTCATCAAGTAATTTTCTGGAAAACTTGAAACAAAAGCTTGGAGCTTGGTCAATGGTTTAATCTTCAAAGTTATTTTTGTGATGATTCCAAGAATACCCTCTGTATCGCAGAATAGGTCTCTATCATCAGTTCGAATTAATTTCCCATTTGGTAGTACAACTTCGAAATCGACACAGCTCTCATTAATTGTACCGTATTTCAGACTACCAATTCCATCGCCACCTTGTGCGACCCAACCGCCTATTGTAGCAGAGAGGGCAGATGACGGGTAGCTTCGAACATCAAGTCCAAGTTGGTTAAGTTCGAATTGTAAGTGAGTCCAGCTCATTCCAGGTTCAACAACTACTGTTAGGTTTTCTTCATCAACTGAGAGGATTTTTTCCATGCGTCTCATATCGACAATGATTCCACCTTTACGGGGAATTGCGCCACCGTAACCAGAAGTGCCTGCGCCTCGAGGAATAAGTGGGACCTTTTCATTCCTTGCAAACTCGTATAGAGACTGAATTTCTTTTGCAGTGGTTGGTTGAACAATTGCGTCAGGATTAGTATTCATCATCCAGCCAACTTGCTTGGGTAAAGAACCAACATCCATCGAACTTAGAAATAGTTCATGTTTAGCTGTAATTAGCCGGTCTCCGAATATTTCTGACAGTTTCTCTGTCTGTTTCTTCTTGAGGCCCATGAAATTACTCTCCGGATGTTCAACCTTAGGATGATTATGGGAAGGCGAGGATTGGTAGTTGTTAAAAACCTAGCGAGAGTTGTGATTGCAGGGGAATCAGACGATGCCAGTGGAAACATTTTAAGGTAGACGAATATGGCTGCTCAACTACGGGAGAACTGAATCATGGACTTTCCGGCACTGAAGGAATTCGGACTGCAAGATTACCCGTTCATATGTGCTCAATGTAGCTACTGCCAGATAGGGCACGGAGCATGCCCTACATACAAAGTCAAACGCACAGACAGTTATTCAGGTAAGGGTAAAATGCTTCTTGCTCGTGCATTGATACTAGGAAGGATTAGTCCAGATGATGGTCTCCAAGGTTTGGCAGACGCCATCTACGGGTGCACACTCTGCGGAGGCTGCGAAGAAGTATGTCAGACAGACATACCCTTTGTTAAAATCTATCAGGTATTGAGAGGCGAATTCATGAAACGTGGCATGTGGCCCGAGAACATGAAATTGGCTAAGGAAACCGTTCTCAAATCTTGCAACATCCAAGGACTATCCCAAATGGACCGTATCGAAGGATGGTCATATTGGACCCCTAACGAAGATGACCTCCTTGATAAACAGGGTCAACCTGCAGATACAGCGTTCTTCTTTGGGTGTTCATCATCGTATCGTGGAGTTTCCATTCAGGCGACAATCGCTACAACTTTAATTCTCGATAATATTGGTGAAGAGTACACAATCCTCGGAGAAGAGGAATACTGTTGTGGAGCACCGCTCATTATGATGGGCGACTTTGAAGGTGCAAGAACCCTTGCAGAACACAATATTGCTAAGTACAAAGAACTCGGGGTCAAACGGATCTTTACTAATTGTCCTGGTTGCTATAAAATGTGGGCTCATGAATACAAAGAGTTCCTAGATATTGATCACGGTTTCGAAGTTCTCTATGGCTACGAATATCTCGCAGACCTCATCAAACAAGGTAAGGTCGAATTCAATACACCATTGAACATCAAGCTGACCTACCACGACGGATGTGATGCAGGTCGAAATTCAGGATACTATGATGAACCGAGAGAAATCATCAAAGCATTACCTGGAGTTGAGTTCGAAGAGCTTCCTCACAACAAGGAAAATTGCTATTGTTGCGGAAGTGGTGGTGTGCTTAGAGCCTTCGACCATGAGTTTGCAGGCGACATCAGTAAACTGAAGGCAGATGATGTCAACCGAACTCAAGCTGATACGGTTTCCTCAGGATGCCCTTCATGCATCGAGTATCTAAAAGACCAACTTCCTCAGGGAGGCTGCGATAAAGTGGTGAAAGACCTCATGGTTCTCGCAGCTGAAGCAATGGGGCTGACATGGGATGGTCTCGACGAGATTTATGAATAGAGTATCTTAATCGCTGGAAAGGAATTCCTTTAAGGCGTTCAAGAGCTGGTAAAAATATTCATCTGGTGAAATTAAAATGCGAGAACGTCCAGCAAAAGCTGACATTATCCGAGATACATCAGATGATTCAAGAATTCGAGAAGAATTACACAAGCGACTAGTTACTATAGATGATGAGATCATTCGTATCTGTGAAGAGGGGCGAGGCGAGCCTGTTGAGCTCTACGAAACCGCAATACATCTCCTCCAAGCAGGTGGTAAGAGAATCCGGTCACTTCTCACAGCTGTCAGTTGTGAGGCAGTTGGAGGAACATTTGAAGAAGTACTTCCCTTTGCCGTAGCAACTGAGTTTGTGCAAACTGCAAGTCTAATTCATGACGATATTATTGATGAAGATGATCAGCGCCGAGGTGTTGAGAGCACACACAAGAAGTACGGAAGCAAAATGGCAATAATCGCTGGTGACCTGCTAATAGCTCAGGCAGTAAGACTTGTGAGTCAATATGCATCTCCAGAACTTATGAGAATCATTTCCGAGTCGGGAATCACTATGTGTGAAGGTGAAGCATCAGATATACTGATGTATTTCACAAGTCCACAACTCCTAACAAAAGAGTCCTATTTTGATGTAGTGCGAAGAAAGACAGTATCATTCATGCGAGCAGCAACCAAAGTGGGTGGCATGGTTGGAAAGGCAACAAGTGAGCAATTGGAGATTCTAGATTCCTTTGGTGAGCACATGGGTTATGCCTTCCAGATTAGAGATGATATTCTTGATGTTGTTGCTAGCGCCGATGCTACAGGGAAAACTACTCTATCTGATCTTAATGGAACAAAAGCCAATTACGTACTCATCCACGCACTAAGTCTAAGCACCGAATTGGAAGTTAAGAAATGTATTGAATTATTGAAGATAGGCAAGATTGACTATACGCTGCAACTAATCAAACGAACAAACGCAGTTGCTCATGCAAGTACCCTCGCTCAGGAATATGCAGAAATAGCAAAATCAGCAATTAGAGGAAGGGATCTTGTCCGTGAAGATCTTCTCTGCGTTCTAGCAGACCATGCAGGTGAAAGAGATTTCTAATTCACAATTGCATTGAATGTTCTTACAAAAGTCTTTGATACAAAATCAACAGGTGCTGGAAGTCTACAACGAATTAATGGTTCTAGAAATTGTTTCCCTGCGATACGCATGCATACATCTGTTAATGGATCTGAAGTCATGACACTGTCAGCAATTCTGAGAACTGACAGCGCTGTATCAAGTTCTTTTCCAAATTCATATTTCCAGATTCTATCGTACGTGCTGAGAGGATTTTGGTTCTCGAGATGTGCTGCAATCACATGACCAGCAATTGAACCTCCACTCAGAGCAGTAGGGATGCCACCACCATTTGAAGCCATAACATGACCAGCGGCATCTCCAATCAATAGAGCATTCTCAGAGGTTGTGATTGGTACAGGACCAGCAACTGGAATTATTGCACCAACTCGCGAAACCACCTTCGCACGCTTCAACTGTGGTGCAGCAATCTTGTTCTTTGCTATGAAGTGTTTTAGATAGGTCAATAGTGAAGTTCCTGGAGTTGAGATGCATCTACGTAAACCAAATCCCACATTCGCCATAGAATCTCCTTTGGGAATAATCCACGTATAACCACCTGGAGCAATATTCCTACCAAAGAACATCTGGACTACATTTTCATCGCACTCTACATTTTTCATAATGAAATTGATTGAGGGACTAAGCTCACGTTCTGGAGATGAGTAAGAGTTCCCAAGTGTCCTTGCTATTATCGAACTCGGACCATCAGCACCCACTACTACTTTGGCGTCAAGAGAGTCAGGGCCACTCCTAGATTTGAACTCGATTTGATTCGATGTAGATCGATTGACTACAGTTGATTGCAGATAAGTTTCACACCCGGCATCTGCGGCTTGATGCGCCAAATATTGATCAAACTTAGTTCGGTCAATGATATTTGTTCCAAACTTGAATTCAACTGCATGTCCTTGAGGTGATATCAACTGTGTTCGTGAGGTCTTGTTCGTAACTAGTTCTTTTGGAACATTTCCGAGATGCTGAAGTCTTTTAGAACGAGGAAAAATATCAAGGAGCTCCGGAAGAGTTGGGAGGAGTTCGCCACAGTGAATTGGAACTCCAATTGTTGAACGTCGCTCAACCATTACTGTCTTGAATCCCTTCCCTGCAAGGATTCTAGCTGTAGTTGAACCAGCAGGTCCTGCTCCGATAACTGCTACATCAAACGAAGGACTCACTATAATTGCTCCAACCTCGAAATTCAGTTGGGATGTATTAAGCCTTCTTTTTCTTTCTTAATTTCTGCAATTTCTTCAGTAGATTTCATGACGAGTAATGAGCTAGAAAAAATAGAACTGATTCCATTGATGTAATTAAAAAGGCAAAGAAGTTACAATTTGAAATATTTCAATATTTTTAGAAAGTAAATTTATTAAGCCCTAAAAAGTGGTCAGAGAAACTCTATGAATACTTTAGAATGAGGAATAATTGCATGAATCGGACAATAAGAAGCAAATTGGTTGTTACTGGTACTTTTGCTTTAATTCTATTCCTCGTAGTAACTTCAACATTCGCTGAACATGATTACACAACTGAGTGTGGAGATTGCCATTCAGTGAATGCATCATATACAATGTTTTCAAATTCAACAGGCAGCGCGGAGGTAGGAGTTTCATTCACATTAAGGATAAATGCCACAAAGATAATGGTTGGTGGTACTAATTTTTGGTTATCTGTGCAATCAGGTTGGGCAGACAATGACTACTTCACTTTTACTCCAGAATATATTCTAGATAACTCGGTAGGGGATTTAACTCCAGCGAACTTTATTGTCACTCATGATTTCACATTCACACCATTGAGTAGTGGGAACTATTCAATCAAAGCATGGTGTTCTACATCTTCATCATCACAGTTTATCGAGATCCCAATAAATGTCACAGATGTCCCTGATGTTACATCACCGATTATAGATAGTCCTTCTGACATAGACTATGAGGTGTCATCTACTGGCCACAATATTACTTGGGTACCATACGATGAGCATCCGTCACAGTTCAATGTACAGGTTAATGGTTCTGTTGTTTTGTCTGGTGGATGGGATGGACAGCCAATAGTCATCAATATCGATTACCTGAGTCCGGGTACATATGAATATACACTCACTGTAATAGACATTGGTGAGAACATAGTGTTCGATGTAGTGCTTGTTACTGTGACCGGAGAAATAAGTACAACAACCACAGAAACGCCTACTACTACTACCACTACTACCACTACTACTACAACTTCATCTCCTGGAGTTCCGGGAGTTGACGATAAAGCCCTGACAACTGCTACCTTTAGTCTAATCATGCTGGCGATGGGATTATTCGTGGGGATACTAAGTATAGCGTTAATTGTGAGTCGAAGGAGGATGTCATAAAATGAGGAAATCAACCAAGTCCGTTATTCTTCTATCCTTCGTGACTTTTATTATTCTTGCCGCAGGAGCATCAATGACTCTTGCATTCCCAAGTTCGAGCTCAGAGTGTGGAAATTCTGGTTGTCACGAAACTGCATCTCTTACGCTTACTTCAAACGCAACAGGAATAGTCAATGCAACTGTTGGCGAACCTTTCACCCTCAATATAGATGCGGGAGGTTACATTGAAGGAGATCTGGAATTCTATGTGAGCATAGAATCTAGTTGGGCAGATAACGACCAATTCTCATTCACTACCACATCAATTCAAGACAATGGTGCGGGTGATCTCAATGCCAACTTAAACGAAATTTCCATTTCAGTAGATTTCACTCCAACATCAGCTGGAACTTATACACTTAGAATATGGACAGCTGGAAAGAATGATGTAGCGGGAAGCCTAGATGTTTCCGTTTCAGCCGCATATGACGCGAATGCACCCTTTATTGATAGCCCAGTGGATATTGAATACGAGTATCTAGCGACTGGGAATGGAATTACTTGGATTCCAGTAGACCCAAATCCAACTAACTATTCGATCTTCAGAAATGGAATGATTATAGCCTCTGGAGGATGGAATGGGTCAGAGATTTACATTCATGTTGATTGGCTCATTCCAGGCATATACGAATACATACTTTCGGTATCCAACATCGGAGGCTATATTGCAAGCGATACAGTAATGGTGAATGTGACACTACCCGTAGCTACAACTACAAGCACAACGACTACCACTACCACCACAACTACCACTACAACAACACAGACGACACCAGAGGGTCTAACTATTTCCCCAACTGTAGTTACTCTACTCTCACTTGTTGTTGGTCCATGGGTTGTCGCAATTATTGCTGTTCTTCTAATATCTGAGATTCTTATCCGGGAAGGAAAATGGTAATAGAAGTTAGTTCTTTGACTCATCTATTTTGATTCTCAACAACTGGTTCATCTGTGTCTTCAGAAACATCCTCATAGAGATCCTTTCCTCTTCCTTTGAAGGTTCCATAAAGTGCCTGAACCTCCATTCCAAGCATTGGAAGCATAGCAGATATCATCAAGAATGCACCAAGCCAAACAAAGGATACAAGCGGAAGTATCTTTGTGTCAATTGTCACCTCATTTGGTGCTATTGGAGAATAATCAGTGACTGCGACATACACATCTCGTAGAGCATCTGATTGAATGTAAACTTGATGAGTGGTCATAGGAGGACGACCTGGAATTGCAGAAGGATGACTCGTGATTGTAGCATTACCTATTCCAAGAATTCTACTTGTGTTAGAAATATCTATTTCAATGACCTGAATGGTCACAAGCAGGGTATAATCTGTGTCATCTACAAAGTTTTCCATTTGAATATCAGTCACTTGGATGTAAATCCCTGGTGCAATTTCTAGAGTATCATTTTCCATATAGTCACCGTTACTTTCATACACGATATTCTCACTCATGAAAACACCCAGTAATAGGATGATGAGACCAAGATGAAGTATCAAGCGTCCCAATTCACGAGTACTTACAATCTTGTCCTTTCCAAACATTTGTCGTATGAATGCAATTGCTAGAAACGCTATGGCTCCAACTGCCGGTAACACAAGTAGATTTGCAAACCAGAAATTTGTGGGTAATGGACCGAATCCGCCAAACACTGTTAGACCAGCAAGTATTCCACCTACAACAAAGAGAGAGAGCATAATGAATCCTCTATTACGGATACTAATGTACGTAGGTCTCAAACAGTAGAATGCTGAAGCAATAAGAAAGGCACTCGCGGCATACAATCCATATTGAAAGAACACTGTCTTAATTGCAATTTGATTGTCTGCAAAATTAGCTGGATCAATGAGAAGCATTACAAAGTTGTAAGTAGCAGGATAAGCAACACCAACTATGGATGTTGTAGTGACAATTAGCAGACCAATAAAGGCAATCTTGATTGATAGTAGCCGAATGTTCTTTTCCTTGAAAAATCCGAATATATCAGATGTATCATCATCCGGCATGTCTCGATAGCCTACGTATAATGTAAGACCAACTCCAAGAATCAATGTGAATAGAAGTGTAACAAGCATTGTCGAACTCACAGCAGTCATCCCATAACCATGGACAGAACTGAGAACTCCGCTTCGAGTAGCCCATGCTGCAAAGAAAATTGAAACATAGGACATAACAAGGAAAGAATCACGGAAGACATCATTCTTACTAAAGATTGGTTTGGCATGATAATACGCAGTTATCAAGAGCCAAGGAATAAGGCATGTAGTTTCTATTGGGTCCCATGCCCAGTAACCTCCATAGCCTATTACGATATAGGCCCAATAGCCGCCTATAGCAATGCCTGCCGAGAGCATCAACCAAGCCAAGATGGTTGTGAACCGCACGTATGCATCGACTACAGGGATTGCCTCTTTGCCGCGTTCCTCACTGGGAATTGTGAATCCTGCAAGTTTGACTGAAAATGGTACAATAATCACAGCGTATGCGATGAATATGATTGGAGGATGAATCACATTCCAAATCGTAGCCAATATTGGATTGAGACCGAGTCCATCTGTCGGAACAGTCCCTATAATTAGCCTAAATGGATCTGAAACCAATGCACTCACAGCAACAAGTAGAGAGGATATCCTCATGATGATTGCTGCTCTTTTTACAAGCTTGTCATCTTCATATCCTCGACTTACCAATCTATATCCGAAGTAGAAGGCGAAAGATAGAAATGTCCAAAACACAAGAGTGCCCGATTGTCCAGTCCACAGTGCAGATATTTTCAGCAGGAAGCTAGTATCGACACTTGTTATCTGGTAAACATAAGCATATTGAAACTGATTCATGAAAATCAGAGTGCCAAGCCACAACAATACTCCAACAGCGGCAAGAAAACTTGCCAGTGAAGTAATGAACGAATAACGACTATAGTTCTCTATTCTTGGACCTACCAGTAGAATGATTGTATCCAATATCCCTGCTACAATTGCAGCAATTAGTAATATTGTCCCAATGTCCATAGTAACATCTCTTGCAGAGTCTAACGACGTCGGCCAACCAAAACTCCTAGGAGTAGCCCAACAACAATACCGCCTGTGGAGGCAGCTACTATTATGAGCGAGTCAGATCCAAAACCCTCAGTAACCGGAGC
Organism: Candidatus Thorarchaeota archaeon; assembly: GCA_018238205.1. GTDB lineage: Archaea > Asgardarchaeota > Thorarchaeia > Thorarchaeales > Thorarchaeaceae > SMTZ1-45. The sequence continues at coordinate 23,178 of JABCTV010000021.1, forward strand.
AGATATTGTCCCAATGAAATATGCTCCTACTATGAGAATGGCGAAACCAATTATACAAAGGTACAGATAGTAAGCTGGGACCATCCGTCTATTTACGCCTGGGGTTTCATCAGTATTGTCCACCATTGATTTTCACCAAACTCTAACGGTTTAAGTTTATGATTTTCAAACTTTCAACAATAAATAGCTGTTCCTTCAAAAAAGGTCGATGCTATAGCTCCTTACATATTGTAACTTCTTCGAGAGCTATATAGCTAGCTTGGATACTAATTTCGATTTTTCCTGAATTAAATTCCGTAAGATATTAAATAGGGTCAAATGCTGCAAGCATCTATTATCTGAGAGATTTATCCTAGATATATCAATAATATAAAATTCGGCGGCCCCTCCATGAAACGAAATGTCAAAATCGGACTTATTCTATTAGCATTAACTGGCATTGTTATGCTAGCAGCTGGCAATGTCATAGCTAATACTTTTGTTGAAACTGAATGCTCATCGTGTCATGGTGATTCAACAGGTTTGTCAATTACAACAGTATCTACAATAGATGTGGCCCCAGGAGAAACCTTTCAATTAGATGTGGTTGCAACCGGATTGGTACAAGACGTTTTTGTGATAAGAATCCCCTCTGAAGTGGAGGATAATGACCAATTCACAATAGTATTACCAGTAAATGTGGATGACCCTGGACTCGTCGAAGATAATGATGCCTTTGATTTAAATTCCAATGATAATGAGATTCATGCGATCTACAATATCACTGCGCCTGCATTTTCTGGAACATTCACACTGGCTATTTACGCAGTCCAACATACACCTGTTGGAATTAGCAAAATAATAACAGTGAATGTTGTTCAGGCAGGTGGTGCTTCAATCGGATCGCCTTTGACTACACCAGAGGTCCCACTTCCAGATGAAGAGTTCACTGTCACTGTTAATGTTACATCTTCAGACACATTAACCTACGTAAGACTTCAGTACAGTGTTGATAATGGAAGTATCTGGCAGAATGTTACCATGTCTGAGTCAAATGGTGCTTATGTTGGTAGTATACCGGGACTTCCGAACAATCAGGAAGTATTGTGGCGAATTGTAGCAGCTGATTCGTCAGGAATAGAAACAATCAGTGCAACAATGTCTTACGTTGTCGGGCTGATCCCAATAAAACCAATTGTGATTCCACAGCTTCATTATGGATGGTTGCTTGGAGCACCAGCGCTATTCCTTGCATACCTAGGCACAGCTCTTGAGTATTATGATGAAGAACGGTTCACTAAAATTCATGGCATGATGCTTGGTGCTGCTTATATTTTGACATCAATCAATGTTATTTTCCTCTTAATTGAACCGGCAAGCGTTTGGTCTGTAATGAACCCAATTTACTTGTTCGATTTTAGTAACATGCTATTATTCATGCACTGTTGGCACATCTGGCTTGGCATCATCAGCATGATTCTTGGTACTATTGCATTCATAACACATCTAGGTGGTTGGAAAACGTGCAATGTCGGATTAGCAGCAGTGATACTATGGACCATACTTGGGATAATGGGTATCTATCTTGGAGAGGTATTTGTTCCGTGAGGTGATTGAGATGTCAAATGGTGAAAAAGAAATAACGCCCGAATCAGCTCCGGAGGAAGTTGCACCTGAATCGACTCCTGAGAAAGAAACAACTCCAGAGAAGAAAACAATATTGGAAATGCTCATAGAAGTAGTAGGAAAAGAAAGTGTTTCAGACTCGGAGCTAGAACGGGTTATCTATAGTGGGGATCCTTCAGTATTGCCTCAATTTCACTATAGGTGGAAGGGAAAGTATCTTGCAGATTATGCGGTTAGAGTGGAAAATGTAAATGAGATTGAAGGCATTCTGAAAATAGCTCGTGAAAACAATATACCCGTAATCCCTCGAGGCGGAGCCTCAAGTTGTATGAGTTCCTCAAGCCCGAGTCGCGGTGGAATATCTCTTGATATTAAACCGATGAATAAGATACTGGAGATTAACAAGGAAGGATTGTTTGTACGAGGAGGACCAGGAGTCACTTTTAAGGGACTTGAAAATGAATTAGAGAAACAGGGGCTTACTCTAGGCATCTATCCATCAAGCGCAAAATCTGCAGTATTCGGTGGATGGGTTGGATGTGGCGGAAAAGGTGGAATCGGCACACCACTCTATGGAGGACTGAAAGACCATATCATTTCATTATCGGTCATAGGAGGAAATGGTTCAATACAAGTCCTAGAGAAGGACGAGGATATCAATCTCTTTCTGGATTCCTATGGGATACTGGGTGTTATTTTTGAAATTAAACTAAGAATTCATGAGATTGTTGGTGAGTACAAAACTTTGAGCTATGCATTTGAAACAATTGACGGTCTCTGTAGTGCACTAGAAGAAATTACTATGCTTGAAACAAAACCAGTGTATCTCAAAATTGCTGATGACGAGTTGCAGAAATACAGCAATCCACTTGAGATGGGCAAATACGTTCTCTCTGTGACTTATGTTGATGTGACTATAGATATTTTTGAAAACTTGGACTCAATAACTAGGAATAGCGTTGGAGCATACATAAGTGACGAATTTTCCAACAAAGAATGGGATTTGAGATATGATTGTGAATTCAATCCCAAACAACATACTGAAACCTTGATGTTCCAAGAATATTGGATACCTATTGAAAAAGTGCGTGACATGCTTTTTGCATTTGAAAAATATCGTCGAACACACAAAATTCCTACTCTCTGGTTTGGGATGCTTGGTACTCAATTCGAAATGAGACTTAACCTCATGGTGATGATAGATGCAGCACAATATCTCAAGTTCATTGCAGGCAAAGGAATTTTGCACAAGATGATGAAGAAGGCAATCAAACTTGGAGGAGGACCTTATACGATTGGGCTTCAGAATTCGATTTACATGTCTCGTGCATATCCGGAGCGACTGATAGAGATGCAAGAGGCAAAGGATAAATGGGACCCCATTGGAATCATGAATCCGGATAGAGTTACGAGTTGTTTAACATCATATAGAAGAATCGATTTGCTATTCGTATTGGCCACTGCGTTTCGGCGGCTTTCGAGATATGTAGGTAAGTGAAGTGTTACGATGAATATTGATAATCTCTCAGAAATTCTAAAGAATTGTGGATCATGTAATTACTGCAGGGACAGTTGTCCAATGTATGTAGAATTAAAATCTGAGCTTGATAGTCCAGGAGGAAAACTACGAGCTCTTAGAGCATATGCCACTAAGATGCGGAATCCTCCAATTGCACTGTTGCAGAAGCTCTATTGTGCAGACTGTCGACGATGTGAAGCAATATGTCCTGCTGGAGTTCCAGTTACACAAATCTGGCACGATGCAAAGAATCAACTCCTAGATACGGGAGCAGAGATGTCAGAATCACTCCAGAAAGTTCTCCACTACATAAAGAAGGAAGGAACGCCATTTATTGGTTTTGAAGCTGAAGAGAGAACTTTGTGGGCTGAAGATCTCGAGCTTCCACCAGAATCAGACACAGTGATTTTTGCAGGATGCATGGGTTCATTCTGGTATCCAGACAAACCTGAAACAATATTTGATATGCTCCAGAAATTGAATATTAACGCAGGTTATGTTCCCAATGAAATTTGTTGTGGACTTTTCAATTACTGGGCAGGAGACGACAAGGGATTCGAAGAGGTAGCTCGTAAGAATTACGAGATGTTCAAGAAAGCAGGAGCTACCCAAGTTGTAACCGGTTGCGGTGGCTGCTATGGTACACTAGCAGAACATTACCCTCACGTTATTCCTGAGTTTGATATCAAAATTTTACATGTAGTGGAAGTATTAGCCGATAAGGTTCGAGATGGATCTCTCACGTTCGAAGGAATTGAAGGGAGTTATACATATCATGATAGTTGCCATCTCGGAAGAGCTTTAGGAATCTATGAAGAACCGAGAGATATCATAAAAGCGATTCCGGACCTTGAATTTATTGAGATGAAAGATAACAGAGAGAATTCGAACTGCTGTGGTGGATTTCTTTCAGTCCTTGATGCAAATATAGCAGAATCAGTAGGAAGACGGAGAATTGCTGAAGCAGAAGAACTAGGAGTAGATGGAATCATAACTTCTTGCATATCATGTCATAAGAATCTCAGTTTTGGTGCCAGAGAAACAAAGCTCAAAGTCATTCAGCTTGATGAACTAATACTAAGCAAAGCTCGGGTCTCTCAAGGCGAACGGTAAACCCCCACTCACGCAATTGATGTTTCTACATCCGGTCCAAGCAAGTATGAAGCAACTACTACTCCATAATGGGAATTATTCCATTCACTATATACTATGACTATCGTTTTCGATGCCATTATTAGAGTGACAGCTTAATCCAAAATGAGTAGGGAGAAATATTGACCAAGCAGACACCGATGCAGCGGCAGTATCTTCAGTTGAAGAAGCAATATCCTGATTGTATTCTATTGTTCAGACTTGGTGATTTTTATGAGATGTTCAATGAGGACGCCAAAGTAGCTAGCAAGGCTTTAGACATCGTACTCACTGCAAGAGGTACAGGAGTCAATAGATGGCCTCTGTGTGGTGTTCCATA
>JABCTV010000022.1 GCA_018238205.1 Candidatus Thorarchaeota archaeon
AGATATCACCTTTGAGATGAGCATCTGCAAGATGAGATGGGATTGAGAGGTAAGTGTGCTGTTCCATCACTTGGTCGTGAACAAGCTTGGCAATGGTTTCAGGGTTACGCATTAGATTTGCGTTGGATGTGTGTGCACTAGGATCATTGATGAGGAGACCCAGGTCGTGCATTGGAATTCCAACACGTGTATAGAGAACTCGCTCTCGTTCAAAACCCATTTCCGCAAGGACACTGTTACACATCTCACGGATAAGGGGACCTGAGAGGAATTTAATTCCAGAAGCTACAATTCGGTCCATAACTCTGACTGCAATAAGTTGAGCATCTGCACGAAGAAGACCTGCTTCTATAACAAGACTATCGATGATTTTGCCAGCATCAAAGGTTTCCATAGTACTACTTGTCGTACGGACCTTTGGCATCTTCTTTTCTCTCATACGAAGGTCCTCAGTAATTGAGATGGTGTTACGAATATCAGTCATGCGAAGTCCTTAACCTCCTGTCGGATAGTGTCAACTTCAGGAATATTGCCACTGTATAATAGTTTCATTTTACTGCTATTTGCAACAATAATAGCAGGAGTGCTAGATATGAAAATCTGATTTTCTAAAAGCTTGAATTCAAAATCAGGATCCATTTTCTGAAGATCAATATTTTTTATATCGACGATATCAGAACCATCGAATGCTTCGTTGACTACAGCTTTTGCTGCTGGACAATTCACACAATTGTCTTGCGTGAACAAGTATAGAATCGGCTTCGTAGCTAGTCCTCCCGGCTTATGAATCACTAAACACACCCTCCCTGAGAGAAGGGGCAAAACAGTATTTGGTGTTTACCGAATAAAAGCATTGTCACGGCTGGAGTCAGTCTGTCGTCAAGTTCTAGGGCAGTTCTAGGAGGAGGGACAGCATTCATGGTATTCATCTGTGAACACCGTTGCGTACTACTTAAGGCCGTACAAAGACAGTATCACTTAACAGGGTTAATAGACCAGTTTTTGCAATTCAGGGGGCGCTTAACGGAACAAGTATCTAGTAAGAAACACCAATACATGAAACAAAAACGGTGTTGTGTTTGGCGCGGAACAATTATGAAAGAGGGACAATTGGAAGAGAGCACCTCTCAAGGCAAAAGTTAGAATAGGGGTGCTTGTAGAGGGAGCTCAAGTCCAAGCTGGTGACTACGTTATGCCTACATATCTGAAAGCAAAGAGTCCAGAGGATGGTTGGATTCGCGTTGTTAGGAAAATTATGGATAGTGGAATGGTTCGTGTCGATGAACGTGATAGTGAAACTAAATGGCTCGACAATGTTATGATTCACATAGCAGACCCATACTCGGATAGAGTAAGTGAAAAATATCCCTTCAGTGAAGGTGTGTTAAAAGAAAAATATTCCACACAATTATTGAACCCAGACCGATTGGATTTTGACTACACCTATGGCGAGAGACTCAATGCATGGGGAGATGAAATCAATCAGATAGATTATGTGATTGATAAGCTGAATGAGAGCCCTAATTCTAGGCGAGCTGTCGCAACAACTTGGGATCCTAGAAAAGATACTGTTGTGGATGAGGTTCCTTGTTTGAACCATTTTGTGTTCATGGTCCGTGAAGGATTGTTGGACTTGTCAGTGATGATCCGCTCGAATGATATGTATGGAGCATGGCCAGCAAATGTCTACGCTCTTGGAGATCTACTCACATATGTTTCAACAAAAACAGGCTTGAGGCCAGGTACAGTAACAACACTCTCTGTTAACGCACACATCTACAAAACGGATTGGAGCAAAGCTGAGCTGGTGTAAAACAACATCCGAGGCATTCATATAGGCATTTAACTAGAACGCCGTCGATGGTTTCAAGATGTAATCATCAGATACAGGTCAATTCCATGGAGTAAACAAGTGATGGATAATACAGACAAGAAGCTCATCTCAATATTACAAGAAAATGGTAGAACTAGCCTTTCAAAGATTGGAGAACATCTTGGTATGTCGCATGTCGCAGTTAGTAAAAGACTCGACAAACTTGTCAAAGCAGATCTTGTAAAAATCACTGCAGGCATTAATTCTGAACATCTGAATGCAAAGATACTATTCATGGGATTAGAAACTGAGAATATGGAAGTTGCAGAGAAAATTCAGAAGAAGTATGCAAACTGTCCAAGACTATTGATGTTCGCCCCAGTCACCGGAAGATACAATCTCTTTGCAATGATGATAGCTGAGGATACATGGAGCCTTGAGTCCATCATGGGTACATGTAGTATGAGGACAGAAGCAGGCGTAAGAAAATCAGAGAGCTGGTTTGGAAATGCTCCATTAATTCCTAAATATCTCCAACTTGATTTAGCTCCTCAACCGACAGGCAATACAAAAGGACCCTGCAAGATGGACTGTGCAACATGTAAGAGATATCTAATAAACAAGTGTGTTGGATGTCCAAACACATCCACCTACAAGGGCACACTATGGGCAGATCCAGTTGCACCAAAGAAGAAAAAACGTGGGAAGAGTAAGAGTTAACACAGCATAAAACACGTTTTCTCCGTGAACACAATGACCGATGTATTCATTCACCCAAAAGCAGTTGTTGATGAAGGTGCAGATATTGGAGAGGGAACCCGCATCTGGCATTTTGCTCATGTGAGAGGAACTGCAAAAATTGGCAAGGGTTGCAACATAAGTAAGGATGTATACATCGATGGTGATGTGGTAATAGGAAACAACGTGAAAATCCAGAATGGTGTTTCAGTATACCACGGGGTTACTATTGAAGATGATGTTTTCTGCGGCCCTCATATGACGTTCACAAATGACATGTACCCTCGTGCATTTGGGGACAACTGGGAAATTTGCAAAACTTTGGTCAAGAAGGGAGTTTCAATTGGAGCTAATGCTACCATTATCTGCAATACAACGCTTGGAGAATACTGTATGATCGGTAGTGGAGCTGTTGTAACAAAGGATGTACCAGTACATGGTCTCGTAGTTGGTAACCCAGCAAGACTTGTTGGATATGTTTGCAAATGCGGTCAACCTCTTAAGGATGAGATATCACGAGATGATAAATCTATCAAGATGCAGTGTTCAAAGTGTAATGATGAAACTGTAATCTCGATAGAAAAATGATAAACCAAAGACAGGTAGAACCTCATTGTCTCATATCTACAAAAAGTTCGTGAATGAACGCGCAGCAGAGTTAGTGACTGAAACAGAGAGAATAAGGAATGTTACGGTGATTGCACATATTGACCATGGGAAAACTACACTGACGGATTCGCTAATTGCCGCTTCAGGACTTCTTTCAAAAGAAGTTGCAGGCACAGCCAGACTTCTTGACTATGATTTAATTGAGCAGCAACGAGGAATTACGATCAAGGCATCAGGAATTACAATTTTACATTCAATGAATAGTCAAGATCATCTCATCAATCTGATTGATACTCCAGGTCATATCGACTTCTCAAGTCATGTCACACGAGGGTTGAGATTAACAGATGGTGCAATCATAGTTGTAGATGCTATTGAGGGAATTATGGTTCAGACGGAAACCGTAACCAGACAAGCAATGCAAGAGTTTGTACAACCAATATTGTTTGTTAACAAAATAGACCGACTTCTGAGAGAGAGAAAACTTAGTGCAAGCAAGACTGCAGACGAAATCAATCGTGTAGTCAGAGAGTTCAATGCGATGCTTGGTAAATATCTGGATGATGATCTTCTTGAAAAATGGGAGGTTTCGTTCAGTAAAGGTTCTCTAAGTGTGGGTTCTGCTCTTGATAAATGGGGACTCGATTTTGAAATCCTAAAGCAGAAAGCTGGAGGTAGCGAGAATCCTGCAGATCTTGTCAACGCATTCATTGAGATACTTGAAGAAATCAATGGGGTCTACAGAGAAGAGAAACGAAAGGACCTGATGAATATGTATCCAGTGTCTAGAGTGATTCTTGACTCTGTTGTTAGAATCCTTCCAAACCCAATCAGGGCTCAAGAATTCAGGATTCCATCATTTTGGGAAGGTGATATAGAATCAAAGGAAGGCAAGTCTCTTGTGGCATGCGACTCCAAAGGTCCGTGTATCTGTCTTGTGGGAGATGTTCAACCAGATAGGCATGCATCAACGGTTTCAGCGATACGAGTTTTCTCCGGGACTTTGGAAAGAGCGAAACCACTAATCAACCTTAGAACGGGAGAAGAAGTCAAGTCACTTCAAATTGGACTTTCAATGTCTAAGACCAGGGTTGCTCTTCCAACTGTTCCTGCAGGAAATCTCGCCTTCATCACTGGAATCAAAGATATAGCAGTAGGAGATACTCTCGTTAGCAAGAAAGTTAGTGAGATGGTATCAATGACTGAACTACAATATCCTATGGAACCAGTCGTAACCTACACAGTTGAGCCAAAGAAACTCTCAGAACTGGCGAATATTCAGAAACCTATCGAGGAGTACGTCAAGACAGACCCAGCACTCGAGTTTGAAGTAAATCCAGAAACGGGCGAGATGCTTCTTTCTGGAGCTGGTGAACTTCATGTTGAGATTACTGTAGAGAAGCTAACAAGGTTAGGCCTTGAAGTGATTCTAGGGACACCGATGGTTCTAGTGCGAGAACAGATTACTGCTAATGGAGAAACCTGTACTAATGATGAGGAGGATGTAAGTAAGTTCTCAGTAAAAGTACTGATGCCTACAGCTGAAAGCCTTCCTGAAGAGTTGGGCACCATCATTGATAAAGAGCCAAATTCAAACTGCTGGCTCATCGATGCTTCTAGAAAAATCAATCCCTATGGAGAAGAGGTCGAATGGATAAAAGAAGCATTCAGAGCCTTGATCCGGAATGGTCCTGTTAATGGAGAGAAGATGCGAAAATTATGGGTAGTAATTGAAGAGGCTCAGCTGAAATACAGTGCTCCTGAAACCTCTTGGAGAGAAATAACACAACCTCTTCTACATGCCATCAGATTGAGTGTTATGAGTGGAAATCCCGCTCTTCTTGAGCCATGGATCAGACTCGAAATCAGTGCTCCTGAAGAACATATTGGAACCCTCACATCAATTCTTGCTAAACGAAAAGGACAGATCATTGAGATAAACTCTGAAAGATCATTATTCAAGATAGATGCAGAAATACCCGTAAGAGATTCATTTGGATTAGCCACCGAGATTAGAACAGCCACTTCCGGATGGGCTACGTGGGGGGCTCGTGCAGGAGGGTTTAGGAACCCAAATAATCCAAGCATCAAATTTGATTGATTGGAGAACTACATTCGTAGATAGTATCGTCTATTCATTTCTGTACCTAAGAGAGATAAGACACGACGATCTATAAGCGATACTGAATCCATCATTCTTAGTGCCCGATTAATGTTAGAGAAAACCGCGTTCAGGTAGGGCTGAGCCTCAACCATCTCAGATTGTTCAACCATCTGCAAGTATGCATTTGCTATTTTGACCAAGCCCAACCAGTCTTCTGCAAGAATGAATGTGAATTGAGTTTCGTCAATGTTAGATATAGTTCCCGAGAGCTTGGAGCGGTCAATGTATGCAGCATATTGATTCTCCAGGGTTAGTGAGAATTTTCGGAGCATCTGAGCCATCGATGCTGAAGTAGCTTTAATGAATTCAACAGACTCCCCAAACTCAGATTCAACCTCTAGTACCTCATTGAATGCCAAGGCAGCACCATATAATCCGGTTGCTAATTCCGAATAGTCCTTGTTGTCGTAAAAAGCTCGAATAGTTTGTACAAGGTATGTTTGACCAAGCCAGTATTGTGCAAGAAGGGCATCTATTCGTAGGACCTCATCATCAACGGCAGGTCTTACTCTGGCACCAAGTTCAATATTCAAGGCATCAAGATTGATTTTTGAAATAGCTAGTGCGGCAACAAGTTTAGCAACATCTCCAAGGTCACTTGAACTGCTACTCATTCGTTTAGAGCGTTCAAGAAGTGTATTCCATGAGTTTTCCAAGTATGGAAATATCAGAGACACACCTTGAATGAATATCGATTCTTCATCTTCACCTTCATCAGCCAACATTCGGTCAACATCATCTAACAAACGTCGTAATCTAGGTGGCAAGTTTCCACCATGACGTGTGATAAGCCAAACAAGATCAAATGTTGCAATAGCAATCTCTTCGTAGGCTCGTGAGTCAATTGGAAACAGTGGAACATACTGGACAATTATATCCCTGATAGGCTTCTGAGGATCATCAGTATCAGTTCTTTCTGCTGCACGCATAGTAGAGAGTGCAAGTCCCATTCGGGTTCCAAGTAGCTCAATATCGGGAATTTGACCCGTATTCCATAAGTTTTCCTTAAGTTCTTCAGCACGTTTGAATGATTGAATACCCAGATCCCAGAATTCATCAGATTCTGTTGTGAGACACAACCAACCAATAGCATTCTCAACTCTCGATAACTCGATTTCGTATTTAGAAGAAGCGCCTCCAAGTTGTTCAATGATTTCTCGAGCATTAGTAAGATACTCAACGCCTTTACTCATATTTTCATGATCGCCCATTAGACCATGAGCAAATCCAAGCCCAGATAATGTACGAAAGACATGATGCATTTGTTCAGGAGTTTTATTCTCAATACTGTCATAGATTTTTAGACCAAGTTCTAGTCGTTCAACAGCCTCAGATACACCCTCTCTCCAGCCATTTGCCAGAATGCTTGAACCAATGACTAAGTGGGCTAAGCCAACTTCCTCTCGGTCAACCAAGCCAGCTTTTAGAGCGATATCATAGAATTCTGCAGCTCTATCTCCGAGGTCTCTGGCAACCTCGTGAGAAACTGAATCGTCACGTGTTTCATTTACACCTAACTGAAGTGTTACTTCTGCAAGCTTGAGTGAATCTTTGCTTTTTCTTGCATCCTTCTCGAGATTATTGAGAATATTCCTGGACTCATCAAACATCTTCAGTTCCGTTAGAACACAAGCATAATCAAATGTTACCTCAAATGTAAACTCTTCATCACCAATCTCTTTTGTAATTTCTATCAAACGATTCAGAAGTAACTCAGCACCCTCAAAGAATCCAGCCTCAACTAAAATCCAAGCAAGATAATGAACCTCATGCAGTGATAATGAGATAGTTCCATCATGTCGGCGATCATAGATAGCATTGAGAGTCATTAATACCTCATCACTTAGGAATGGAAGAACTGGACGAAGATTCATGCGAATCGTTGAGGTAATTGCTTGACACAACTCTCCAAGAATATCAATCAAACGTGGAAGTGCTTCGATATCAGGAAGAAGTTCACATTCAGACCTTCTGTGACTATTAGTATATCGAGTATCAAGTAGGATTAACATCTCAGGCAGTACTCTATTCTCATTGAATGACAATCGAACAGCTAACTCTGTTAATTTTGAATTTGCAAGTCCAGGACGTCGGAGAATTATTTCCTCTATTGCCCGAGCGACGTCAAATAGTATGTCAGAATCACCGGGAGTCCTTGAAGAAATTCCTTGAATTTTAGATAATCCATCATCAAGAGAGAGACTTGCAATCAGGATGTCTCTCAATGTTGTTTGAAGGATGGCTTCCACTAATACTAACTCCGTACTAATGAAAAGCCTGTGTTAACTGCTTTAAAGTTTTCACAGAAATCTATCTCTCAATAACAAAATCATGCCATTCTCTAGAAGTTTCAGTTCCACGCATTCTTTCCATCCGGACCTCGTGTTTAGGAACACTTCCAGTTTCATTGATACGAAAACGTAACACAGCATCGGCCAGATACGAGAATGTTGCATATGTTTTCTCGTCATGAACGCCATCCTCAAGAACATACATGATACTGTGTGAACTTTGAGTTACTCTTCCGCTAAGACGTTGTACTGCCCTAGGCATGGTTGCTTCGTTCGAATGAAGAATCAATGTTGAAAGACTATCAATAACGACTCGTGCAACAACAAGTTCTTCCAAAACTTCTGATAGAACAATACCCAATTCACTAATGTCATCAACTTTGGCTAATGATCGCGCAGAGCCAGATTTTGGTGCACCCATTCTTTCAGAATACCCATCAATAAAGACAAACTGACTTGAAGCTTCTTGAATTTCTGTGGACCATCCATGTCGGCTCATATCATTACGAATTACTCTTGGTGATACATCCGTTGTCACAAAAACAGCTGGAAAACCCTGGGCAATACCTTCAGCAAGGAAGGCCTCAGCATAGGTGGTCTTACCAGAACCAAGTGGACCTACTAACATGTAAGATACTTGTGTCAGCTGACCAAATTTTACTAGGTCACTGATCATAGGACGAGCCCTTGCAGGATTTGGGGCCGCTCCACTTGAACTATCCGTTATCTTCACATCCTGGTAATCGCGATATTAGTGATTAATGTCCTGGACTTATTTCTCCAGGCCAGACTCTTATACCTTCGTCTGTAATCCTCATGGAATGAATTCTTGAGCTATGTTTTGAGCCTCTCAATTTAAGGACTTCAATCGAGCGTGATCGTGAGGTTTCACTAATCTTCTCGTTATAGAGTACAATAACACCCGACGCTAAGAAAGCTTCGATATCAAAAACGCCCAAGCCCTGATGATGAGTGGGAATCTCACTAGTGAGTATGAGTGTACACCCAGTCCTTGTTATCGCAGCAGCTAATTTGAAGAACTCCTCTCGCAGGATATCACGACTTCTAAATTTGTATGCCATAATAGATATTGTATCTAAAACAACCCGCTTAGCATTCACTTTTTTGATGTGGTTCATGATGATTGCCTGCAAGCCTGAGAGATCGAAACTCGGATACTCACCAATCGTGACTGGTGTTACTTCCTTTGAAGGAGAAAGGTCAACAAGAGACATCTTGCCTTCTTTGATGACAGCGTCTAAATCCATTCCAAACCTGAGCATATTCCTCTTGATTAAGTGAGGTGGCTCTTCCAGTGTAACAAACACACCAGGCTCATCGTATTCTGTGGCACCCTTGTAGATGAACTGTGTTGCAAGAATACTCTTACCAGTTCCAGCCTTACCAGCAATGAGAATGGTATCAGCCCTTGGGAATCCTCCCTCAATTAGCTCATCAAGACCAGGAATGCCTGTCTTTACTCTATCAATATCATGGTCACTCATTTGGACTCACTCTTCTTTTTTTGACATACTTTGGCACCCAATATCATCTTCATCAACATCTCCGGTTCAGGGATACCGGTGATTGATTGTCCAGATATCATCACAGTAGGTAAGGCAAAGATACCATACTCCTCTGCGGCCTCTGGATTCTCACTCACGTTGATGATGTTTAGTTTGAAGACACCGGCTCCAAAGTCGTCAATCGTTTCTCGTACCACTTCCTCAGCCCTTGGACAAAAAGCGCATGAATCAGATTTGAAGAGGACAACTTCAATCATATCATCCTCAGCCTCTGTTGTTACATCCTGCTCCTTATTCAAGTCGCGCTCTCCTGGGGTTGAGTATTGGTAAGGTCTGATGCAAAAGTAGTCACTTGAATGTTTTGAGGATGTGTAAGACGATTATTTGTACCCCATTAGTTTACGAATTTGTGTAGTAGCTTTTCCAATCGCTCGGGAATGATATCTAACATCCTTATTCATGAGCGCTCCAATTATGAGCACGTCATCTCCTCGAGCTCCAACTCTCTTGAACACAGCTTTCCCTTCGGCACATCGTAGGCTGATATCACGAATCTCTCCCAGTATTAGCTCTTTACGTACCCTCTCTGCAACTTCTGCAATCATTCCACACATTGCAGCCACCACATCTTGGTTTGTTGTGGGAGATGTGGCAGATGTGACTAATAGTCCATTTCCTCTTGCGATAACAGAAGCAGAATATCCTCCATCTTTGTTCATTCTTTCTAGGATTATGGGAAGTTTATGATAATCGGGTCGTTCCATTAAGATGCACCATCAAACTTGGGACTAATTGTTAGATTGCGCGTTTCCCTATTAAATCATCTGAGACTGTCATCTAACACAGTAGAGATTTAAATGCGCTGGGACTCATTAGAATAATCAAGAGATGAACCAAATGACTGCTGAATTCCGTTTCAAAATCGTGATGCTAGGAGATGGAGCTGTAGGAAAGACCGCAATGACCACCAGGTTCACTCAAAATTTCTTTGATGCAGACTACAAGCGCACTATTGGCGCAGACTTTGCTGTCAAACGGATGGATATTCCTGATATCGACTCTCATGTTACGCTGCAATGTTGGGATCTGGCAGGTCAGCCGAGATTTGAGTTTGTACGACAAGGATTCTACCGAGGGGCAAGGGGCGGTCTCCTTCTCTACGATGTGACTCGACGCAGAACTTTCCTCAATATTGATAGATGGAAGGAAGAGGCCTTTGTGAACATAGGACAAGAAATCCCTATTGTTCTGGTTGCTAACAAAATAGATTTGGTCGACAGTAGAGTAGTCAATAAGAAAGATGGGAAAGCCTATGCAAAAGAGAATGGATTCATCTATGTGGAATCAAGTGCCCTAACTGGGGAGAACGTAGAAGAGGCTTATGTCAATCTATGTAAGAGAATGATCAAGAAATCCAAAGCAGATTCATCAAAGTAAGATATCTAACAATCTTATTTCTTTTTGCCACCCTTTAGTAGTCCTAGTGCACGTTTACATTGCCAGACAACATAGAACATATTCTTAGTCTGGAGGGTTGCATGGTCATACCGCTCACACACTTTTTCGAACTTTTGAATAAAATCATCTCGAAGGGCGGGATCATTTGCAGCCTCAATTTCAGCAAGTAATTCTTGGAATGGGGCTAACATTGCTCCCATGTCTTCAACATCCCAACGAAGAATAGCTCCTGTGCCGTCAGCGGTAATGAATGAATGTTGATGGGGATACCACTCAACACCGTCGATTTCACCCATAGTAGAAGCAATTCCCTGAACCTGAAGTGTTTCCATATCCCAAAGAAAGAGAGCTTTGTCTCCTGAACCTGAAACAAGGTATTTCCCATCATGGCTAAAACTTAGCGCGCGTACTTCACTCTCATGACCCATTAGAATCCTATCGAGAGTCATTGGCGTTGAAGTAGAATCCCATACCAGCATGTTCAGATCTGAGGAACCCGATATCAGTTTTGACCCGTCAGGGGTGAAGCGAACTTCTCTTACAGCCGCCCGATGATTGTCATGACGCGCAACCATCTCGCCACTGTTGGAATCCCATTCACAGATATTTGCATCAACTGAGCCTGAAACAATTCTATTTCCATTAGGATCCCAGTCAACAGTAACAACGTAGAACCCGTGGCCTTTCATCTGTCGGACCTTCGTTTTATTTTCCATGTCCCATATGATGAGAGTTGTATCGCCACTGCCAGATACTAGATGATTGCCATCTGGAGAGAATGATAATGAGAGAACGGGATAAGTATGACCTTCAAGTGTACCAATACAGTCACCAGAACGAATATCCCAAAGTTTCACAACACGGTCAACAGTCCCTGAAGCGACAATATCACCTTTTGGACTAAATGCGAGAGATGTACTTAGAAAGTCGTCTTGCATAAGTTGCATCTCATCCCCTTCTTCAGCTGCATAGAGCCTTATGCTCTTATCTTGAAGTGCAGCAGCAAACATGCGCCCGACGCTGTTCATTGCAAATCTTCGCGTTATATCTGCGCCATGTTCAGCCTGTGGCTTGAGGATTGTTGGTTTCAAGAAGATATTTTGTTCTTTGTGCTCCATAGAATTCACTCACAGGGCAGGTTCGTAACGTTTCGACTTTTAGAAAGCGTAAAAGTGTTGTTGTGACTGAAGTCGGCAGGAGTGTTCGATACAATATCACCAGATTCTTCAGTATCCCAGCAAGGATTAAATGTACATGAAAAAGGGGGTTTTAGGAGGGTGACTTTTGTCCAGAAAGACCGATAGGAACTTGTCAAGGGCTATGGGTGGCGGAGAATCACTTCGTCGTCTAAGGAAAGCTGTGAAACAAGTTCTGAAACCGTCTGATGACAAAATAACTAGAATGTTAGAGGACATCACAAGTATCCAAGCAACAAAGGATGCGGCACTAACTGGTGATGAAGATACTCGACTTCTAGCAGTGTGTAAATTAGGCGAATGGGGAAAAGATGCTTTCGAGTCTCTTGACATTGCCCTTAATGACGAAAGTTCTCATGTAAGAACTGTTGCAGCAGGAATGCTCGCTTATACTCGAAGACTTGGTGCTATCCCTATACTTGAGAAATATACAGGTGATAATACAGAGAGTGTTAGAGAAACCGTCGCCTTTGCAATTAGCTGGTTACAGAGGTACGGTGAAGATGCTCCCGATAGCCCCTATGTCCCAGTTTCAAAGGAAAATCCAACAGCAGTTCTTCTTGATTCAGATGCAATAACTCTTCGAACAATAGATGATGTAATAGTCATCAATGATTACACTACATCGCCCGAGAGTTTAGAGTATGGGATTACTATCAAGAATGAAAGAGCTACTCCAATCTATGAAGTGAGTGTGTCGATTCTTGCGTATCCAGTTGAAAGTCTAAGTCCAGTAGATCCACTTACACAAACAATTGAAGATATTCAACCTGATGATTCTGGCTCTTTGATATTTGGATTTGGAATAGAGGGCGAATATATTGAAGGGGAAATCATCACATCGGTTCGTCTTGTTGATAGCAACGGCGAAGACCTAGCAGCAAAGGCAGGAAATGTATTCATCAGATCAATCTACAATCAGTTTGAACCATTTGAAATGGAATCTGATGATTTCATTCATATGAAATCGGATATGAAGCAATGGAATAGAGAGCATACTGTTGACGCGGAAGCCAGTGACATCTATAATGTTCTACAGAGTATATTGGAAACTAGAAACCTGTACATCTTTCAAAATGAATCCATGGAGCGGGACAATGCTTTCATGGGAGTCATAGCCGGGATTGCCAAAAGCAAGTTCTCAGAGAACAGTCTTGCAATTGCACTCACAGTTGTAGGGACTCAAGGAGATGGAATCTCAAAAATGCGAATTGATATTTTCTCTGATAATCACGAAATAGTTCAATCTGCTGCTAGTGATGTATTTGAAACTATAATGAGAAACCTTGATATTATTGACTTAAACGGCCAATAATTTCTAAGCTAGCCCGCCAGCCTCAAGGATTTTGATTGCTAATTCTAGGAATGAAGCCTCAACGTTCAAACCAGTCTTTGCACTTGTTTCGAGGAAAGATGTAACGACTCCATGACTAGCAATATCAGCTGCAAGCTTCTGACCTTCTTCTGTTGTGACAATGGTCTGAGCCATCACGGGATTATCCTTGAACTGGTCTCGGAGGTCAGTCTTGTTAGCAATGAGAACGATTGGTATTTTCTTGCCAGCGTTTGTCCAGCACTCATCCACCCAATTCATAAGATTATCAAAGGATTTCCGTTCTACTGTGGAATACACTGCCAGAGCCCCTTGTGCACCTTTGTAGAAAGTAGCGCGAACGCTCTTGAAGTGGTCTTGTCCTGCAAGATCCCAAATTTGTATACTAACATCATGGCCACCCGCGAGTTGCATTTTCTTCACAGCGAAGTCTGCACCGATAGTGATCATGTAATTGGCTCTGAAACCTTCTCCCATGTAGGTTCTGCGGAGACTGGTTTTTCCGACGCTTCCGTCACCCATAAGAACGACTTTGAATAGTGCAGTGACCATAATCTGGCACCTGTGATATTTAGTATCCTCTCTTTGAATACTAAGGCGTTATTTGAGTTTTCCACTATTTTAGTCTATGCCGATTGAATGAAGATGGAAATTGGAAACAGGTTCAAGCAATATTTCTGAACTTAAAAGCACTTTACTTTCGGGAAACCGTCCCCCTCGCCGTTGTCCGCTTGGTCGCACAATTACATCCAGTAAAACCCACAATCAGTGGGGATAGTGTATGAGGGCTGAACAGTCAAGTTCAGACATACCGACTAAGAGGATGCAAACGTGGGACGCACAGTCCGTACATTTAGAGATGGTATCAAAATCGAAGAAGCACGCTGGAAAGGGTTCCGGCGGACACTTAGACCATCCCAGAGAGAGCACTTCGATCGCATATTCGATTCTGCGAGAAATTATGCAGACGCAGGCACAATGATAGTGACCCCGCGTATTGTAGAGGTAATCCTACTGTCAGCAATTCTTGAGATGTTGGGGGAGATTGATGATATTGCAAAGAGGGTGCGGATTCTGGAACAACGACTCGAGGAGACCACTCCCTAATGAGCAAGACTGGATGGCTTCTGGATGCAAATATCGACTATGAGAAAGAAGCACTGACCCTTTGGATCAAACATGAGGGGAAGACCAGGGGGTATACCTATCGTGGATTCCATCCTTCGATATTCGTGAGTACAACCCTGATTCAAAATCGAGAGTGGAGCGATTCTGATATTATTCGCTCAGTCCTTGAACATCCAAAGATTGTGGACTCAAAGATTGTACAGAAATTCACCAGTGTATATGATGATGAAAAGACCCCAGTACTACAGGTTTTCACTACACCAGAGGCACAGAGAGAGGTAGCAGAAGACCTAGAGAAGCTACCTGGAGCCACTGTATTTCATGGGGATATTGATGCTGTGCAACAGCTGTTCATAACAAAGGGCATGTTTGCCTTTGGAAATGTCGAGTTTGATTTGAATGGAGAGGAGATTGTCAACATCAGATGTCTTGACGACCGTGACAATCCCGAATACGATATTCCAGAATTTGAACAGATGGATTTTGAGGTGCTTGTTGATACAGACCAGATATTCCCAGGCATGGAAGATAGGATACATCACATTGAGGTCTATCATAGAGAGAAGATAATCCGTATCGAGGAGGAGGATGAAGGAGAGATTCTCAGACGTTTTCAAGAAACCATCAACAAGATAGACCCAGATGTGATAATCAGTAGAGGTGGGGATGAGAGCCTCTTCAGGTACCTCAGTATACGCGCAAAGGTAAATGGAATGGATTTGATTCTCTCCCGTGATGGAAAACCCCTAAGGGTCACACAGGGAGCTCCACAATCGTTTTGGCAATACAATCGAATCATATACAGGTCAGGAACTCAGGTCGTTTTGAACGGAAGAATCCATATCGACAGAGGAAAGACTGGCATGCATTTCTATTCCCCGGTGGGACTAGAAGGGGTTGCAGAAAGCTGCAGGCTCGCCCTCGGAAGACCACAGAGAGTTTCCCGAATGACAATTGGTGCAGTGAATGCGGCGGTCCAGTTTTACAACGCCTTCAAGATGGACATACTGATTCCACCAGTAAAGAAAAATCCGGAGTTCCTCAAGTCAATCAATGAACTAGCAGCCATAGATCGAGGCGGTCTGATACTTCAGCCAAAACCAGATATATACGAGAATATTGCAGAGTGTGATTTCTCGTCAATGTACCCAACACTCATGGTCACTAGAAACATCAGTCCTGAAACTATCTGTACTAGAACAGACTGTCCCTATGACGAGAAATACTGCATACCTGTTCCCGAACTCAGCTTCAAAATATGTACTCGCAAGAGGGGGATAGTATCAAAGTCCTTGGAGATGATAGTCAATAGACGAATGGGTTTCAAGAGATTGATAGAAGAGGGAAACAATGTAAAGAAGTATGAGTTCATCCAGAATACTCTGAAGGGAGTACTGGTTTCCTGTTTCGGGTATCTTGGCTTCAAGAATGCCAAGTTTGGAAGAGTAGAAGCACATACAGCGGTCACAGCTCTCGCCAGAGAGGTCTTGCTAAAAACTCAGGACATCGGAGAAGAGATGGGGTTTGAGATGATTCATGGAATCGTTGACTCGGTATGGTTGAAATCAGAGGAAGATATCTATCATGAGAATATTGTTGAATTCTGTAGACGAGTCACCGAAGAAGTTGACATCTCAATGTCACCAAAGGGCGTTTACAAATGGATGGTCATTCCATCATCACGGCTTCATCCATCTATTGCCCCCCTGAATCGATACTATGGTGTATATAGAAATGGCAGCATCAAGACTCGTGGAATCGAAACTCGACGCAGGGATACCTGCCTCTATGTCGGAGACTGTCAGATTTCAATAATCAAGACTCTTGCACGTGCTAATGACAAAACAGGTTTCCTGGAGCGAATACCAGATGCTTATGCAGTCTGTCAGAGTTATATCAATCGACTCCATGACGATGATGTTGACCTCCGAGACCTCATTCTGAACACAACCTTGACGAGAGAGCCCAATGAGTATCGTGCCACGTCCAGAGCTGCAGTTGTAGCTCAACAACTTGTCAAGGCCGGACGGGATCTTCATGCAGGTCAAAAGGTCAGGTACATCATGACTGATGCTGGAGCAGAAAATCCATTTCGTAGAGTAAAAGCACTTGAATTATTTGACAACTCCACTAGATACGACCCAAAGGCGTATGCAGCACTCTGCGAACGAGCCTTTGAAAATCTAATACCAGCACAGTATCTTAATCCATTAGAATACAAGGATTCAGATCAATCGCTACTGACTACTCATTGACTGCATGTGCTTGCATTGCAACCCTTGGTTTGAGTTCTCGAATTGGAATGCCAGTTTCGCGGGACACTCGAATCAAATCATCCGATTCAGGTTTAATACTAACTATACTCCCATCAGTTGAGCGTGAAACCTTGACTCTGACCATATACTCCTTGTCATCAATCTCAAGAGAACAGACTAGAGTTTCACGAGTTGCCTTCAATCGCTCCCAAGTATTGTAGCGGATACCAATTGTTCCCAGTTGGCGAATCAGAATCTCTGCGATAGTCTTCAACCCGGTCTTGGGAGCAATGACTTTTACTACATGACATGGTCGATTCTTCTTTCCAATCGCGGGAATGATGACTACATCATAAGCTAGACCTTCTTCGAGTAAGGTCTCGAATAATGTACCAAGAGTTTCACCATCAACATCATCAACATTAGTTTCAATGACAACTACTTCGTCTGCATTCCACTCATCGAGCACAATTGTTCGCTCCTCGGTCTTTTCTCTAGCAGCTTTAACTGGTGTTTCCTTGGCTTTTGGCTCAGCCTTAGGTTCTTTTGTGGGAGGTTTCTTTGGTTCCGTTCCCTCTGCAACGACAACTTCGCCCACAACTATCTTCATCATATTTGGAATCTTTCCAAGGTCTCTCGTTCCAAAGCCGATTCCTTGATTCTGAACAACAAAATTATCTATCGATTCCACATACTCTGATGCAAGAACAGCTAATAGAGCTGCACCTGTTGGAGTAAGAACCTCAGTTTCAGCAGATCCATTATGAAATTTCATATCATGAACTACGAGTATCTCGGCTACAGCAGGTACAGGTACTTCGAGATCACCATGTTCACATGAGATGACTCCGCTTCCCGTAGCTACATGCGTAGCAACAATCTTAGTATCTTCAAGCAAACCGGCTCGTTCCAGAAGATATACAGTACCAACTATATCAAGAACTGTATCGATGCTACCAGTTTCATGAAGATGTAGTTCATCGATTGGTTGATTGTGAGCCCTGCTCTCAGCTTGAAGAATCACTGTCATCGTATCTTTAACGAGAGTTTTTGCCTTTGATGATAGCTCAACTTCTTCAGCAACTGCTTGAAGAACATCCATCATATCGCTAGGACTAAACCGTACTGTAGGATTTCGGGTTATCTGAAGAACACGACCAGTATTACCAGAATGTTCCTTTGAACCAATAGCCAATCTAAATGAAGGGTCGTATATCAGCATACTTGCAGCAACAGGTAGAAGAACATCTGGTTCTCCGATGAGATCGGTTAATGCAGATAGGAACATGTCTCCAGCTGCGCCCGCTGTTGCCACATCGATTAATACTTGTTTCTTTGCCAAGTTCATTACTTCTCCAGCCGATAGTCCACCGAGTGTTCTTTTGCTTCATTATTGCCCTTTTCTTTCTTTCTTTGACGGAACAAAGCAGCAATGATGGTTTGTCACAATCATTCAGTATGTATCATCTCAAATAAAACCGTCAAATAATTCATCAACTTTTTCGCCACTGGTCAAAAATAGCCATGTACATACATTCCTTTGGAGACATCCACATCTCAGATGAGTCAAATGATTGGTCAACAAATTCAACGGGTGCATCTCGAATCAATGCGATTGGAACTGATTCATCAGATTCCCCCATGACTGCGGTACAAGCTGATGAGAGATTATCTGCGATGGCTCTTCGAGTTATGCGCATCTCGTTTCCGAAGAGATCATATCGTCCCCTATCGTCAGCAACAGGCCGGAAACCTGCAACACCTAATGCCATTCCTATATTACCCAGTCTCAGGGGTTGGGTTCTACTATCAATCACCATTACTCCAATAGTTTTCCCAGTTCTTTTCTTGATTTCAGTCCGTATTCGATCTGCACTAGCACGAGAATCAATAGGTAAGAGAGATGCATGTCCTGGAGGTATATTGGATTTGTCAACACCTGCATTAGCCATCAATGTATTGTTCTTGATTGTGAGTACAACGCGGGGGATTCCTCCTAGAATCTCATCGGCTTCCTGAATTATCAGTTCTGCAACTTCAGGAAGAATATCATATCTTTCACCAATGGTTTTTGCCTCATCAGAAACAGAAACATCAGAGAGTTTTACAACTCGTCCCTCGGTTGTCCCCAGGGGGGTCTCCGCAATTGTGATGATATCATTATCCATCAATGAAAGTTCTAACGCATCTAGACTTTCCAATAGAACATCAACAAAATTATCCTCTGGGACTATTATCCGTGTTTTGACAGGAAATACTTGCATTTTTGAAACCCGGACTCCCAGAACCATGTATCAAGATAAAGGATTCTTACTTCTTCTTTTGCAACTTCATTCGCTCAGCCATTATGCATCGGTCACCTTTTCGACCACCCATAGGAAATTTCGGAGTTCCCATCGAATTCATGCATCTAGCTGCAACAGCTGCACCCATAGCTAGACCATCTTCAACAAATACAAGTTGATGATTATCAGTCCAGAGTTCACCCGAACTCAATTTCAGAAACTGAGTGATTAAATCAGGCTTAGAACCTGTAGTAATTGCTCGTCCAGTCAAACCGAGTGAGGTGTCTTCGAGTATCAAATTCTCGGATTCTGCTACTTTTAGAATCCTCTCAACAACTCCAGCTTGTATTCTATCAATGAGTGCATGCAAGTAATCTACAGTGTATCCTTCAGAGAAAATCTTGCCGAAAGTTTCCATCTCGACCAGGTCAGCATCCACACCTATCAGAATAACCTCCGATTCATTTGCTGCCTTTGGGTCAACAGGAACCATTCCATAGCGAGTCGCTGTTTCAGGTACACGTTCCACGGTAATCAGGTCGTGTGCTTCAAATATGTCACGAGGTTTGACTTCAACTGGCTCGATTGTTTTAGTTGGAATTACATCTAGAACACAGCCTATGCCAGGTTGAGCAAATCCAGAACCGCGAATAATTGCATCAGGAATCGCACCTGCAAGACCGGCAAAAGAACCAATTGTCTTTGCATACGGAATACCTCGATCAGTGATTCTTCCTGCAAGTGTAGTTCCAAAGTCAAGGGTCATCACCGGGTTCCTGAAATCGATATCAGTTCCCTTTACTGCTCCCTTGAGCCCTGCTGTGACTAGTTCACCCTCCATCTCATTAGCAACAATCTCAGTATTTGAGGGAGGTAGAGATGATGCAATTGCTCCATCAAAGTATACCTTCTTGAGCCAAGTGAAATCACGTAAGCCGGGAGGAAGATTTTCAGAACTCATTGCAGCTGTCATCTTTCGCGGAGGTATACCAGCCTGAAGACAACCTTCAGCAAGAGCTTTGACAATTGAACCGACTTCCTCAGGACTTGCAAACCCTGCTGTAACTCCTGTGGAGCGTACAACAAAATGAAGATCTTTCTCAATGTCAACTTTTGACTTTTCTAGGACTGATGAAAGAATACTGGAAACCATTTCAGCTACTGAGTCTTGAGTGAGAGGGACTCCAAAAACGGTTTCACCAAATACCTCTTCATTTGAGCGGGGAGGTCTCACATCGCGTGTCATTCGTACTTCTTTTTCAATCTCATAAATCACAGCAGTTTTGAGATTAGTAGTTACAAGAATCGCCTTAGTGGTAGTATTGCCAAGTTCAACAGATGCAACTGTGTAAAATGAGCCCATGCGAAGTGAGGAAACTCCAATCGATTTTGGTCTCAAGACTCGCTGCAAAATTATCCCACCTATCATAAGAGCTTCTTGAACGGATGATCATTTCCAGGCTCAATTCCAAACTCCAAGTATGCAGATTCTGCTGCAAACACATCTCCCATTGCAACTGTGGGAAATACTCGTTCTGAATTCTCAATAGGACCATAGAGAATAAAGTCAGCTCCCATCATCTGAACAATGAGGTTTGATGCAATATCGGCCGTTTTATACGCCTCTCGATTAACTTTCTTGTACTTTCGCAGCCAAGCCCATGATGCGGGAGCATTGTGTACTCCAGAACCCGTGGGTAGACCATAAAGTGTCTTAGATACAAAGGTGAAAGCAGCTGCAGATCCAGCTCCGGCACCCATAGCAGTAACAGCAGTGTCCAACAAAGGTTTCGTCACACCCAGTTTTTTGCAGATCTCCAAGAGACCCTTATCCTGATTCTTTGCTCCATCTTCAAGAACTGCTCTTCTTCCTGCGATAGTAGAGTCCTGTGGGTTAAAAGCTAAGATGATTGCACATTCGTGTTGAATCTCTTCCAATGCGTCAAGCTCTTCTGATGTTGCAAAAACGTTAATCGAATTGTAAATTGCTTCATCAAGAAGTCCAATCTCTTCGGAATGCTTGAGGCCTGAAATCCGTGCTTTGTAATCAGCGGAATCGATGAGAAATGGTGAATCAGTCAGGTCTGTTACAAAATCGATGTATCTAACCATTGCTTCTGAGGTTTCAGCAAATATCTGAACCAGCGATGGATTACCAGTGAGGTCTGACATCTCATCTTGCTTTTGCACAAACTCGGTTGCCTTCTTCTTGTCGAAAATACCCTTCTTTGTATCTTCTACTATTTTGTGACCGCCATAGAAAATAGTTCCAGCAAGAACTGTTGGGGTTTCTCCGAGGCTACCACCAATCTTCACTCCACCGATATTATGGATAATCTGTTCTTTCTCAAATACGAACATTCTGCTATCCCTCCTTTCCAACAAGAAGCGTACCTGAGTCAGTCTCTCGGACTTCTGCAACTATCGGAGAGGGATGCTCAGTAATGATTGATTGGGATTCAAATTTAGTCACCAGGGAGGAGGTGTGATCAAATACTGTTCCAAACTCTGGAAGTAGGATGATGTCCGAAGTAATTTTAGGTCGTCGTGACCCACTTGATGCAGCTTTGAGCTCAATCCATATTGCATCTTCTGGGAGAGGCCCTGGGTTTCTTGCTGCGATCTCTGCACTTTTTCGCTCTATCTCTTCAGACTTGAGTACATTGACCATCTCGATTAGCTCAACCTGTTGCCGAAATCTTTCAATTCCTTCTAAAGGTACATTCTCAATATATGGAATTGCACCTTCAGCCTCGATAATCTTTCTTGTCTTCGGGTCAACTCCATTCTTGTGAAGTGCTCGAAGAGTACGACCAGTTAGATGACCTGGAACCTCAGGACCAGTCAATATCAGAAATCGAATATTTGGATTTGATATCACATTGATGATTACTCGTTCAATCCCAATATTTTCGGTTTTGCAAGAGCCAATGATAGCATGCTCACCCGAAACCTCAATCCGTTTTCCAAGCGTGCAAATGGCAACACAGTGAGAAGGATCTTTTACCTCGAAGTCGCCTGGGACTGGTGGCCATTCATGATTATTACTCATTGAGATAGCCTCCTACTCGTACGTTGGTGGATCAAAAAGGGTCCGGTCTATTCCAAGTACATTGTTAGCTTCTGCAGCTGCTGTCGCCATCGCGTTTGATATGAGCGCAACTGCTGCAAATACTTCTTTGGTCCGTATCATGGAGCCATACATTATCGAATCAGTAGCAAGAACCTGAGAAGCCACTGTGGAAGCAATTATTGTGGCCATGTGAGTGGATTCGTCATCAAATCCGGGTTCTTTGATGAAACGCCAAGCAGAGGGAGCATTGTGAGGTCCGAGGCAAGTGGGTAGACCAAGTTCTGATTTTACAGCGAGTATAGTACGATGTTCTAAACCATATCCAGCTCCGACAGGCATCGTAGCAGGATCAACTAGAATTTTCTCAATTCCAAGTTCTTTGGAAAGTTTGACCATTTCAGTAATTGTTTCCATTCTCTCAGGGAGCGATGTAGCACGGGGAGACCATCCGAGTACAACTGCCATGTTCAGAGAGCTATTCTTCAATTCTTCTTTTTCTTCTTCTTTCATTGAGAGGTTGATAGAGTTGTAGATTACTCGATTGTTTAATCCAGATTCATCACAGAACTCAATAGCTCGTTGTCTAGCTTTGGAGTTTGTGGACTCGAACATAATTGGTCCATCAAAGTGTTCTGAGAGCCATAAGAGATGATTTTCCATAGCGATAGGAGTGCGTCCGTAGGCTTGAATCATAAAAGGAAGTCCGGTCTTCTCAACCATAGATGTTGCAGTATTAACCCACTCCAGAGCAAGGGTTTTGTCAAAGAGACCTTCTCGAGTATCCTCAACAATAGGTTGACCTTTGAAGAAAAGACCTCCAATTAGAACGGTTGGATTCTCCCCAGGATGACCGCCTATTGTGACTCCACCAAAATCGTAAGACTGTTGTTCTTTTTTGAAGACAAACACGTTACTTTCACTCCACCTTGGGTCTTGAAGAAAGACCGGTCCGTTTAATGAGTTCGGGTATACTCTCCTCCCTTCCGATTCCCATCAAGTGAAGACCGCTGATTCCTTTGATCTTTCGGATCGACTTGATGATTTCCGAAGCGATGAGAATCCCTTCTTCTCGTAAGGCGTTTCGCTCCGCATCATCCTTAAGACCTTTACCAGCGGCTTCAAGGCGTTTGATATATTCCTCAGGAATTTCGATTCCAGGTACATTCTTGTTCATGAAACGAGCATTCCTTGGTCCTCTGAGAGGAATAATACCTGCTAGGATCTTTAACTTCAAATCACTTGCCAAGTCTATGAAAGATTCTAACTTTGTTATATCAAAAATAGCTTGGGTCTGAAAGAATTGTGCTCCTGCATCTCTCTTCTTTTCAGCTCTGAGAACTTCCGTTTCAATTGAATCAGCATATGGATTGAAAGTTGAACCCATGAAGAACTGAGGAGTTCCTTCAAGTTCCTCCCCAGCAAAATCAGTACCTCTCATTAGATGACTTGTAAGCTGAAGTGCTTGAATGGAATCAATATCAAAGACCATTTTTGCATCAGAATGTGGACCCATAATAGTGCGATCACCTGTGACAAATAGAACATTCCGAATTCCTAATGCATAAACACCATAGAGTTCACTCTCTATTGAAATTCTATTTCTATCACGGGTAGTTAATTGCATAATTGGTTCTCCGCCAGCATCTAAAACTAAACGTGAACATGCTGTACTACTCATAGTGGGAATCCCACGAACATTGTCAGTAATGTTGATAGCATCACAATAATCTGCAATCACTTTGGTCCGTTCAATGACCATATTGTGATCAGCTCCTCTTGGAGGACCAATCTCACCAGTAACTGCGAAGATACCAGCGTCCAAAGTTTGTTTTAGTCGAGTATCAGACAGATTGCAGAACTCCCAGTTTGTGTATGCATCGGCACAGATACCACCCCTTAATTTGCTTTTGATGAAGGGGTATGATAAAATCGATTCAGCTGGGAGATATCTTGGCAACACTACCAGGTTGTAATTCTCGAGTTAGCTTCTGAAATAAATCATAGTTGAGTTGAGCTGTTATCACAATGTTGTGCTCATTGTAGGATTCAGATTCAATAATTGCTTCTTCATGAAGCAAGGAGATAGTGGACATACCTGCATCTCCATATGATAATGTGATAGAGCACAAAATAAGCTGTGGTAGAGCACGTTCCAATGCTGCGATGAGTTCATCCAGATTTGTCATATTCATAGCTGAGATGGGGACTACTTCAACAGAGATATCGGACAGTATCTCAATGTGGTCTTGGAGTGTGGCAGGATCTACTAAGTCAATCTTATTGAGTACTGCAATGATTGGAATAGTGTTTGCACCAACATTATTGAATGTGTCAAGGCATGCATCCAATTTTCTTTGCATTTCCTCAAGGGTGTCAGATGCATCTATAACAAGAAGAAGGACGTCAGCATCCCCAATCTCCATGAGCGTTGTATTGAATGCCTTAAGTAAGGTATCAGGTAGATTGCTAATGAAACCAACAGAATCCGATAGGATAATCTGACGACCGGGCAAATCAAGGTCTGCGGCTTTAGTAGCCAATGTTGTGAAGAGCTTGTCAGCAATTTCCACACCGGAATCTGTTAATGCATGGTGAAGCGTGCTCTTTCCTGCATTTGTGTATCCTGCAAGCGTAATCTCAATGAATCCTTCTCTTCCGCGTTTCTTCTTTTTCAACCTCTGGGCGTTAGATATCTTTTCCAATTTATCAGAAATCGCTGCAACCCTGCGATTAATCTCCCGTATTCGTAGGTTTAGTATATCTTCACCTGCACCAACCTGTTCTGCAACTGGTCGGTCTCCAGTATGCTCTTTCTGTAACCTCATTCGAATCTGGTGTCGTTCAAATGGCAGTTCGTACTTGAGTCGTGCTTGTTCAATCTGGAGCTTTGCTTGTTGTGTATGAGCATGCTTATCGAAGATTTCGAGAATGACTTGTGTTCTATCTCTAACTTCTACCTCCCACAGCTCCATGAGTCTGAAGATTTGACTTGATTTTAGCTTTGGAGAAAACAACACAACATCAGGAGTATTGACTTCAATCCATGTTTTGATTTCCTCAGCCTTACCACTGCGAATACCGAATTTAGAAGACGGACCACTAACTACATCAAATCTGCCTATAATCTTGTAGTCTGCAGTAGTGGCAAGTGCAGCTAACTCATCCAGAAGATCGGGTTCTCTATACTTTCGTCTCTGGACAAGTAATGCAGTAGATTCGACCATTAATATTAACCACTAATGCTTGTGTCTTAAACAGTACTATTGAAAATTAGACAGAGAGAAAGATTCTTTGGTCAACCAGTAAGATTCCAATGGTGACCACAGATGACAAACTTCGAAATCAGAGCAAAAGATGGTCTAGCTAGACTTGGTAGGTTCACGACCAAACATGGAACAGTAAAAACGCCATTGCTCATGCCAGTGATTCATCCTGGAAAATCTATAATTTCTCCAAAGGATATTGTAGATGTGTTTGGGTTCCAGATGGTGATTACGAATTCATACATCATCAACTCTCATGATAAGTTCAGAGAGAAGGCTATTGCGGAGGGCGTACATGGTCTACTAGATTTTGAACATCCGATTATGACCGATTCAGGCACATTTCAAATGTACTTCCATGACCTTCCTGAGGAAGAAATAGACCCAATTGCCATAATTGAATTTCAGAAGCAGATTAAGACCGATATCGGAACAATCCTAGATGCATTCTCAAAACCTGATGTAGGTAGAGAGCAAGTCGAGAAAGATGTGAAACTCTCTCTTGAACGAGCAAAGATGTCGGTAGGTCTCAAAGACGAGATGATGATTGCTGGGACTGTGCAGGGTGGAATCTTTGAAGATTTACGAGAACAGTCAGCTCAAGCCATGGGAAAACTGGATTTTGATGTTTACCCAATAGGTGGTGTTGTTCCAATGATGGAGATGTATAGATATGCTGATATTGTTCGTGTGACTCTAGCTGCAAAGAAGCATCTTCCACCTGACAGACCAGTGCACCTCTTTGGATGCGGTCATCCGATGCTATTTGCTCAAGCAGCTCTTTTAGGGTGTGACTTTTTCGATTCAGCATCTTATGCCAAGTTTGCAGAAAAAGGAAGAATGCTCCTTACAACAGGAACAGTTCATCTCAAAGACCTTACAGAACTGCCATGTGAGTGTCCAGTTTGCAGCAGTACCACTGCGAGTGAAATGCAGGGTCTTCCAAAGGAGGCAAAAGCTCTTGCTCTTATGCGTCACAATCTGTATGTTTCAGCTGCAGAGATGAGGAGGGTTAGACAAGCAATTGCGGATGGGAAGCTCTTTGAGCTAGCGGCTCTTAGAGCAAGAAGTCATCCA
The DNA here is from genome assembly GCA_018238205.1 of Candidatus Thorarchaeota archaeon. Taxonomy (GTDB): domain Archaea; phylum Asgardarchaeota; class Thorarchaeia; order Thorarchaeales; family Thorarchaeaceae; genus SMTZ1-45. The sequence continues at coordinate 26,210 of JABCTV010000022.1, forward strand.
GCTCTGTTAGAAGCGCTACAAGTGATGACTAATAAAATGGACCAACTAATTGAGTCAGATCCATTTGGAAAATCATCATCTATATTCTACACTGGCGCCGAAACAGCAGTACGTCCGGAGATTTACAGATTCCATGATAGAGTACTAAGTCGATATCCATTCAAAACTACAGATACGATAATTATAGTGCCAGATATTGGTGAACGACCATTCTCAGATACAGCCAGTACCATTATTGCAGAGGTTCGAAAGAAACGACCAGAGGAAGTACTCCTAATGTTCCTGACGCCGATGGGTGTTATTCCTTGGGAGCTTGAACATGTGCATCCCGCCCAACAGTGCATCTTTCCAAAGAATGTTGATCCACAAACTCTCAAGATAGCTAATACCAGGTTGCAAGAAATCTTGGATACTATCACATTCAACAAGATTGTTTGGTTTGATCGTGAAAGTCCAACCACTAAACTCAGTAATTCTCTTACTGGAAATTATAAAGTGACCAAAACAACCTCAGCTTCTGAAACAATAAACCAGCTTGGAATTATTGAAGAGGAATCTACAGATTGGTATCTTAGAAAGCTTAGAGCAGTGTTGATGTATCAATGGGGTAAGAATGCTGGGGATGTTGCAGATATTGAGGGTATCAAAGTTGTATTGTCAAGGAGTACAGGAAAGATACGGCATGTAACTCTACAAGAGGAGATACTCTTTACAGTTGTACCTACAACAGGATTGCTAACTCCTACAATTAAAGGAGGAGAAACATTACTCCAGGTTAATATTGACGATACTTACCTTGTTATGATGGAGAAAGATGCAGCCGAGTTCGTAGCTAAAGGTAAGTCAGCTCTTGCTAAATTTGTCAAGAGCGCAAGTTCTAATTTGAAAGCAGGAGAAGAGGTCTTAGTACTAGACGAAGTAGAGAATCTTTTAGGTACTGGAAAATCTCTCATAAGTGGGCAAGAAATGATAACGTTCAATCGTGGTGTTGCTGTTCAAGTTAGACATTCGCAGAAGAGTTAGATGGGGCTGCATCAAGAGACAGAGGATGACCTGGAACTTTCCGCAAAGCATCAACTCCTCCGATTGGGAGTATCATTACCTCATCTGCACGTGCAAAGAGATGAATGCTGTCACCCTCCTTCATTTTAGAATCGGGGTCTAGCAACGCTTGAGCTAAAATCTCACCTACTAGGAAATAGACTTCTATGGCATTACCAATATAGATAGTTCTTGTTACCTTGCCCACAATCTCGTTATCTGTTTTGCTTTCTCGTTGCAATTGAAGGTCTTCTGGTCGTATAGCAGCTTTTACCTTCTCATTTGTTTCAAATGGGTAACCATCAATTGTTGTTTGACCAACAACTACTTGATTATTTGGAATACTAACTGTAAGACTGTCACCCACCGACTCTATAACTCCATCGATGAATGTGCATTGCCCAATGAAATCTGCAACAAAAATGGTCTGTGGGTTTGCATAGATTTCTCGTGGTGTGTCTAGCTGCTGGACATATCCTTCATCCATGACAGCAACT
>JABCTV010000131.1 GCA_018238205.1 Candidatus Thorarchaeota archaeon
CCAACATCAATGTAATCTGTGGTGAGGTCATCAGGACTTCCAAACTCTGATAGAGTAACTCCACTCTCTCGTAAGTATTCAGTGAAATATCCATAGTAGGATGGATCATCTGGGTCATCTGCTGAGTGATGCTCCATATCGACCATCAAGCGACCACCGAAGAGAGTAATTGTGAAACTAATATCGATTGACGCTATTACCTCGCCAAGTGAAGTGAGATTGAGCTTTCCACTGTACCATCCTATTTCAGACATTGGAAGATCTACAGGAATATCGAGTTTAATACTAAAGTGTGAATATCCCGCTGATATTGTAATCTGGTCTTGAACCTCCACAAATTGACTAGCGTTACCTATGAGTGTGATATTTGTCAAACCCACAGACTGAGTTGAAATGATAGTAATATTCTGAGGTGGTCTATCATCTCCGATAATGAGGACCGTATCACTCCATGGGAGGGTCGGGAATCTTCGTGGTGTCATAATGGTGAGGTCTCTACTAGAGTCCAGTAAGAACTCAGATGCTCTTGTGACATTAACTATTCCCCATCCTTGTACCATGGGATCTAGACCGAGATCAGTTGCTGATGCCATCAGGGAGGTCTTTGCCTCATCAGTTGTAAGTCGAAGATGCCTTTGAGCTAGAATTGCAACAGCACCGGCAATCATTGGTGCTGAAGCTGAGGTTCCTGCCCATTGTGTATATGAATTTCCGTATTGGGTGTAGTTGTAGGGGAAGTACTCTAATGTATTTGCATCGGCAGCCATTCCTGAAACAACACCATACCCTGGTGCAACTACATCGGGTTTTGCAGTATGCCCACTTGGTTCTGGTCCAACACTACTGAATGCAATAACACCAGCATCATCAACTGATGCTCCCACTGTGATGGATTCCTCAACTATTCCCGGTGAGTTTATTGAATACGCTTGAGGTCCAGAGTTGCCAGCAGCTGTAACTACTGAAATGCCTGCAGCGATTGCCTCCTCTGATGCAATTACTGAAAGGTCAACGTAAGAGGAGTCATCCACCCATTCACCTCCAATACTTAGGCTAATAACATCAACACCCTCAGCTATTGCAAATTCAATTCCTTGAGCGATGACTGAATCGTCTCCTACTCCTTCATCATCAAGAATCTTGATAGATAAGATACTTGCTCCTGGAGCAACACCAGTCAAGTTACCTCCACTAGCAGTTCCATCACCAGCAACATTCCACGTACAGGCTGTTCCATGACCATTGTCATCATATCCATCGATACCATCTCCGGGGGTCATGTCATCATTACTATTGATGAAATCCTTGAATCCAATAACTTGATTCTGTAAATCTGGATGGTTAGTATCTACACCGCTATCGAGGATTGCAACAACAATACCGGCACCATTGTATCCCAAGTTCCACATCTCTTCTACGCCAAGTATGGTTGTGAAATGTGTGTAACCATTTTCATTTGCAGCAAGAGCTGCTTCCTCAATTGGGATCGGGTCTAAAGCGATTTGTTTCTTAACATCAAGAGAGAGCCCCCTGATTAACATATTCTCTGATAATACCGCAACCTCATCGCTTCTGATGTAAAGTGAAACCATCGGGAATATGTGAAAAGCGTGTCTGATGACTACGCTCGATAATCCTGACGTTTGGATTGCGTATATCATTTCTTCTGGACTACTTCCCTCGGGAAATTGAGCGACTACTGGAATGATATCATCCGGTTGTGATGTAGCTACTGCAAAAGCTAAATTCGTACTCATACCTGTGTGTATCGAGTTACTGGAGTTCGATGTAGCACTCCAGACTGGCATTGGGGTGAACATGATGATAGCTAGAATTAGTAGGGTAAGGGTGGGTTTGTTAATCGCTGGCATTATTGAAAGTCCATCCATGGCTCCAGCTTCCGGTGACAAAATAAGGCTTTTCTTAAGTGCTACTTTGTACTAACACTGAAGAACATCTCAGCTCGGAAATTCCGAGAAACGAGCACAAATTGGTTCAAGCGCATATGAAAGTGAGGGCGTCATAATACGCCTAAGATAATATACGGAGCGCATGAAAAATGGGTGCTAAGACACATGCTTACGAGCGTCGACTTCAATTGAAACATTTCTTTGAGGATCGAAATACTGGTCAGACTAGAAGGACCTGGTGTGAGATGCAAGTTGCTCTGCCTGAGAAGACTGTTGAAGGTTGGGTAAATGATGGTAAGATCCGATTGATGATTGGAGAAGATAAGGACCTCAAGTCATCTTTCCTTCTTTCATTGGATGAGGCTAGCAGATTCGCAAAAAATCTCACAATGGCCATTGAAGATCACGAAGCTGAAAAGGCGAAGCTCTGGAGAGAGTAGAGCGCTGAAAAAGAGTCTGCCCTGCAAGGGCAGATTGTTCTTTTTTTCATAGACCCAAAGGCATGCTATATCTCCAGAATAGTTTTATCATTGAAAATGTATCTCTTCTCGTACGAGTTGGGAGGCAACTTAATGAATAGTCCAATTGTTCTCAGTTGTTACGAATTACTTGTTAACTTCGGAACCCCCATGGATGATATTGTAGCTACGCTGCCATATGTTTTACCGTTATTGTTCGTTGCAACAATTCTTATTCTATATCAGAGACACATGCCACAAGATGAACTGAAACGGAATTTGATGGTACTATTCAGCATCGTTAGTATTCTGATATCTGGAGGATTGATTCTCTATGCAGCATCTGGAGCTCTGTGGTGGTCATTTGGGTCTTGGCCCTTTTTCTCTGCAGCTCTGCAGGCAATTACTAACGTTATCTTTGGTTCCACTATTACTTCCATTATTTATGTTGTTGTAGTTGGAATTCTATTCACAATCTTTGCCTATTTTGTGGTTTCTCCTCCTGAACCTGATCTTGCAGGTCTCAGAGAAGACCTCAAACTCACTAGAGAAGTTGCTCAACTCTCAAAGCGAGCTATCCACAAGCTTGAAGGTGAGAATAAAAAACTGAGTGAATTCATCTCAGAAAAGGAAGAGTCTCTAGCCACTCTTGAGGGCGAACTTGAAGCTATCAAGGCTGAGGTAGGCGAACGCGAAACCTCAATCAAGCTGATGGAGGATCAACTCAAAGGCAAGGTGGTTCCATCTAAGGTTGAAGGTGAACTTAGAGCTCAGCTTCAAGAAAGGGATCTAAGTATAGACTCTCTACAGACCGAGATGGCTGATTTACGACTTGTTTTGGAGAATGCTGAAACCGCAGCTGTAGCTGCAGAATCCGCTGCTCATGTTGCACCGGTGATTGATGATAACAAGGTGAAGGAGCTCGAAGCCAAACTGCTAGATATTCAAGCAAAATGGGCCGATTTGACTCGTCGTTCCGAAACTGCATCTCAGGTTTCAGACAGTGTAATCTCTGATCTTGTAGAATTGATTTCACAAGTGGAGACCAGTGACCGGGAAGATTCTGCCAAGCAGACGATCATTTCCTTAATCGAAGGTCTAGGTCGTTCAATGACTCGTGTTTCTAGAGAAGCTGGTGAAGTCCAATTGGATGAGCCAAAGTTCGAGATGATAGGTGCAATCCTAATGGTAAATGAAATTGTTGATGCGATTAAGAAAATGGTTCGTGAGCCGTAGTTTTGGTTACTCAAATGCTTTTCTTAATATTCCATGAAGTCAATAATCAATTGATTGTTCCACATTTTGTCTAACAATATGGTGTTTTTGCTTACACATAGAAGAAATTGGTCGATTTGGGCATTCATAGGCCTTTTCGAGTGATTAAAGGCCATTATAGCCGACTTGTGTCAATATTACAAAGTCTAATTCTCAATTATCGGAATAGGAGAGAAATGATGCTTGGTGAGTAGTACATTTCTTGCACAATGCTTAATAGATGCAAAATCTCTCCTCGGAACTAATCACTTAACCCGTGGAGAACGCTGAAGAGGAGATATATGACTGACTAATACTTGGTCAGTTTTTGGAGATTTTTATGCGTCTAGATACGATGCTATCAATGCGGATTGATGCATCATAGGCGTTTTGTTCTCTACTGAAAACGTGAGGAGAAAAAATAAAAATGAACAGCCTGAAGAAAACTGCTGTTGTGTTGTTGACTGTTGCCTTTGCATTTAGCATGCTATTGGTACCATTCACCCCCATAACACAAGTTAATCCTAAGGTTACAACACCGTTGGTCTCAACTCCCGAAGAGGTCAAGATGGATCTGATGAGATATCTTGACGACCGGAGTGAGACGGGACCGCTTGATTCTGTGCTCGCAAGTTATAGAGACACAGGCATGCTTGCATCCGACGTCGTCACAAATAATGGCGAAGCCGGTATCTTAGTCACTCTAGAAAAAGACGCAAACCTAGAAGGTCTAGAGGACATCATCACTATCAACTGGAAGGTTGATTTTGGTGTAGCAGTCATTGCCAGTGCTTTTGTAAGCAATGTCGAAAATCTTGTAGCACTCGAGAATTATGATGGTGTAGTAACTGTTTTCGCTGATCGTCTCTTTAGAGGAGCCGTCGACGAATTTAATAGAGTTTCAGATGATCTACCTGTAGAAACTGAGCCTGATGCTTGGGCTACATTACCATATATTGGTGTAGATCAAGTCTATGCACAATATGGCTACGACGGAGCTGGTGTCAGAGTTGCTACTATTGACACTGGTACTGATTACAGTCATCCTGATCTCTTTGGTGCACTCGATATTGCATCAGATGGTCTACCAACCGCCTATGACCCAACTGGTTGGGGCTTTGGTAACCTACTCTACCGTGTAAACACAACTGTTGTAGAGAACGTTACAGCTTGGTTTGGCTACTCATCATGGAATATGTTGAGCTATGAGATGGATGGAAAGTGGTACGTCAACTGGTCAACCTGTCAACATGGAAGCCCCTATCTGAACAACAAAGGTGGTCTTTCCCATCTTGACTGGTGGTTCGATGCATATCTTGGAGCCTGGTGGGGTGGTGACTATCCAGACTATCCAAATGAAGGAAATCTAACCGACTTCTATAGAAATGTCGTTCTACAGGACTTTGAAATTCCTGATCCAACATTGGGTAGTGGTGGTGCAACTGTCACGATTATGACAAACACAACTTCTCGTGCCAACTTGACCATTCCTTACTATACAACTGGATATGTATTCCAGCAGCGTAATGATCCTTATTGCAAGGTCTTCGCTCCTGCTATGGTCATGAATGCAACTACAATCCTTATTGACTGGAACACCACACGAATGCAGACAGAATTCTGGATGGGTTCTATCTACAATGGTGCTGACTTCAATGACTCAGCTGTCTGGAACTACTATGAAGGTCTAGGTGACTGGAGCTTTGTTGATGACTGGGAAGCTGGCAAATACTATGGCAACTTCACCCCAGTTTCTGCAGAGCACTTGGTTATGTACAATGATTATGCCGATGGTGTTCGCTTTGGTCTTGGTACCCTTGGTCATACCTGGGAAGGATACTTCGGTCTTAAAATGGTCGATGCTATTGGTCTCGGCGGCCGAGCTATTGCTATCGTTTACGATGAAAACTCACACGGTACATTCGTATCAGGTCAGATTGCTGGTCGGGGAGTACTAACCTATCCAGTTGGTCCTAGTGGCTCACTCGTAACATTACCTGGTGTTGCTCCTGGAGCAACAATTTGTGGTATATCCACCGTTGGTATGGTATCAGAATTCAACTCATTCCTATATGCAGCTGGATTCGACATGAACTGGACATCAGAATTCTGGGAATGGAACGATGAAAGTGTCCATCAGATGGACATTACAAGCAACTCTTGGGGTTGGAATGCACCTCAGTACTATGAGCTTTGGGGCGTCTATTCACTGGTTTATGCCGCTATGGCAACTCCTGGATTCTTCCATGTGGATTATCCTGGTATGGTTCAGTGTTTCTCATCGGGTAACTCTGGTCCCGGCTATGGTACCGCAGGTCCACCCACAGTTCCACAAATCATCACAGTTGGTGCTTCTACAGCCTACCACACCTATGAGGGAGCATACGGTCCTGGTCAAGGATTTGATCAGATTGCTGACTTTTCATCCAGAGGTCCTTCGACCCTTGGAACTGCAAAGCCAGACATTCTTGCTCCAGGTAGAAATACCTACGGACTTGTACCAGGTTATGGTGCACTGTTTGGAGCTCGTGACTACTATGCTGTCTACGCAGGCACATCAATGGCATGTCCATTGGTAGCTGGTGTTGCAGCACTAATGTTAGAATCTAGACCTACACTAGATCCAGATGAACTCAAGACTATCATGCAGAGCACAGCTGTGGATCTTGGTCTTGATGCACTTGCTCAAGGTGCTGGTCGTGTCAATGCTTATGCTGCAATTCAATACTTGGAGATTGGCGCAGGATACTGGTTCTCAACACTAGATTCCGGTTACAACTGGGCTGTCGCGATTGATGAGGCATGGTCATTAGATATGGTCGGCTACACTAGAAACGCATTGATCAACGATAGTGTAATTGCACTTGGTCATGCACCATACTATATGGACTATGGTCTATACTTTGGTGTAGTTGATGAAGGCGATTCAGTCACAATGACCATCGATACAGATGGAGTTTGGAACTTTGGTACGTTCATTGGTGGTTGGTCCGACGCTCAATATGTTGTTCATGAAACAACAACAACTTTGTTCGATACTTACTGGTATAATGAGTCAACCTCAGCATACCCAGCTAATACTTCGCACGGTGGTTGGTTCAACCTGAACTTAACAACAGTTCCTGCTAGCTTTGCTACAGCAAACTATGCTACCATTTCAATATCTGGTGACCAGGCGACCCTCGATAACGATGATCTCTGGGCATTCGTGTTTGATTGGACTGACACTGATCCATTCAATGGAGTACCTGACTACTACAATGGTACACATGGAGACGAGCTTACTAGATGGACCTATGCTGGTGGTACAGACAATGTTCTAAAGATTGACTTGTCATCTCCACTTGGTCTTGGTACACTCTTCCCGAACAATGGAATTGTCATGGTTGCTGATGACAGCGGCGCAAGCAACACTCTAACAGTAACAGTCACGACTTGGACTCTAGCTGACGATCCCAACGTTGCAACTCCAATTGCAGCTACTCAGGGAGCTAACGTAACATTGACTGTAGGTGCTGGTACTGACTATGGTATCCATCAAGGTTTCATTATTGCCAACAACGGCACAATGGACTTTAAGATTCCATACTCGTACAATGTATTCGCAACCTATGATGACAATGGTACAGTTTTCACAGTTGTTAGCGGATCTGGTGACGACGCGACTCCATACGACCCTGGTACAGTTAATACGTATGACAATCACGCATATCTGATCAACATGACAGATACTGATGTCAACTACCTTTGTGCCAGAGTAGAGTGGGCCAATGCAGACACCGACATGGATGTTGACATTGTCGACTTGACAGGTTGGGGACTTGCATCATCTACAGACAGCGTAAAAGATTCTGACACATCAGCTCTAGCAATGGCCGGTATTGGCGGCTGGACTGGTATGTACATGATCTACGTCTTTACTAATGCTATGGATGGAGCAACAGTTCCTGAGGACTACACCCTCGAAGTAATTGGTCTAGAAACCATTGATGAACCAACCCTTGAATTGAGCTGGTACTCAAGAGATGTTACCACTCAAGCAGTTGTTACTACAGGCGGCAGCGCAATTGGTGACCACGTCATCCTGAACGCTACCTGGACTGATGGTATCAACCCACTAATTCCAGAGTTTGGTGTCACATCAATGCTTGTCAAGATCCTCTACGGAAACCTAGTTGAGCGAAACGATGCAACACACCCAGCTGCTGACCCAGATGGTGCGTTCTCTGGCCTTCCAATCGATCCTGATGACTTCTCATTCGAGACAGTTGACGGAATCGTCACTGGTGACTCTGTAAGAGTTACCGTTGATTTCGATGGTAGTGATGTTGACGCCTTTATCTGGTGGAGCGATATACCAATGGCTGAACGTACAAGTGATAACGCAATCGCCACACATCAATCTATGACAAGTGGAAGGCACCCTGAATACGGTACCTTCACAGCTGACCAAGATGGTTCCATCGTGGTTGGTATCATGGATTATTCTGGTGACTCTAGTGAATACTGGCTAACTGTAGACACTCGTGTTGGACTTGAACCCCTTAGGTCATACCAGACCAATACATTAGAGATCGATACATACTACCTATTGCAGAACCAGACGTTTGCTGTACTTGTTGACAGTGATACGGGAAGTAACTTTGATTACGCTGAGGAGATTCCTGGAATCTTCATCGGTAACTTCTTTGTTCCTGAAGTCACAGTTGCAGCACCAGTCGCAACTACAGGTGATGCTCGAGTATTCGACTTCTCCTGGGGCAGCACTGATTTGAACGCTGATGATACACCGTACTACTCAGTCTGGCTGAGTTCC
>JABCTV010000132.1 GCA_018238205.1 Candidatus Thorarchaeota archaeon
ATTTTATCATCAATTAATTGGAATACGTCTTCCCATCCTACTGCAAATACAGGTTTCTCAATTTTATGCTTACCCGCAGCTATTGAGATCATATCTGAAGCAACATCTTCGGTGTCCATATTGGTAAGAACTTCAATTTCCGAATCGAGATCTCTTATTTCGCTTTTAATCTCTTGAGTTGCTTCTATTATCGCTTTGCGAAATACTCTGTGCATGAGTCCCACATCAGAATTGTACCCATGCTTGTGCTGACTCCGATTCACTTTGATAAACCCAGCCTTCTCTAGCCAAGATAGACTTCGATAGATCAATGAGTCCTTTCCTTTTCTTCCGCCCTCATCAATCTCAAGTTGAGCTCTTATTGATTCAAAGTCTACATAGTTTGTTGGACCACTCTGACTCTTCAGGATTGCTCCCAGGATAATCATATCTTTTCTATGTAATTCAAAATCCAATAATTCTATGATTGCTTGATACTGAGCATCACTCATTGTTCTAACTCCCCCTATTAGTTTCTAACTTCTATTATTACCCTCTTCTTTTGATGTCATCAACTTGCTAATTAGTCCTTCGTGATATCCGCCTAATGCCTTGAACTCCTTCTGAGTCAGGTCGAAAATTGATTTTGCCGTCTTCCAATCTTTGTCAAAGGTTTTTACCGCATTATCAATAAGGTCTGGATTGAACTTTCTTGTTATCCACGTAGCAGTAATTGGACTCTCCGCAATGATGAGTGCCATACTCTCTCTATTGAAACTGACCTGGTTGTATGTTTTAGGTCCTGCATAGAGCCTTGCATCGAACTTTTTTCCACTTTCCTTCAATTCTGAAAGGAGCGTTAATAATCCAATCACTTCTTCCATGTTTACACGAATTCCTTTGTCCTGCTCAACTCGAAAAATATCCGTTGAAAATAGATATCTGATATCCGCACCTCTCTCTGCTGCTTCCACGAATTTCATGGTTCGCGTTATAATATCCTCATTTACGAATGGTCCCGCCCAAAGTACAGTAGCTCTGACGATATCTCCTTTTCCAGCAAGATTAAGCATATTATACCTCAACACTCTATCAAGTTCGTCAACCCCTCTTACTATCCGTGAACTGACCTCTTCCTGCCTTCCTGTAACAGCTTTAACAAGTTCCTTAGAGAGATGCCCACAATCTAGGGCTTTGACCTTTGTCAGTTCTTGATTGATATTTTTTCTTCTAGTTTCAAGATCTTCAACTCTTGTGCTCTTTAATCTCTCAAGCCCGGTCACAATTGTGTTAACATCTGCAATGTACCTCTTTCTATGAGATTTGGGGTTTTCAACACGAATGAGCTGTGTGTCAACTAGTGATTTTAACACTCTGTAAACCCATGCTTCTGTTACTTTTGTGCGGGAGTCCTCCATCTCGAACTGCTTGTATATTTGAGCAAAAGTCAATGGAATTGGGGGGAACTCTTGGAGTCTAAGAATTACTCCAAGGATACTCATTAATCTCGATTCCTGACGTTCGCCTGTCACGAAGCCACAAAGCTCCAGAGATTCTGCAAGTTCGTTATCGATGGGTATTATTCTCACGCTCCACTATTTTTCGAATATTTGTACAATTATATTGTTTACTAACTTTATGACTGTATACAACCAAGAACTTGAAAAGGCACCTAACCTTACAAAGTCCTTAGCAGCATCACGCTGCTAACTCCGGGTGGATGGCTAAATGCTATTCATTACGGGTGTGTTACGGGCATACCGATGAAAATCGGTAAACGAAGCAGTGGGTGCCGGGGGGGTGTCCCCTGCTTCTCCTTTTTTCACTTTCTTTATTAATGTTCAAATTTATGATAGATATTGAGGAGCTGTGACCAAATGAGAAAAAGACTAGTTGCGGTAGTAATTGTGGCATTAGTGGTTATATCCATCCTTGGAGTTTCAATAGTTCTGCAATACCCTCTGGATGAATCTGGGTTCCAGTTTGAGAGAGCAGTCACATCAACGACACCTGATAGTATTTTCTTCCAAATTAGAGCAGACGATGCGGATGTTTCAATCACGTTCACGGAAAATGATAATCTATTGCACTCAATTAATATCACTCCCTATCTTGATAGTACAGAAGCTGGCATTAGTATTGTCATGACTGAAGATTCATGGGGAGTAACGCTTAGAGCAGGGCGACAGAAATCAATCGATATAGTATTGGGTACAGGATGCTTCTATTTCATCAATATAGTCGCTTCGTCTAACTTGAATACTACCATTGTCTATAGTAACAATGCATGGGTAAATGATACTGCACTCCATTATGGCGTTGAGGATGGTGACTTGAATCTAAGAATACACAACAACATCAAAGTGGATGATACTATAGGTTTTGACGTATGGATCTGGTGCAGGACATTGAATCTAGATATTGATGTTCCTTTCGAATGGAACGCATTAGTTGATTTTCACAACTGCAATCTCACTATATTGGAATTGACTGGTTGGCATTATTTGTACGGTGAATATGCATATGGAACAGATGATGTCTATGACAATAATCCCATTATTGAAATCAGCGCAGAGGTTGAAGAGGCATTTGCCTGGCTTCGGGCATAGAAATCCATTCGTGATCAGAGTCCGCTCATAGCGATTGCTTTCGTGTAACCAAGACCAATCTTCATCACCATTGGAAGGAAATTGGACACGAGACCCATATACGTGGCAACACCTGCATTTCCCTGAATGAGCTTGTTCAGAGTATCGGCATCAAGTTGACCTAATACTATCTCTGCTGCTTCCATATGATCGTTGAACATGGCATACTTGGAAATCGCAATCATCCCTTTTCCTGTATTGGTAATGTTGGATGCAATCTTGGATTTCCTGTATTCCTTCTCATAAAGTCGGACACTCTTCTCTGAGAAATCTCCAGCGTCGACTATTCTCTTTGCATGCTTAGCAAGAAGTTGGCCTGCGTGGAAGCACGTCGTAACACCTCCTCCAACAATGGAAGAGACCTGTCCTGCTGAGTTACCACACAGTGCGACTCCTGCGTCCGTGAATTTTGGAATGATCCCAGAACAGGGTACAACTCCAGCATTCACTGATTCAATTTTAGCGTCCTGAGTTTCTGGATGGGTCTTCATATAATTTCTAAGAACATCCCTCATTGGAGGCAGTTTATCCCAGTTTGTCTTTGTTGATGGCACTCTACCAATTCCAAGATTTATCTCAGATTCAGATCTTGGATAGAGCCACAAATATCCGAGGCCCACATTTTTTCCAACGTAAAAGTAAGCGGTGTTAGGGTCGATGTTCTTACAATTGGTGAGTTTAAATCTATAGCCGTATGAGAGAAGCCACTTTGGATGAGTGAAGCCTGATGTTTCAGAAACCCTGCTGAAAGATCCATCTGCCCCCACAGTCAAATTTGCGCGTGCTTCTTCATCTTGGTTGTACTTTACACCTACAACGGAGTTTCCTTCTTTGACAACAGATTTGACCCGTGACTTGTATCTGAATTCTGCTCCATTGGATAGTGCTCTATCCCTCATGATTTCTTGACACTTGTCTTCATCGAACAAATATGAATTGCCTAGGAGCGTCCTATCCACGACGATATTGGCTCCAGTATCAAGACTCTCGCCGATAATGGATGTGAATTTGTTCCCTATGAATTCGGAATCGGGTTTGACTCTAAGGAAGTTCAAGGCCTTGTCTGTCACAAGCTCCCCCATCAGGGAGTCCGTCACCTGTTTCCGCTTCTCTAATACTAAAGTCTTCAACCCATATTTTGAAGTATGTTCCGCTGTCATAAGCCCTGCAGGACCTGTTCCAGCTACAATAACGTCGTAGGCCATGGCAAAGTCACCCGGAAAGATACGGCGTCAATCAAAATGTTTTATCTATATCTCTTTCCGTAGCGATATTGGTGCAGTTGGATAAATATAATACATATCCACTTTGCTGCTCTAATCCTGTTGTGTAAATCATGAGAGTTCGGTCAGTTGGTTATTCATTATACATGGTGCTTTCCATAATGATTAGCCTGACAATTGCGGCGATACCTGCAATTCTATTGTTTGCTTTTGTTATACAGAATGTTACTGGATTCTTGAATAATCTTGGTTGGCCCTTCGTTAATATTTTTGAAATAGTTATACCACACCTCACATCAGTTTTTCATCCCTTTGTGGTTGACTACTTCTGGTTCTTTGTGCTCTTTGTCCCTCTTGGTTTGGCCTGTTATGCAGTCTTTCTGGTTACGCTTCTTGGAATGCTCAAACTCTCTCGGAGAGGAATACCCTTCCTCGAAGATGGTTACTATGAGTCCAATACAGGGGATTTGTTACTCTACGAGTACTTTGAGATCTACTATGTAATATTTCCGTACTTTGCCGGGTTCTTCTCGGTGTTCCTTGATACTAAACCACGACACCAGGCGTTTGGAGCTAAGATTGGTAAGAACACCATTATTGGAAATGGACGGATGTTCAATCCTGAACGTACGATTATCGGTGACAATTGTTTCTTCGGTTACGATGCAATATTGACTGGCCATGTATACGAGAGTGGAAGACTCTATCTCAAGACAGTGAAGCTTGGAAACAATGTCACTATTGGTGCTAACGCTGTCGTTCTACCCGGAGCTGACATTGGCGATAAAGTCATAGTTGGTGCTAATACTGTTGTTCCCAAAAACACTACAATTCCACCAAATACAATCTGGGTTAACGGAAAGGCAATGCCCCGAAAGCCCAAAGTAGAAAAGCATCATCAATCCATTGGTGATCCATCTCCCCTTAATCCACTTGACCAAGAAGACGAAGCGCCATAGGTGATTCATTTGAGGCTATTGATGTTCCATGTTGAGAGTTTCTGGTATCGTCCAAATGAGTCAAGCGAAGACAAAGCAGAGGTTGGAGAATCAGTTTTGGTTTGGATCCATTCTGAAGAGTCAGATGAAAATAACCGACTAAGTGTTATCCGAAAAATGGTGAAAAATATTCGTTGGTTAGCGAAGAAGGTAGGAAGTGAAACCGTTGTACTTCACTCGTTCGCACATCTTGACGAAAGCAAAGCTGATCCTGACTTTGCTGACTCGTTGATAGAAGAAGTGGCAATAAAACTTCGTGACCGGGATTATGACGTGCATATCGTACCTTTTGGTCACTTCTACGAATTCAATTTACATGTGAAAGGACCCTCCCTAGCAAAGGTCTTCAAAAGGATCTCTTGAAATAAAATACGGTCTAAAACTCATGTTGTTTTTAGATGGGTTCTTAACGTTTTAAACAAACATGAGATTGCGATGACGAAACCCAAGTATACTCCAAGAGGATACCAGACATACATTCTGGATCGAGTGAGTGAACTTGAGAATACTCCATTATTGTTAGAGTTGGATTGTGGGCTTGGGAAACGTTTCATCACGCATCAACTTGTGGCAGAGAAATTCCCTGAAACTGGAGTTCTGATTATTGTTCATTCATCCTCATCTTTAGTGGAGACCGTGGATTATCTCAAAGGAGAGTATGGAGGTCTCGAGGATGATCTTGGAGAATTATCGTCAAGGATTCGTTCGGGTTACCGTAAAATGAATCTAAGAGAGAAGCGTGTTATTGTTGCTACACCCCAAGTGCTTGCGAGTACCTTCCAGAAAGATCCTTCAGTTTTTGACCGTTTCAAAATAGTTCTGATCAATGAAGTCGACACATTAGTACGACGAGCTGGTGGAAGAACCGCTCTAGTCTTTCCTTGGCCAACCCTTCTCCCATACTTTTCTGGAAAATGGGTCATAGGAATGAGTGGTACTCTACGTGATGACCATGCAGTCTTTACACAAGAACAAGTTGAGATTCGTGACGAGCTAGCGACATTGAAGGAATACATTCCTGGAGCTCAAGTAATCTCAATGGAAGACCTCTATGGAACTGATGTCGAAGATTATCTTGAACCCACCTTTCTCAAAGTTAGTACAGTGAATGATCCTAAAATACGTTCAATATCGAAAGTACTGGACGAGCTCGTTCGCAATACGAGAATAGAGATAATGAATGAGCTTGAAGAAGATGGTAATCTTGACATGGTTGATGGGGACTCTAGACGAATTCATCTTCTTCTAGAACGGTTACCTGTAACTGACGAGTTGAAAGGTCGGTATTCAGGACTCCTAATGCTTCGGAAGTACATCTATGCAATGCCTCCTAAACAATTTCTCCGCATGTTTTATAGTGAATACATCAAACACTACTTCAATGTCAATGATTTACGAAAAGCGTTTCCAGCAGTGTCTGCAAAAACCACTAGAGTCTTGGAAATAGCACTAGAGCACAAGAAAACACTCGTTCTTACTTCATACTTGGAGATGGTTTCTCAGATTCAAGAAGTTCTTGAGAAATCTGGTTTATCTGTCCTCACGATTACCGGTAAAACAAGGGATAAGGGGGAAGTACTGCGTTCATTCAGAGAAGATGAAGACAAGCATGTATTGGTCATGTCTCCAGTTGGTGAAAGAGACCTCGATATCCCTCATGCTGAGGTTATGGTTGTCTGTGATTCCATTAACACAACCAAAACAATGTATCAGAAATTCAAACGTACTCGTGGAGGTCTTGTGCTGCTTCTTGTCTATTCAGGAACCTCCGAGGAGCGTAAGATTGATCGTCTGATGAATACTATTTTGAAACGCTATCCGTGGTCAACTGCAATTATGGAATCCAATGGAGAAACACTCGATTAGTTCCTCCAGCAGAAAATTCACTCATCGGTGATAAGAAAAACTGGTCCCTCTTCAAAGGACCATTGTGGATTGAATTGGTTGAGAGTAAACACCCTCACTAAGACGCAATTACAAAAGCTGTTGCAAATAGATCAAATAATTGTTCTACCCATTTGGTATCAAGTTTTGTATAGACATACTTACACATATCGATGAAACTATCGGCACGTTCGTCTGCAAACTCGCCGATTCCAATAATTGATTTGGTCCTCTTGGTGAGTTCTTTAGCAATACCTTTGCCACTCTTGTTTTCGCCGAAGATCTTTATGGTATCTTGTTCAATTCGTTGAAGTACACTCTTAACACGGATGTCAGAGATATCGTCACTTCCAAAGCTCTTGACCAAATCCATCAAAACATCCAGGATACCGTTATGCAATCCAGCTATCAAGGCTTCGATCTCATATGCAGTGAACTTGATTGTGCTTTCTCCTCCTCGAAGCTGCCACTTCAAGTCACTTGTTCTGCTTGCAGTGATTCTTCTTTGACCAATGGTAATAGTTTCAACAAAGTATCTAGAATTGATGCTACTACGGATTGCAGTTTTCAAAAGAGCAGCTTCTGGAAGGCGAAGTCTGATTGATTGACCACCATTGGTCACAACTAGACACATCCCATTAGATGGGGTAGTCTTCTGCACATAGTCAGATGGAGGTGCAACTTCGACTGGTGGTAAGTGCCTTAGCTTCTCTGCTAATTCACGAATCTCAGGTTCTGTACAGATGTAAGTTTGTTTATCTCCAGAGATTGTAATTGTTCCATCATCAGCTCGTACGAAATCAATCTTATTTCCTCCTCCCACATTTGTGGTTTTGAGGTAAGTCTGTTTGTGATTTCTGGCTGTCTGGGCGAGTTTCTCAAGTGCGGCGGCTACCATATGGGCTTCGCCAAAACCCATGGTGATTTCTGCTTCTCCCTCAGTTCCACGGCCAATGCCGATAGAACCATCTTGGCGTATCTTAACATACATACTTTTCACCATCCAAAAGACTGTGTGAATTGCTGAAAACTATTGTCCTCACTAATTATTTATCAAAAGAAGAGTTGTGCAGAAGATTGTTAGCCCTCTGCTATGATTAAATTAGATAGTATCTTTGACATCAAAAGCGAGATCACCAACTTCCGTAGTTGCTAGTGCTATGTCGATTGTGTGCTCACCAGCAGCGAGTTGGTCACCTTTCACATGAACCGTAATATCTAGACCCACTTTGATTGCGAAAGAATTTTCCTTTGAAATCGCATTAACTGCGATTTCGCCAACTTCTGAACTGATTACAGTAGTCTCAAGAGGGTATTCATTTCCATTTACCTTGAGTGGTTTAAAATCGACTGCAGTAGCGGTTGAAATCGAATTCTTCAATTTGAACTTGAACCCATCATCGACATTTTCGAGACTGCCTTTTACGTAGAGTTTTCTCAGGAGAAATGTAGGTATTTGCAATTTATTATTAGCCTCCAACTAGTTCTGATTCTTTTGTCAAACTTATGAATCTTTAAAAGTTCCTATTCTTCATACAAAAGTGCGTTGGGTAGGACTACATCGAGCTATATTCAGTCTTACTCAGTACTAACAACGTAATATCGATAGTCTTCTTCGGAAGGAGTTAGTTCAATGCCTACTAAGACCTCTACCATTACACAATTTCGTTGTGAGAAATGTAATGCACCTTATCC
>JABCTV010000133.1 GCA_018238205.1 Candidatus Thorarchaeota archaeon
AACTCCATCGATTTCAGCAGACTCTTTCCAAGAGAAGAACCCATTGAGGTCAGTCATCTGAACATCAACTGATGCCTCATCTGTAGCTCTACCATCCTCTTCATCCTCGGTCTCGTCATCATAGCTTGTTTCTAATGATGTACTGAGCTCGACTTTCAAGGCTAGTTGGGAATCCACATCAGTGAAGTTGAAGTTACGAATCATAACATCGATCTTTACTTGTGTAGGAGCGATGACGCTGCCATTGATTTCCGTAAAGTTTCCAGTTGCGTAGATTCGAGTACCAAACACACCATCTGTTGTCAATACATCGAAGATGTGCACTGGACCATCTGTTGTATTCTCGATAGTGTAGACAATTGGTTCAAAAATATCAAGCGCTACTGTCTGGATTTCAGTATCGTTCTCTTCATCATAGACACCATTACCATTGACATCAATGTATTCTACAAGTTCCTTAAAGTCCACTTCGAACTCTCGTTCGGTTTCATTGGTTGCAGTTTCAGTTTCGAATTCAACCTTGAACTCGACACCATCCGCACCAACATCGACCTCAATCTTGAAGGAATCTTCAATTCCACCAGATTCAAGCTCTGACTGTATCTCTGCGTGCGTAGGTGTAACAGTAATTTGCACTTCCCGATCATTAGAGTCATCTTCATCTTCAGATTCGGTTTCAGTTTCGTCTTCAGAAGTTGTTTCGGTTTCTTCTTCTGTGGTTTCATCCTCGGATAATGTCGTAGCATTGACAGTCACAATTGATGTAACCAGCAAAAGGAACACCATTCCAAGAATTGCTTTGTTAATTGTTGCGTGCTTCATTATTGATTCACAGGAAAAAAACTATTTTTTTATTATATAACGAATATTGAGCACCATATTAATTCTGAAAACAAAATCCTCTCATAACGCTCTATTTCATGCTAGAAGGTTCATAATCCTTCAAAAACGTTCGATAGGGGACCTAACTGTCAATCTAAGAGGTGTCTTAAACTTCAGCTGATGGAATTGATAGATGATATGTTAATCCTGCTCTATAGTCTTCGGGTGAGTCTGCCCTATTCTCCAGCAGGATGTCTCCGCCAAACTGATTGAGTAGAGCCTTCACTATGTATAATCCAAAGTTCATGAAACGTGGTCTTGATTCGAGACTGTCAAATATCTGCTCTCTCTTTTCAGGAGCAATACCTTGTCCCTGATCTGAAATTAATACATGAGTTAATTTTGTGTCAGTAATTACTGATATTTCTACTACCACATCATGTTCTGGTTTTCGATATTTTATCATATTCGAGAGGAGGTTGTAAAACATTGATTGCAGGATTGGGTGTCCATTGACAAATATATCAAGTGATTTTTCTCCTTGGATTTTGAGTAGAACATTCCTGTATGAAGTAGTAGCATCAGTTCTTGCCAGATTGAACAACTCAAGTAGATTTACCGGTGATGTTTTGAGAGACCGCTCTTTGATTATTGAAAGTGCTAACACATTATCCAGAAGTGTAATCGTCTTGTGTTGAGCTTGTTTAATCTCGGAAATTAATTCTAGATTCGTATCACTAAGAGCCGAGTCTTGAGTTTCCAGCAATTCAATCACTTTCAACGAAACATCACTGTAATTGCGGATGTCATGACCAAGAAGATCTAAGAGGATCTTCACCATAATTTGATTCTCCTCGGCTCTTTGCCAAGTTTGAATGATTTCGGTCTTAGGAAGTGACAACATCTCTGCAAAACTCATACCCGTATCTGTTCGATCCCTGATATACTTTGAATCTAGAATGAATGAAGCAATGACTAGCATACTACCATATAGAATACCCAGCAGGAGCTTACTCACAATTGAAGCTATACCTTGGACAATTGATATCGATTGGATAATGGGAAACGCGAGGAACGGAAAAAGAAGTCCATCTAACAGGAGCATGAGAATGTAAACAAACACAACATTAACGATAGCAGGGACTCTTTGCAAGGCGTTTCTCATTCTCTCCAAGAGAAATACCATTAAGACCATCTCGAATAGAGCTAGTAGATTTCCAATCCAGAATATTCCGAAACTTATCTCGAATAATCTGCTGGGGATGGCTAATGGATTTGAGGCTCCATCGAAGCTCAATAGAAACGCGTAGATTGGATATAGCATTAGAAAGATAAATTGTATCGCAACAATCCCAAGGATTACCATTTTGATAGTTTCAAGATCTCGTTCAATGATATAGATGAGCATAACCGACCATATGACTGCTGCATAGACTATGCTTCCTCCTCCAACTAAAATACCGTAGCCAATATCCAACACGTAGAAGCTGCTCATTAGTGATGTGAACACTTGTAATATTCCAATATACAAGTAGAATGGAATTAGAGATAATCTGGTCCGCAAAGCATACAGAATAATGCCAGAACCTGCATAGATCAATACATGGATTATTAGAATGACGATACCTATCATTTGACATCACGCTTGTAAGCTTATCCTATTTTCATTACCCCCTCTTTGTGTTAAACCATTTGGCTCTAGCTAATCCTCGTGTTTTGACCTCACAAAATATTTGAACCCGTGGATTTAACAGGCACAAGTTAACCAAAGCAGCTAGCTCATGAGTTGAAGAAGCATGCAGTACAGAAATCTAGGAAAATTGGGAACTAAAGTATCGGCACTTGGATTTGGTTGTATGCGCCTTCCAACTAATGACCAAGATGGTACAATCAACAGGGAAGAAGCAATCAGACTGATTCGAAAAGGAATTGATAATGGTATCACGTATGTGGACAATGCCTGGCCCTATCACAAAGGTGAAAGTGAAGTAGTCTTGGGATTAGCATTGAAGGATGGTTATCGCGAAAAAGTCACTTTAGTTACTAAATGCCCGGTTGGGCCTAAAGAGTTCTCAGCACCTGAACATTTTGAGAAATATTTGGATGCGCAACTTGAGCGATTAGATGTTGAATGCATAGACATCTACTTGTTTCATGCCCTGAACAAAAAATCCTTCGAAGAGAAAGTGGTGGGTTTCAATTTAGTAGAACGTGCTTTGAAGGCAAAGGAAGAAGGAAAAATCAAGCATCTAGGGTTCTCCTTCCATGATAAACCTGAGGTCCTAAAAGAAATCATTGATACAGGACAGTATGAACTGATGCTTGTGCAATACAATATCGTTGACCAGGTCAATCATGAAATGATCAATTATGCTGGTGAGAAAGGTATGGCAGTAGCAATCATGGGACCTGTCGGAGGCGGGAGATTGGCCGGTACGGATATGCCTGAAGAAATGAAGAAGTGGCTTACACCTGGACGCGCGAACTACGTTAATCTGGCATTCAAATTCGTATTTAACAATCCTAATGTTTCAGTAGCATTATCTGGAATGGGATCCGATGAAATGCTGAATGATAATCTTAGCATTACTTCTCAGGAAGATTATGATCAATTGACTAAGAAAGAAATGGAGTCAATTGACAGTATCGCTAACCGATTCAAGGAGCTTTGCGACCTTGTGTGCACTCAATGCAAATATTGTCAACCCTGTCCAAATGAGGTGAATATTAGTTTCATATTCAATGCACTACAACGCTATCAGATCTATGGTTTAAGGGACCAGGCTAAACATCTCTATTCAATGATTGGAACAACTCCATGGGCTGCTGGTGAGAATGCTGCTGCATGCGAGGAATGTGGTGAGTGCTTGGAGAAGTGCCCCCAAGGAATTGAGATTATTGAGCAGTTGAAGAAAGCACATGAGATTCTCTCAGAAAATTGACCACTAATCGAAGATAGCAATCTGTTAGTCATGTCACGTACCGTTTTTTTGGTCTAACATTTGGCGTAGTTCACACCTTATTTATAGATTATAACATAGTATTTCATCAGAAAGGTGTTTGGAGGAAGTCATCTAGTGATATGGAAAAAAATAGTACCCATCATTCCCCTCGTTCTGATTCTTCTTATGACCTCAATTCAACTGGGCGATTGTCATTCTTTTTCACAATCAGCAGTGGATATAAACTACTGGCCAACAGATGAATGGCAAACATCAACTCCTGAAGAACAAGGAATGAAGTCGGCAATACTGAATGAGATGATTGTCAAGATTGAAGAGAACAACATTCTCATTGACTCTCTTCTAATCGTGAAGAATGGATATCTGATTTTAGAAGAGTTTCCTGGATCCGTGTATGTTCAAGATGATAGACACATTATTCATTCCGCTACCAAGAGTTTCACTTCAGCACTTGTCGGAATTGCTATTGCAGAGGGGTATATTGACAGTGTTGATGAAAAATTAATTGACCTTCTCCCAAATCGAACCTATGCAAACTACGATGAACGAATAGATGACATCACACTCGAACATCTTTTGACGATGACCTCTGGGATCGATTGGGATGAGTGGTCTGAACCTTATAGCTCATCCTTGAACAGTCATTATCAGTATTGGTTTGCAAGTGACAGTGTTCAGTACATCCTTGATCAGCCTATGGCTTATTCCCCTGGTGATGTCTGGGTCTATAGTTCGGGTAGTTCTCATCTCTTGAGTGCGATTGTTACCGAAGCAACAGGGGTCTCACTTCTTGAGTATGCAGAGGATAAGTTATTCACACCACTTGGAATCAGTGTGTCGGATGTCCTATGGCCTGTCGACAGTCAAGGCATCTATCGGGGATCTGGTGGAGTAGAGATGGTTCCCCGTGACATGGCGAAATTTGGTTATCTCTATCTCAACAATGGGACTTGGGATGGTGAACAGATTGTTTCATCTGCTTGGGTTCAATCATCATCAGAAACCCTCATCCCCTTTAATGACTACACCGGATATTCATATCAATGGTGGACGTACCCAACAGAAACAGCTAATGTTTATGCAGCGCAAGGATTTGCGGGTCAGTATATTTTCGTGATTCCAAGTTTGGACTTGGTCGTGGTCTTTACATCTAGTACTGATCCATACGACACTTATCCACAACCATCAATTCTATTCGATTTCATTATTCCTGCGGCTATGACTGAGATTCCGCAAACATTGATAGCAACGTACACTCTCACGTTGGTAACTCTAGTTATGCTTCCTTTACCAATGCTAGTTGCTGGTGCTTATTATCGATATAGAATTAGACATTCAAATTCAGAACAGGAGTTGATAGAGCAATGATACAGATGCTTGAAATCGGAGCTGACCTTGCGACTATCATTGCACTAGCATTGCCCATATTCACAGTAAGTCTGTGCATCCTCATCATTCCATCATTGCGAAAAAGTACAGGAAGCAAAGTACGGAGATATCTTTCATACCTAGTTACTCCACCCCAGATAGGATCCCTCAAGTCATCTGAAGCGGCGATTCAACCAACTGCATTGTGGCGTCAAATAAAGATTCGACTCTTCTTCGTTTACATCGGGATTGCACTCTTTCTGATTAGCTTCATGATTGGTGAATTTTACCAAGTCATACTTGATATTATACTTCCAGTAACACAAGGTAGTACAGGAGAAACGAGGATTGTTACAAGTGTGATTTTTCAGAGTCCTTTCAGCGCTGGGTGGATTGGTTCTCTTCCATGGTACGGAACGATTCCCCTTCCTGGGAACTTTGGGACTTATCATGAAACTTGGAGTTGGATATTTGCGACTACTGCCTTCACAGACAATCCAAACTTCCTTGACACTATGGTTATGGTCATGTTATTATTTTCAGCAATTATGGGACTTGTTTTTCTGGCACCATTGGCCAGCAAGACAATTCGACGTTCCTTCTTACCATCAATGTTCTTCTTCACGACAGGCATGATGGTATTTACAAAGGCTGCAATTGACTGTTTTGCACAAACTTATGCGCTAGCATTTTGCAACGCACGAATCCAGTATGGACTCATCGTCGTTACTGGTGATATGATTCCTAATCTTGTTGAAGGGATTATTATCAGCCTTCCAATTATCCTAGCAATGTTTGGTCTATTCTTGGTGATTGGTTGGAAATTATGGAAAGTACATTATCCTGCCTTAGAATCAAGGAAATGGTTCATGGTTTTCATAACCTTGAATTTTTGGTTAGGACTTGCTCTATCGATCTATTTTGCATAATATGTCCAGGAACATAGACAGCTGATATAGCAATCATTGTTTCTAAGTACATTCTAGTGAATAACATTGAACCATTTCTATTCAAAGGAGCATTACAATCTACAGAAACCATGTAATTCGGATACCGACGTGTCTGAATATCACGCTGAATTAGCGCTCTGATCTCCAGGTAAAGAGACTAGTTTCACTTCGCAATCAGGACAAAATGGAGTTGCAGTTGGGGATAGATCTAATTCTTCTCTGTTGTAAATTCTCTCACAAGATGGGCACACCAATGATTTTGATTTTCGCTTAGATTGGCGTTTAGCTTTCCTCCTTTTCTTCTTCCAATTTCTGAGCTCACCATGCGCCACCCAAATGGTATATGTAACTAACAGGGCAGGGAGATAGAACCCCATTAGCACTCCAATTAACATAAAGATATCATTATCTAACCATAATCCTAATGGAACAAAAATAAACAAGAGAATCACAGATAGAAGCAATCCCTTCCCTGCCAATTCATCAAATCTCTCTTGCTTCATGTTATTTTACCTTTATCTAGCAGTGTTTGTACTCAACCTGAAAAAATATGAACCTTATTCCCTTCTTTTCTTTGCTTCTTCTTGCAACTCTTTTAATTTTACTAATGCATCCACTGGAGTTGTTCTATCTAAATCCATGTGTTTCACACGCTCAACAATCGGATCTTCAACAACCAGTGATTCAAGACTAGATTGTTCCGTTGATTTGAAGTCTGGTGTTGCATCTCCGACTGTGACTCTATTTTCTTTCTCTATCTTTAGCAGGATCTGATTGGCTCGTTTTACAACTTCATCCGGAACTCCAGCAAGTGCCGCAACGTGAATTCCATAGCTCTTGTCAGTTCCTCCATCTACAACCTTGTGAAGAAAGACAATCGTGTCGCCTGATTCCTTTGCAAGTGTGTGCACATTCTTGACACCATGATACTGTGATGCCATGTCCGTGAGTTGATGAAAGTGTGTTGCAAAGAGTGAACGTGTTTTCATCTGAACAATTCGTTCAGCAACTGCCCAAGCAAGAGCCATTCCATCAAAGGTAGAAGTTCCTCTACCTATCTCATCAAGAATGACAAGACTTCGGTCTGTTGCATTGTTGAGGATATTTGCTGTTTCAATCATTTCAACCATGAAAGTACTCTGTCTAGCAGTGAGGTCGTCAAAGGCTCCCACTCGAGTGAAGATTCTGTCCACGAGACCTATCTCTGCACTCTTTGCTGGAACGAATGAACCCATCTGGGCAAGGAGCACAATGATAGCGCATTGTCTCATCCAAGTTGATTTTCCTGCCATATTTGGACCGGTGATTATAATCAGAGTTGAACCACCATCACCGATTTCAATACTGTTCGGAACGAACTCGTTAGGACCAAGTGCGACCTCTAGGGCTGCATGCCTGCCGTCCACGATTTTGATTCGAGTGTCTTCTGTAATCTTTGGTCGAGTGTATCTTCGTGTCACCGCAACATCTGCCAATGACACTAATACATCTACAGTTGCTACAGCTGTAGAGTTCTGACGAAGTATTCCCGATGCTTCACTTACCTTCTGTCTAAGGCTTTCATATATTTCATATTCCAGTTTGTTGATTCTCTCTTCACCAGCAAGGACAGTGATCTCCTTCTCCTTGAGCTCTGGTGTGATGAATCGTTCTGCATTAACGAGAGTCTGTTTTCTCTGATATTCTTCAGGTACTAGATTCAGATTGCTCTTGGTGATTTCAATATAGTATCCAAAAACTCTGTTGAATCCAACCTTTAACGATTTGATACCTGTTCGTCTTCTCTCTGTTGTTTGGAGTGCTGCAATCCATTTCTTATCCACGGATATTGATTCTTTCAATGTATCGAGGTCCTTGTCGAAACCTGGACTGATCATTCCACCATCGCGCACTGAAACAGGTGGTTCATCAACAATAGCTGTCTTCAAAGTTTCATGTAATTTAGAAAGTGGATTGATTGACTTTGCAGATTCTGAAACGATTTCACTCTTACAGGATTTCAAGGTCTCTTTGACCACAGGAAGTTTTCCAATTGAGATTCTGAGAGCAAGTAGGTCTCTTGCTCCTGCTGAACCAAATACAATCCTGCTTGTAATTCTCTCTAGGTCTCCGAGGTTTCTGAAGCTATTGGAAATCTCTTTTCTAATGATGGCATCTTCTTTTCCTTTTTCTATGGCTTCTAACCCAATCCATTTTACGAGACATTGAAACTAATCCAGTCCCT
>JABCTV010000134.1 GCA_018238205.1 Candidatus Thorarchaeota archaeon
ACCAAGCTTCTGAAATCTGAAAATCTCTAATCTACTTGGAAGCCTCAAGAGAGTGATTCAATCTAATGCTAAGTCGTTCTAGGCACTTTCCCGATAAAGCATTTCCATGATTCCACTCTCTTTTTCTTCTGGTAAAATATTACACTGATAAACGTAATTTGACCAGTGTGGAAAAGTCGTTCATTGAAGAATCTGATATTATCGATACGACCTTCCTTCTCCATAGCCTTATTGAAATAAAAGATCCCATCACCACATAGTGACCAAATTCTCTCAGGTACTATTTTCAAAAATCAAATATCTGTAAGAAGATTGTACCATCATTTTGAACTTACTCGACAAACTTATATATTATCAGTTTATACATAAAGTAATAATATATAAAAGTTGATGATTCAAATGCAAATAAAGAGAGGAATACTAATTTTTGTGATGGCAACAGTCGTGCTATCACTATACGTAACTCCTGCAATGGCAGTAACAACAGTGTCGAATATCTGGACAAGCCCGCAGATTCAAGGTAATATGTCCAGAGACTATTACAAGTTAGTTTCTGATACAGGATTACCAGATACTACCCATAATCGGCACATTGGTCTTGTTGATGTTGCATATTATGTGAAGTACATCAGTAACGATGACCCGAGCTATGACTACTACAGTATAGCTATCCGGCAAACTGTAACACCCGCAATAGCAATGTCAGGCGATGACTACGACTATGCAAAAATAACCCGCGGTATCGTCTATTTCAAACTACAAGACAGTAACCAGCTTGTAAAGGATATCTTACCTGGATATGGCGGAGTAACTGGTACATGCAAGTATGGAATCGGTGCCCGGGTTGGGTCTGGTGATGCTGATTTTACAACTACAGGATCCCTTTCAGTACCGGATGTGTTCATTGCTGGCTACAAGAGTTCCA
Source organism: Candidatus Thorarchaeota archaeon (assembly GCA_018238205.1). GTDB lineage: Archaea > Asgardarchaeota > Thorarchaeia > Thorarchaeales > Thorarchaeaceae > SMTZ1-45. The sequence continues at coordinate 926 of JABCTV010000134.1, forward strand.
CCTATGGAAGCACTAACAACTGGGCTAAGTTTGTGTGTAATTCTGACTCCTATGATGATGCAAATACATATCGTTGGACTGTCCTGATTAAGGTCAGAGAAGGTGGGGAGATCAATGTAAAACTGGTCTTCAAGACCTATTGGAAAACTATGTCTGTCTTCCCCGGATTTCCAGTATATCCCTCATATGAGGAAACAGTCACTGTACGTTTTGATGGCACTCCAGCACCACCACCTAGCGGCGGCGGATTTATATTCACATAGTATATCCACTGATTAATTCTGAAAATACAGCCGGTCCATTACAACTGACCGGCTCCGTTATTTTTCTGCATCATTCATTGAATCAATCTATTTGATTCTATCCTTGAAAACAGTTTTCACCAGTATGATATTTACAGCCAGTGTAATTAATTCAAGGAGTCCAACAACGACAAAAGCATTGTTCAATCCAATTATTGGCATCAGCACTCCAAACACAATCGGACCTACAGTTATGCCCAGATTTCCTAGGAAATTGAAAAAGCCCATTCCCATTGCTGAGTCTTCCTTCCCTACAATGTCTCCAACCAATGCCATAGATGGAGGAGATGTGATACCTGCAAAGATGCCTAGAATCACTAGCATTATGAGAAGTATATCGAATCCTGACATTCCGATGATTCCAATCATAGATAGCACTATTCCAAATCCAATACTTCCAACTACTAACTGGGGCAAACGTCCGTATTTGTCTGATAATTTACCCATTGGATATTGAAGAAGAATATAGGGCATGGCAAAGATTGCAAGTGACATCCCTCTAAGTGATTCATCTAGTCCAAGTACGACAGAGAGGAAGAATGGCAAAGCAGTCAAAATGAATCCGATATGGAGTCTGTCAATTAGATTGAATAATCCCGGAACAAGAAGTTCTGGCTTTTCCCGTGCGATCATGAAACTCTGCCCTAAGGTTGGACGTGCCTTAGCCATCGGAGGGTCTCTCAACGCTATCAATGCTATCACAAGAACAGCTGCATTGAGTGCCACAGCTGCATAGTATGGGAGAAATACGTCAATTGACGCAATAATCCCGCCGACGGCTGGTCCCAGCGCAAAGGAAAGGGCTAGGAAGGCTCCAAAGATACCCATAGTCTTTCCACGATTGTGTCTATCTGAGAAATCAATTGCAAGGGTCATGAATGTCTGCCATACCATGACTGTAAAGGAACCCTGGATGAACCGATAGAGTAGTAGTACTGGGAATGAGAGTGTGGTGGTCATCAACCAATAGAAGACCATAGAACCTGTGGCTCCAACTAATACAAATACACGACGTTTTCTCCACCGATCAGATAACAATCCAGTCGTAATTCCAATGATAAGGTAAGAAAGGTACAGAGTGCTATCAAAGAGTGAATACTCAAATTCTGATATTCCCACAAATCTATCGAGAATAAATTCCGGTTGATTCACATGTAAAAGAGAAGCTGCTGAAATCGTCAATAATGTAAGTATCCCGAGAAGGACTACTCGTTTTGTGTTTGATTCAGTTTCAATGGTTTCCATTTCAATTGCTTCAGTTTCGTCGTCCATCTTTGCAGCTCTCTTTTTAACTGAATGAACTTGAGGATTTTCCGTCGTTATTTTATTAACTCTTCTCTTCTGACACTATCAGTTCATACCACGGTACGATTAATTCCATGGTTTGCTAGAACACGATTCTCATTTCTTGCGAACTAATTTCTTAGAGAATTCAAGTGAAGGCTGCTCACGTTCATCATGTACGTGACGGTCCCAACGAAGCTCATCACAGAAATCCGCCGTAAAGAGTGTCTGCGTGGTTATAATGGAGGATATTCAATCTCAAATGGAATACAGGTAAAGATTCGCCTTTTCATCGATTTCTGTTGGAGTCCAATCCTTGAGAATAAAATGATGGGATACTATTCGTGAGCCGGGTTTCAATTCCTTTGCTAATTTTTCTCTTAGTTTATTGTTTACACCAACACCCAGATACAATGTAATAATTGAAGCTTCTCCAATATTGAAGTTGAAGAAATTTCCTCTTGATACTTGAACTTGGTCTTTCAGTTTGTGATGTCTTATCATCAACTTCGACCACATAGATCGAATCGGATCTGCTTCAATACCTACTGCCTTTGCGCCAAATTCTTTTGCAGCCATGATAATAATTCGACCATCGCCTGAGCCTAAATCGTATAGTGTGTCTCCCTCTCCCACATTTGCAAATTCAAGCATGGTTCGAACTTTAGACTTGGATGTGGGTGCCCAAGGAGCGCCTAAGACTGCCGACCATACTGTCCAAATCAGGAATGTAATTACCACAACTTCAACGACAATAATTGCGATCCAAAAATCCATTATGCTCTACCATCTCAACTTTAACCTATAACATTCCTTCCAGTAGGAATGTATTGTGTCTTAAACATAGGCATGATACCTGGAATTCATTCCCAATCAAGAAGCCTTCTTTCGCCCTCAAGGCTCTTGATGTCAGTAACATCCTGTGATGCTTCAAGTGTCCCCATGAATTCTCCATTTTCGTCTCTCACTGCATAGTAGCTAATGAGTAGAAGACGGTCATTCATTTTGATCCAGAAGATAGCTTTGTCTTTCTTTCCTTCCTTGAAGTAAGTTAGAATTTTCTTTACCTTGTCGTAGCTATTGCTTGGATGACACGTTATCACACTTCTACCAATTACTGCTGGACTTCTCGGGAATATTCGGTCGTCAGTGGCTGAATAGTATTTGACTTCTTCATCCACTCCCACGAATGAAATGTCGAGGGGTAGGTGTCTAAGAAGTAGATCAATTTCTTTCTGTGTTAGATTTCCGGTATTCAAATTGATTGTAGGCGACTCGGATTCATGGTCGACCTGATGAATATCGATTGGTGTGACCGGTTTCCACTCTGCTCCTGGTGTGATCCATGAATATCCTATCTCTTCTTCTCCAAACCGAACCTTGCCCCAGTCATCTTCAGACAAGTTCTCGAGTGACATTGGAAAGAGAATGTTTTCTTCTTTGTATATCATCTCTTCAATGGCAACAAGTAGTTCGTTGAGGTTTGATTCATTCAGCTTGTTTATCATTTCACGGATTTCATCTTGCTTTGCCCACATCACTGTCGATGGACCAGTGACACCTGCCTTCTCAAGTAACGGAAAGAGTTGATTCTGAAGTCTTGTGTAATGAATGATTACTTTCTTCAGTTCTTCAATCGTATTGTTGTCATCTGGATTTTCTTTGAGAAGGTCGATTAGTTTCTGCGCTTCTTTGTTCTCACTCATGTATGTGTGTATTGGATGTCCTGATGTAGTTTGAGGTGTTTGCTGAACATCCAGAGATTCCTTGAAGACCTGTACATGTAGGTCACAGAGCGCAGTCACTTGTTGTGCAGTAAGTTCACCAGAAGAGATGAGCGACTGTTCCATGTCCGCAACCTCCGTAGCACTAACATCAACAAGAATCTCCTTGAAATCCGATTGTAAACCTTCCAGTTCTTCTCCTGCGTGCAATCCTAAAACGAGAGTTTTCAATTTCTTTTGTCTTCTATCAAGTTCTTCTTGCCATCCGCCTTGATCTTCGGCTTCCTTGTCTATGACAACTGTTTGATTGGTGTTTTCTGAGATTGATTCAGATAACAACATAAAAAGTCGGTTTAATGGAACTTTCGACAACTTTGAAACATCAGTCAGCGTTGCTCGTTTGCCAATGGTCCTTTGCAGAATGGGATTCTGCAATATCTTCAATCTTGGTGAAATCTCGATTAGAGTATCAAATAAGAAAGAAAATTCGTTTGCCAGTTCCAGAATTTTGGTTGAAGCTTTTAGAGTGGTTGCCATGACACTACCCAAGCTAGATAAAAAGTTAACTATATTTAAGTTATATGGTTAGCTCTTTGCAATCATTGTGGGGGCTCTATTACGTAGACGGGGTGGTTCCAAACCAAAGAGACGTAAGAAGTAATAATCTAAAGAGAGAGGCCTTCACAAAGGGCTTCTCTTTCTCTTTTTTTTATGCTGTTGATGAAAATCTATTTTAAGGGTATATTGATTTATTCGAATTGGAAACCACTTACTATGACTTGGAAAGAACACATTCGAGATATTGCTGAATTACGAAATGATGAAACTCCCGAACCTCGTTTATTCAAGGTAGTGCGCTATATGCTTGATAAACCGATAGCCATTCCTCGTCAAGTACTTGAGAACTACATTTGTGATCGTATTGAAAGTGCATGGGATGCAATTCTGATTGCATTAGGTATAGAACAAATGCAAGGTACCGAATCCGAATGGAAAAATGTCAATTGGGTTGCACACACAGACAGTGAGGCAGTTCCCTACATTTCATTTGCAACGATTGATATGGGTTGAGGAATTACTTCAGACCATGTCTTGCCTTATACCTGGCAATTGCAGAAGCTCCCAATCTTCCAACACTTCTGTCAATGTCTTCCTTACGAATTCTGATCATTGAAGGTCGTCCATGGCAACAATTGTATTTACTCTTAGTTGCTGATAATTCTAAAATGATATCACGTATCTCCTCAGTATTGAGAGATTGGCCTGCTCGCACCGCAGAATGACATGCAGTGACTTTGACAAGATTATCCATGAAGGTCTCTTCAGCTTCTTTTCCGCCCAAGTCAAGAATCCTGTCAATTAGAGCCAACAATTCTGTTTCGGATGCGGTTCTTCCTAGAATCTCTGGAAGCGTGGATATTGAGACCTCATTACCTCCGAAACTGCTGATTGTGTAACCAATGGATTCTAGAGTGTCAGCCAAATCTACAATCTGTTCTGCATCCTTTGGACTGAGGCTAAGGATAAAGGGTTGTAGCAATTCTTGAACAGCGACTCTATCTTGATTGACTTCCTTTCTTAGCTGCTCATATAGCACCCGTTCATGTGCTGCGTGTTGATCAACAATCAGCAACCCTTCTTCAGATTCAAGAAGAATATAGAGGTCATGCATTTGACCAATTATCCTGAAAACTCCACCAAGGAAATCGACTTCAGACTCTTCTTCTGCGCTTTCACTAGAAGGTATCAGTATTGTTTGTTCTATTAGCGGTGCTGCTCCTATCTGATTGTGGCGTGACGGTTGAGAGCTAAGTTGTGTTGGTTCTGTTGTGCTTGCTTCAGCAGTGATCCCAATGCTTTCGTTTAATGACGACTGCAGGGTTGCAGTTTCCTCAGCATCACCATTCATTCCAAATGCTTGTCGAACCGCTTCCTTAACAACATTACAGACTTTGTTTATGTCTAGAATTCTTACCTCTCTTTTTGTTGGATGTACATTGACATCCACTTTGGAGAGTTCCATCGAAATATCCAGCGAACAGATTGGATATTGACCTTTCATCAGTGTTGTAGAATATGCTGATTCAACAGCTCGACTTAGACGCTCATCTGAGATAGGTCTCTTTAGTATCGAAAAATATTCTCGCGACCTGTTACCTCGTGAAACTGGAGGTCTCGCTACAAAACCTGAAATCCTAACATTCCCCGATGAATGGTCTACATTGACCAATGATTTGGCGATATCAATTCCCCATAAAGAGGCTATTCTATCACTTGCACCTTGATTTGGTGGACAGTCGATAATCGTATTCCCGTCTCTTAGCAAACGGAAACCAATTTCAGGAAGGATTGCTGCCTGTTTCATTACAACTTCTTGGATTCTCTGTGATTCAACTCTTGCTCCCGAGAGATGTTTTCTACGAGCTGGAATATTTTTGAAAAGATCTGTTACTTCGATAGTCGTTCCCTTGGGTCTTGATGTTTCAACAACATTCGGTTTCTCTCCAAATCTAGCAATGAGTAAAGTTCCTGTTTCATTACCTTTTGTTTTCGTGGCGATTCTGATATCTGCTACAGCCGATATACTTGCTAGAGCCTCTCCTCTAAACCCATAGGTGGATATTTCATCAATATCCTCTTTGGTACTGATCTTACTAGTTGAATGACGTAAAAGGCAGATTGGACAATCGGTTTTCAAAATTCCTGAACCGTTGTCTGAAACCGTAATTGATCGGATTCCGCCTTCATTGATTGCAATATCTATCATATCCGCTCCAGCATCCAAGGAGTTTTCGATAAGCTCCTTAACTATAGATGAAGGATTTTCAATTACTTCTCCTGCGGAAATTAATGAGACCAAGTCCTCTGTTAGAACTCTGATCTTGCCCATAAAATCACCTCAAGCTCGAGTGGCTGAGTATTCTACAACGCCGCCAACAATTGTCATTTCTACAGTTATGTCCTTGATAGCGTCAGGTTCAACCTTGAGAATGTCATCAGAGAGAACGACAAAATCTGCCCTCTTACCAACCGTTAGACTTCCCAAAGAATTTTCTTGAAAGACTGAATATGCACTTTCCATTGTGTAGCACCTAAGTGCTTCTTCCACAGTCAGTCGAACTCTGTCATTAGGATGAGTCGTAGCAGACCAGATGCCGTATAGAGGTCCATATGGCATTCCATCTGACCCAAAGCATAAACGCGCCCCATTATCTAGAGCCACACGAAACATATTCATCCCACGAACGGTTTCAGCATCTAGCCGCTCGTCGTAAAGCCCTCCCACTTGTTGCCATCGTCCTACAAAGTTAGGCTGCATCGAAAAAATTAGCCCCAGGCTAACTGCACGGCGAATTTGAAATTCATTAATCAATTCTGCATGTTCGATTCGATGCCTTTGGTCTCTTAGCATACTCTTGTCTTTGAGATTTTCAAAGGTTGTAATGACCATCTCTATAGCTTCATCACCAATTGCATGTGTAACGGTTTGAATATTATGACTAACTGCTTTCTTGACGATGGTAGCATATTTGCTAGGCGTCATCAACATCATACCCTTATTCTTAGGATTCTCCAGATATCCTTTTGATACTGCAGCTGTCATTGCACCAATCGACCCATCTGTAAATATCTTGACACCGCCAATCTTTACGAGGGGACTTCCCATCCCAGATGTTATCCCAAGAACGGTCATGTTATTCATTTGCTTTACTGGTATGTTCAGAATCATTCTTGTTGAGAGTTGATTTCGTTTCTCTATTTCTCGAACGTGCCGTAGTGTGCCGGTAGGAGCATTGTCAACTACTGTTGTGATGCCATTTTCATTTGCAATCTTATTACCCTCAAGAACTCCCTCTAGTACCTTCTCTGCACTTGGTCTGACCTTCTCCCAGATTTCTTCAATATCCTTGAGGATCCCAGTGGGATTGCCTTTCTTATCTTTCATCACACCCTCTTGATTCAAGCTGATTCCCAGTTTCTTGAGACCTGCACTATTCACTGATGCGAGGTGGCCGCAAACTCTTGTTATCATGATGGGGTGTTTACTACTTA
>JABCTV010000135.1 GCA_018238205.1 Candidatus Thorarchaeota archaeon
TGCTTGAGCGCCTTGACAGGCTGGAATTGCCCTGCTATCTTGAGGCACAAAGTGAGTCCAATGTATCAATTTACGAACATTACGGGTTTGAAGTTCTAGCCAAGGGTAATGTTCCAATTGCTGACATTCCTCACTGGGACATGATGCGACTTCCGCAGTAAAGCCCTTTCGCCATCGAGTCCGCGATTTCCTCAGTTTCTGTCATTACATCTAGCAGAACAGTCAAGGTCTATGTGAATCATTACCCAACAATGGACTATGTGAAGTTTTATGTGAAGTATAAGACCAAGTTCGGATCTTGGACCAGCTATAGCTATAAGGGATCAGATTACACTCCTTACACTAGCGGGGATTATTATAAGTCATGGACTCATCCAACGGTCTATACTCGGATGATGGTGATGGTAAAAGCTTACGACTCAAATGGTCATTGGCTGGGGTCAGATTACCACACCTCTGGCATTAATCCTGGTGGTGGGGGCGGAGGTGGCGATCCACCAATAGAATGATAGTGAATCAGATCAGTTAGCTAGCATTAAGCGGGAAATATAAGAAATTAGTTTCTACCATTTCTCTCAATGCTCGAAATTAATCGAACATAGAATAACAAAGAGTTGCTAGAGATAATGTATCACAACACAGTTTCAAAATCAATGCTAATTGTGATAATACTCTATCTCTCAAGTCTGATGTTTTATGTTCCGCTGTTCTCAGGTGTCACTTATGGTCCATTGCAAACAACTGAAACTTCCTGGGCGCAAGTTGAGTCAAATTATCCTGATGCGCTATTTAGCGATGTGGTCTTTGTCAATGTCAGTCATGGATGGATTGCAGGTCAGGTCGAAATGGGACTTGGCGAGGGAATAATCCTACACACAAATGATAGTGGTATTACTTGGCATGAGCAGTTCTATAATGAGTCCCAAGAATTCACACATATCGAGGTCATTGATCACGAAACACTGTGGGTGGCAGGTCTAGGTCGGTTGTTTTACACCACAGATGGAGGACAAATATGGAATGAAAGCGTGAACATAGGAACTGGAACATCAGGGCTGCTTCACGTGAAATTTATGAATACAACTCACGGTTGGACTTCCACCAATGACAACCTCTACAAGACTGTTGATGGAGGTCAAAGTTGGCAAATTGTGCCTTCATGGACTTTCAATGACACTGCAAGATGTATTCACACCTCAACGATAGGAGTGTGGATCATTGGGTTCTATGGCATCTATTTCAGTAGCTTCAACTCTGGAATCTGGGAGCAAAGATTCAATCAAGGGGGATGGTCAATGTCCTTTGTAAATGATAGAGAGGCTTGGGCAGTTGGTAGTGGCATGTTAGCTAGGATGGTAGATGGTCAGACTTGGATGGCTCAAACACTACCGCGACCAAATCCATTTGGTGGATTCCGTTTGCCCTACTTCTCAGATGTTGCATTTATTGACACTTCAAGTGGATGGTTGGTAGGACAAGAAACACCAATTGCATACACACCAAATGGAGGTTGGGACTGGTATGCACAAGATGCTCCTGTCGAAAGCAGAAACAGAATCATGAGCATATTCCTCCATAATCAGACACATGGATGGGCAACTGGTGGGAATGGAGCTATTCTGAAAACTACTAAGGGGAACACTGTAGGAACACGTCTTTGGAAAGGGTTGACAGACCAAGTGATCCTTTCAATTATTGGGATTTCGGTTCTTGGAATTATAGGAGTAATAGCTCTTCTCAGACATATCAGACGAAAGAAACGCAAGTTAATCACATCAATGCCAAGTATCAATCTGGAATGAGAGTCGCAGAGTCATCCTAGCAATGTTTGACTTAGAGTCATTTATTGACTATGTCATTGATCCTATGCAGAATGAAAAGGGTGCTCAACAGTGGTGGGTTGGGGTAGCACTGCTATTGACGCTTTTCGCGGTTGGTCTGCTCTGCAATGATTTCCTCAGATCTCTCCCCGAATATATCGTATGTTCTCTTGAGAAAAAGCATTCCAAAGATATATTCCTTGAACCTAGCAGCGTCCACCTTTCCACGTAGGATATCAGCTGCTGTGAACAGATGACGTTCTAGGTGTTGAAGAGTCAATCGTGCAATGCGAAGGGCTTCCTGTCTGGCGTTTCAATCGCCAAGAGACGTTGAAAAGGGAGTATTGCTATCGTTGGCATACAACGAGCCTCTTCTCGCATCTGCTAGGTCCCATTCTCAGAGAATGAGTCCGGAAACGATACAAAGTACCTTCGGCCGGAAGACTATCATGTTCTCTACGATGGTTGGTTGGATTGACCAATAATCGAAAGGATGTACACTTATGCCGAGTAAACTATGTCATATGAGAAAAAAGATGGTGCCGCGGGCGTGATTTGGACATACTCTGTTAATCATAGTTGAACCATCGATATTCTCTTCACTGGCTTGTTCCTTGCGAAACCCACCTCTCCAGTAGGGGTCTTCTTCTTTTTGCGCTTCATAACTATGGGAATGAATATGAGAAATGCACCCAACAGGCTGAAGATGGTTCCAGTTAGCAGGATCACTTGATGTGGAACTGCGCCCTTTATTTTAATTGATACATCGATATTCTCTTCACTGGATGTTGCAGTAATGACTGAGTATATTCCTGGTGTAGGAATCACAATGACGCCAGTGTATTCATGAACATTGATCTTCTCCAATAAGGGAGATGCATTCTCAAGACTCCCGTTCAAAACTGCGGCAATTGTATCTTCTTCATCCAACACGTACAACGAGATATTGAAGTTCTGTGTGATTACTCTGACCTCGATAATAACATTCGTCGGAGCCCGGAACATGATTCCTTTATATGATTTATTTGAAACCTGAAATGAATCGCCAATCGGGTTGGAACTAAGTGTAGAGATGAGAAGTAGCACTGCACCCACAGATAATAAGAATTTTCCAAAGCGCATCATAATCCCTCTAGACATCGGATTTTTCAAAAAGGACCAAGCTGATTACTAGTAGAACGAGTCCAAGTATCATGGATTGGATGAGAAATAGTGGCAAGTCGACAGGAGAAGGAGCCACTTCCGCATCCCATATGGTTGTTGCTACTGCAATAAGAGGACTCATGACATAAAGCACTGCTCCTTGAACAGAACCCATTGTAACAAGAGATTGGAAGGAGTACCAGAATCCAATTGCTCCTAATGCGGCCACCGATACTCTTTTTGTAAGTATCGAAAACAACAATGCAACTGAAACGAGAAGAAAAATCTGAAGCCATATCGCTCCTATCAGCATTAGAACTGCGTCAGCTGTTATGTCTTGTGGAAAGAACAAAATCAACACAGCAACAGAGGCAACTGTAGTGATAGTGCCTGACACAATTACTACTACGATTGCTTTCATTCCTATTAGAGTGGATCGGCGAACGGGATATGTTAGGAGGGTATGGACAGTTCGATCCTCGAAACATCTAGCAATACTGAGAGCCGTCAACAGGGGAATAATAATTACTAATGGGGTCATCAAACCATAGAGTATATTTCCCAAAGCAAACTTGGATGTGCCTTCAAAAACGTTGACAAGGTTCTCAGCTGGGGCTGTGCCATTCCAACCTGGATATCGCCCTATATAAACAGTGGATGAGAAACTCATCATAGCTCCTGCCATATATACTATGTACAGAATAAACGCGCACATAATTTCAAGAACAGGAAATCGGTATGTGCATGCAAATTCAAGCTTAACTAAGGCCATAATACTCTTGTATCTACTATGCATTGTGAAGCATCTCCTTGAAAGCATCCTCAAGTGTGTATGCTGGTTCGACACCATAGATGTTGATGCCAAGAGATTTCGCCACCTTCTCAATCTCAGCTTCGAGGAGTTCGATTTTATGAGGGCTAATAGTTACTGTGATAGTAGTTGGACCAGTAGCATCAGCCGCTTCGAGAAAGTGTATGTCGCTTAAGGCGCTCAAAAGTAGCTCAGAATCTGATGTTCTTATCCTAAACCTGCCTTCTGTATGTTTCTTAATCACATCCATTACATTTCCTTGTTCAATTATTCTACCTTTGTGGATGAATGCCACAGAATGACACGTTCTTTCAAGTTCTGACAGAATATGCGATGCTATGAAAAATGAAACCCCAAAATCTCGATGCATTCTGACGATTAGTTCTAATACCTCATTTCTTCCTATCACATCCAGATTTGATGTAGGCTCATCGAGAATGATTAGTTCAGGATTACCAATCAAGGCTTGTGCTATGCCTAGTCTTTGGCACATACCTGCAGAAAGGTTACCTATTCTTCGGTTCTCAGCATATAACAAGTCAACCATTTCAAGCAATTTTCTAGGTTCTTTCTCACTACCATATAGCTTTGCAACTATCTCAAGATAATCTAGGACTTTCAATTCCTTTGGAAAAGCTGGATCTTCATGTAGCACTCCGATTCTTCTCCTCAATCGTAAGGAGTCTTTCACAACATCATGCCCAAGAATCCTCGCTCGTCCAGAACTTGGTTTGATAAGTCCCAATAGAATACGAATAAGTGTAGTCTTACCAGCACCATTAGGTCCAATAAGTCCGAATACACCCTGTGAAACTTGCAGATCCAGATTATCAAGTGCTCGAACATCAGGAAAATCTTTGGTGATTCCTGAGATGGATATGACACATTCAGTCATAATGCCAATGCCTCCTTCATCTCATCTCTTCTTTTCGCTCTTTTAATCTTCGTTTCCGTCGTTTGCTAATGCGATATTAATGAACCGAGTATGAGAAGGTCGATATGCGATTCTGTGAGGGCTGACATCACTCACTGGGACATGATGAGACTTCCACAGTAACGCCCCACTGAATAGCGAACCAAGAAGTAATGGTGCCGCGGCCGTGAATCAACCCTAAGATCACATCAAAGACGATACAATTGTAAGAATTATAGAAATCAATAGAATGGCGAAGCCCCCTTCTGTAAATATAATACTCCCAATTCGATTGTTATAGTGGACTATCTAAAGGACTAGCCCTACTCAGATACAGGAGATTTGACTATCAAACATTCTGTACTTCTGAGGCGAAGGGTGAATGAAGGGAATTGACGAATCATATCACAAAGAGCCAGAGGAATTTGAGAAACTGGTTCGAGGTTTCAATGAAACGGTGGATACGCGCGAGGATATTGAGAGTATCTTTGGAAGGTTTGACAAGCAGTATTGCGAAATTAACAACCAAACATGGGGAATTCGTTCCAATGAGAAATTAGTAGATGTTCTAAACAAGCATTGGAAAATAATAATGACACAGAATTTCAATAAGCGATATGCACATGCGAGAGTCTATTGCTATTTGTTAGAAGCCCTAGATAATCAAATGGTTCAACCTACACCGGAAGCATATAGAGAGTTTGCTGGAAATCATGGTGTTCATCGGTCCACTGTGTGCCGCTGGGCTAAAGGAATGAAAAAACCTAGTTTGATTAATCAGTTGGACTCCCTTGAGAAAGCAGACCTTTATGAAACAAACTTCAGTGAATCCACTAGAGTATCTGGATTAGATGGTAAAAGAAAATCCCATTTTGTTTTTTCAATCGCCAATGAAACTCTCAAAAAAACAGATAATGAAAACACGGAAGTTTCCCCTCACAATATTCGAATGTGTATTGTGGATAGAAGGTACTATGTTTGGACTCCCAGCATGGAATCTAATAATCTGCTTAGGGCATATGCAAATCTATACTTCTACTTCAGCAATAAACATGATCTAGTTCGACTAGTTGAGGATGCGACATCACAATTAGAACTGGGTCCAATGATTTCAGCAATTCCACATCTCAGTGAATTATCCAAACAACTAACTGGATTGGATTCTAAGTATATTTCTGAAGACACTCATCGAATTCCCGGAGTTTCTCTACACTTACTTTGTGATATCATAGGATTATCAATAGACCAATTCGAGGAGGGAATCGCAAAAATAACCGGAGCTAATGGACACGGTGGCATTCGCAATCCCAAATTTCCAGTTAGTGATAATTTTGAGATACTAAAAGCCCGCATTATCGGAATAGCTGTAAGTGATTGTCATATACCTAAGACGGGGAGCTTGCACTTAACGGAAGGAAGCCTAGACCGCATTAATCGCGTCAAGAAAATACTCGACAATTTTGGTACTACCTATAATGAGGAGTCTGTATGTAAAAGGACGGGAGACTATGAATTTTACATTGCAAGCCCACTTACTCATGCACTCAACTACTGGGGGATACCTTCGGGTGATCGAACTGTTCTCAACTATGGTCTTCCCGGTGAATCTCGTTTGTGGTCATTAATTGCAAAATGTAGCTACATGCAAGAGATGCTTGCACAAGAAGGCAATGTTGACAAGAACGGTGTTATTAACTGGTCCCGATCTCATGCACTATTTGATGGCCAGAAAGGACCTTTGCTCGGATTCAAATCAAGAATTTCTCAAGAAGCGATTGAGTTCTTATTGCACTCTAAATACATGCGCAAATATCAAGGCATTGTTTCTGAACAAGCCATCTCGATTGGCCGTTTAGAATCTTTGAAGGACCATAGTGATAATCATGTATCCACTGTTGCTAACGAGCTAATTAGTGTGGTTTCTAACTATCGTAATAGACTAATTGATGATGAAAAAGCATTAACCACAAGTTTAGGAATCCGTATTAGACTAAAACCCGTGCGCATATCATATTTCGAGAAATCAAACAGAGTAAGCATTAGATGGCAAGCAAGAGTTTATGGTTATGAATCAAAGATTAGAAGTGCGTTAATCATCCCACCTAACTTTGATACCAAAGAAAGAGCTCTCTTAAACTGGTTGCTAAACCAAAGTGCAGATGATGTTCAACAAACCAAGATGCAGCTCAAATCCGAAGGATTTCGAATTCAAGCCTAAGGAAAAATGGTGCCGCGGGCCGGACACTCACCAGTTGTGGAAATCACAACTAGATTTGAACCGGCGACAACACGGTCTTCAGCCGTGCGATCTCCCTGGCTGATCTACCGCGGCTCAGTGGCATGACCCTTGCTGTGGAAATATAAAGCTAGCGTCACCAATCGAAGTTAGCTTAGGCTCTCAACTGCTTTTTGCACATCATCGAATGGTGGTAGGTCTCCAAGGCTATCGCCAACCCACGAGTATGCGATTCTACCATCCATACCTATCACGAAAACTGCTCTTTTAGCTACGTTCTTCATTCCCGCAAGGTCTGGATGCACAATGCCGTAATCTCTAATGACCGTCTTCTCCCAGTCCGATAGGAGTGGAAATTGAATTTGGTTCGCTTCCTTGAAGGCCGCGTGGCTGAAGATGCTATCTACCGATATTCCAAGAACATTCGCTCCCAGCTTATTGTATGCCGCTAACGCATCCCTGAATGTACAGAGTTCCTTCTGACAGACCGACGTGAAGTCAGCTGGATAGAATGCTAACACCACTGGCCCTTTCCCGAGTTCCTCACTGAGCGTCACGCTCTTGTCTGGCGCTTCCCACAAAGTGAAGTCTGGTCCTTTGTCACCTGCTTTGAGTCCACCTGTCATAGAATCACTTCATCACCGTTAACAGTCCGGCTGGTAATTAAGGCCTCAGTTATGATGCCAAGTAAATACTGACTACTGCAGTCCCCAACAAGTCCATTGACTGTTACGTCCTATCGCACCTTGTGGTTCATATAGCTCGCAATGACTGCACAAAGGACAGCAGCGATGTTGACACCTAGAGGATACACAAAGAGAGGGTCAAGGAATGCCAGTGCGGCTAGCCAGGAGGGGAGGTTGGTCATGTCCGACACCCCAAATGGCACGAAGTATAGCATGAAGAATATGCATGTGATGAGTGCAACGCCAACAAACGCTGGCAGGTCCTGCCGAGATCTAACAAAAGCTGAGAGCTTGGTTATCCAGTTCGATTTCGCCCTCTGTCGTCTGCGTACTTTCCTTTTGGACACAATGTGAGCCCAGCGATACATTGTTTCAGCCATCACAACGTAAGCACCTGTGAGCACTACCATGGCACCCAAGCTCACAATCAATTGCAGCTCAGCACTCAACACCTGAACGTAAACCTGAGCGTGCCATAAAACTGGAATCTGAACCAGCCCCGCGATGCCTAGGAATATCATGATGAGTCCAGGTTTGCTGCCACGTTTCCACCATACTGCTAGACTCATTCTTAATCACCTACTGCGGGTTGGCTCGGTCAGCATAAGGTGTCCACTTTAAGGTTTTGGAGATACGAAGCATGCACTATTGCTTCATGGCTAGA
>JABCTV010000136.1 GCA_018238205.1 Candidatus Thorarchaeota archaeon
ATTTAAACCAGAGTCCCGGCCATAATTTTTCGGTACAAAATCAATCTTGCGTTCATCCAGATTGACTGCAGCCACACGAATACTTATTTTGTCACCCAATTGGTATGATTTGCCTGTACGCTCACCCTTCATCTTATGTTTGAATTTATCAAATTGATAATAATCATCTTTTAAAGCGGTAATATGAATCAGACCTTCAACATGATTATCATCCAGTACAACAAACAAACCAAAACCGGTTACCGTACTAATAATTCCATTAAATTCCTGTCCCACTTTATCCAGCATAAATTCACATTTCAGCCATGCTGTCGCATCCCGGGTTGCATCATCAGCACGACGCTCGGTAAAGGAGCAGTTTTGCCCTAATTCCGCCATCTGTTCACTGGTATAGCCATAGGATGACACCTTATTGCCGCGGATCACATGTTTTATGGCACGATGAACCAGCAAATCAGGATAACGGCGAATGGGTAGATGCGGATGGTACAACTTTGGGTGCAGATAATGCGATTGGGGTTTCAATTGCTATTGCGCTATTACTTGATCCTGAAATAACACATGGCCCTCTAGAACTTCTTATCACCGTGGATGAAGAAACTGGCTTGAACGGAGCCTTCGCCCTAGACATTGAGAAAATGGGTATTGAGAGCAAGCTCTTAATTAACGTCGACTCAGGAGACCTCGGAACCATAACTATTGGTTCAGCAGGTGGTGGGGATACCACATTCAAGAGAGAGCTGACCCTCAAAGAACCAACAGGAAACCTAACCTTTTTTGAATTGACTGTATCTGGTCTATTCGGAGGTCACTCGGGGGTAGATATCCACAAGCATCGTGCAAACGCGAATAAGCTGATAGCTCGTATGTTGTTTTCTCTTACATTGCAGACAGATGTTTATCTTTCTGCATGGAATGGTGGTAGTAAACACAATGCAATCACTCGTGAATCTACAGTTAGGTTTGCAATACCCACTGAGAAACAGAAGGCCACAGATGTTCTTCTTGATGAGATTAGTAAAGATATTTTGAGCTATTACAAGAGTGAAGTAAAAGGCGCAGAAATACTCGAACCCGATATTGAAATCAAGTGGAATCCAGTGGAAGGCGCCCCTATCTGTTCAGCAGAAGT
Organism: Candidatus Thorarchaeota archaeon; assembly: GCA_018238205.1. Lineage (GTDB taxonomy): Archaea > Asgardarchaeota > Thorarchaeia > Thorarchaeales > Thorarchaeaceae > SMTZ1-45. Next base: position 1,133 of record JABCTV010000136.1, read on the forward strand.
TTCAGCAACAATCCTCTCCTCCATCAACCTCCTCCATCAAGGCCCAATCAGCTTCTCACCCAGTATTGAAGGTCTTGTTGAAACATCAAATAATGTAGCAATTATAGAAACCAAGGATTCCGATATGAAAGTGCAGATGAGCACTCGGAGCAGTATTGATTCAGAGCTTGAAGAATTCAGGAAGAAGTTGGCTTCTCTCGGCCACTTGACTGGTTGGGAAGTCATTCCAAAAACACCCTATCCTGGATGGACTCCTGAGCCAAAGAGTCCATTTGCATCATACTTTCGTTCTCATTATGAAAAGTTTGTGGATGATGAAGTGAAGATGGAAGCAATCCATGCAGGTCTTGAATGTGGTATCATTGGTTCAAAGATACCTGGGATACAAATGGTTGCTATTGGTCCCACTGAAAAAGACTTACACACTCCGGATGAGAAAGTTTTGATCTCGGATGTCATAGTCGTATATGAACTACTTGTATCAGTTCTCAAAGATATTTCGAATCTTCAATTGTGAAACTCAAGCGAAACCATCAATTCCGAGAATCTTCAGCTTCTCTTTTGGTGGTTTCCCTGTCTTCCTATCCCACCCTCGAAATTCATACCACGTATTCAACTGTGCTTCAATATCGGGAACATGACCTTCTGTTGGTCCCTCTAGAGCAGTCATAATAATGGCAGGCATCTTCTCGTTAGCTGTATCATATCCGAGCTTTAAATTGAGCAAACGCATCATTGTGAAAATCCTTTCACCTGTCAGAACCATATCTTCTACTGAAATATCCCATCCTGTGACAAGTTGCATGAATTTAGTGAGTTCATCTCCGCTTAATGGATAAAAGTTACATATCACTGTAGAATTTGTCAGACATCTGAAATGCTGATGCTTTGCAACAACATCTGCTTCGTTGGCAAATCTATCTTCACTCTCGATACCAAACGCCTCGTTAGATTGTCCCATCTGTACATTATACATGTCAGCGCTCATGTGACATGCACCACGAGGTGAAGTTGCGTATCCAACAGCCATTCCAGAGAAACCTCTAGGATCATGCTGTGGAAACTCGAGACCATTTGCTTGAGCAGCCAGGTCTCCAAACCCAAATTTCTCACCGAATTCGAGAGCTCCCTCTGCCATGAGGTTTCCAATGCCCTCTCTTCTGGCTATCTTATCCGCGAAAGCAAGTGCTGAATCAATCTCTCCCCATTCAGGTGTTATCCCATCTAGATCTTCAGCTGTGATTTTACCTTCCTTGTACAGATAGTACGCAAACGCAATCACATTTCCTCCAGAAATCGTATCAAATCCAAGAAGGTCTATGATCCTATTCGCATAAGCTACCGACTCAACATCATTATTGAGAATAAGCGACCCCAGGGTTCCTGTTACTTCAAGTTCTGGTCCTGCAAACTTATCCATCTTGTATTTGCCTTTTGGAATCTCAACAATCCTTCCACACCCAATCGGACACCGATAGCATGCACTCTTTCCAACCAGTATTGTTTCCTTTACAGTTGTGCCGCTAAGACTGTAGGTGTCAAATTCGCCGACTTGATAGTACCCGGCAGGAAATGAACCATACATCATGCTAGCCATATCTGTATAACCTGCTGTTCCCAAGTCTGAGTACATGCGAAATGTTGGGTCTTCCTTCAAATCTGCATTGAGTTCGATAGCGTACGCAAGAAGCTCATCTGCCTTAGATACTGGAACTTTTCTATCCGATCCATGAATTACAATCGCTTTGAGTTTCTTTGACCCCATAACCGCTCCTTGACCAGTCCTACCTGCGGCTCGGTGATGGTCAACAAGGATACATGCGTACTTGACTAGATTCTCACCAGCTATTCCGATTCGTGCGACTCCTGCGTTCCGGTGTCCAGTTTCTTTCTTTAGCATCTCCCACGTTTCTTCGGTATCTTTACCCCATAGATGGGATGCATCTTGTATCTTTACTTCTGAGTCTTCGATGAGTAAATAGCATGGTTTTTCGGAAACTCCGGTGATGATGATTCCATCATAACCTGCAAATTTCAGGTCTGCTCCAAGATGTCCTCCTACAGTGCTGTAACCCAGAAGTCCAGTCTTTGGGGATTTCGAACAGAATGTTGATTTGCCACTTGTAGGGACACTAGTCCCAGTAAATGGTCCCGTCAAGAACATCAAGGGATTATCCGGACCTAGTGGATCTGTATCAGCATCAATCAGGTCATAGAGCAACCGAGCTCCTAGACCTGCACCTCCGATGAATTGCTTCAGAATGTTTTCATCTAGAGATTCAACAGTAGTTTCTCCAGACGTTAGATTGACATTGAGGATTTTACCTCGATAACCGCTCACTCATAATCCCCCTCAGAAGTCTATTCTTTTGCCATCAAACATATACTTGTACAACTTTCTAAGCTCATTGCTGTCAGTATTACGAGGATTCATTGTTAAACTAGAATCCATCATAGCAAACTCCACAAGTTTTTCTAAACCTGCTTTGAAATCCTTTTTCTTGACGCCTGCTTCTTTGAAGCTAGTTGGACTTCCAATCTTTACCATTAATTCTCGAATCGCCTCTGCAAATTTCATTGAGGTTGCTACATCATCCTTCTCTCTAATTCCGATGAGCCCGGCAAGTTCTGAATATTGAGCTGCCGCCTCTTCACTCTCTGTGCAATTAAACTCGATAGTATACGGTAACGCCATACCCACTGAGAGTCCGTGATGTGTTCTAAGAACTGAACCCATGCTATGCCCTAATGAGTGTGCAAGCGCAGCTTGTGAATTACCAAATGACATTCCTGCAAGGCATGCTGCCACAAGCATCTTCTCTCGCGCCTCTAGGTCTGTAAGATCCTCTATTGATTTTGGAAGCCATTCGAATACCATCTTCACGGCCTGTAATGAGCTTCCATCTGAGAAATCATTCTTCCATACTGATACGTATCCTTCGATGGCATGTGTTAGTGCGTCCATTCCCGTATAGGCTGTGAGTTCTTTTGGTAGACCAACCACGAATTCTGGATCTAGGATTGCAATATCCGGTGTTAGCTCCGGGTTCATAGTAGCAAATTTCCGACCAGTTTCGTCATCACGTATCACGATTGCTTTAGTGGCCTCTGATCCAGTTCCAGTGGTTGTTGGAATGCAGATGAGCTTCGCTTTGGCTCTAAGACCTAATTCGTCAAAGGGTGTCAGTGCTTCTAACTCCACATCGGGCTTTTCATAAAGAACCCAAGCAGCTTTTGCAGTGTCCATGACACTTCCACCACCAACAGCTATTATCCAATCCGCACCAAAGGCCTTCATCGCACCTGCTGCTTCTTTCACCGTGGAAACCTTTGGGTCGGGCACTGCGCCATCCCAAATTGCGGTTGCCCACTGGTTATTACACAACAAGTCAGAAACCTTCTCAGCAAGCCCCAATTTATTGATGACCTTGTCTGTTATTATCAGTGCTCTTTTTCCTACGAGCTGTTCGAGCTCGCTTAGTGCATCATCACCAAACACAATCTTCGGAACTGCGAACCACCAAACCATTTCAATTACTCCTAATCACTTGTCGATACTGATGGGGGATTGTAATCCCTCCTCTTAATTCCTCTGCAAGTTAGAGTTTAAGAGCGAAGCACATTCTCAGGGACCGTTTTCAGAATCATTGAGGCTTCTTTGATTATCCTCTGAATGAGATCCTTTGTTGTAGGCAAATCATCTATCCTGCCTACTACTTCCCCACCGAACATCAATGCAGTGTCCGATTTTCCATTAATCAAGTCATCAAATCCAGTCCTCTCCAATTCCAGTATTTCTTCATTCGATTCGACAGGCTCTCCAAGGAAAAAGTTGGGTACGTCCTTCAGCGTTCTCTTCACAATATCTTCTGCTCTTGTATTTCTCAGGAACCTCATCGGACCAAAGAGACCTCTACCAACGAGAGTGTTTCGTTCCTCTCTATCTATGATTGCCTGCTTCCATGTTGGTTCAAAATCACTTTCCTCTGTAGCTATTAACCTAGTCCCTATTTGCACTCCGGCAGCTCCAAGGCACAGTGCTGCTGCAAGACCCTGGCCATCACAGAATCCTCCTGCGCCTACTACTGGCACTTTGACCGCCTTAGCCACTGCTGGTATTAGAACCATGGAATGAACAGGATCCCAAGAAACATGTGCTCCGCCCTCATGGCCAGATGCAACGATGATATCAACTCCTGATGCTTCAGCCTTCTTTGCGTGCATTGTGCACCCAGCAACATGAACCCAGATGAAACCCTCTTTCTTAACAACCGCCCAAGGTTTAGGATTTCCTGCTGAAGTTATGATCACCCTTAGAGACCGTTCAATATCAGAATCAGCCTTGCAGGCTTCTATTGTTTCTCTCATGAACATCTCTGACGCAAAAATGAACTCTGATGCCACTGGAATGTTAACTCCAAACACGCCGTTTGAAGTCTTCGTGTTCTTTGTGACTGCCTCAATTGATTTTCGCAGAATTACAGGAGGCGGGTCTGTTCCAAATAGTCGAAGAGCATCAACTGGTGCAACATCTGGAAGAAGTGTTGCAGCCATTCCAATACTACTAATGACTCCAAGAGCACCTGCGTTTGAAACTGCAGTGGCCAGTGACTCTGTTTTGTAGGGTCCCATTCCTCCTTGAAGGATTGGATGTTCAATTCCTACTATATCGCAGAGTTCAGTGTGAAGAAGAGGCATACCTTCTGCAATTCAAGTACCACGATTTAAGTCTCAGTACAGATGATTATTATTCATCTGGATACTTTGTCGGAATCTCTCTAGTGGTTGCAACAAGCTCCATTGCTGCCTTGGTGTAACGCATTACTTTACCCATATCGCCGTCTAGTTTGAACTTTCGAGCCATAATCCCCTTGATTGGGTCTATCTTGCCCTCGAAGAGCAACTTCCAATTTTTCAAGGGTCCAGCATAGGTAAACTCTGCTGTATCATCTGGTCCAGCCATTTTTGCTGACCTGCACTTTCCATGCCATAGATCCAAGTAGAATCTAACATCTTCTTTAACAGATTCCCCATCCGCATTTATCAGGAAGATAAAATCGCCTTCCCAGGTTTTGGCTGCGTCTTCGTACCTTGGGTTGTTATTCAGGGCATCTTTGTATTTTTCAATCCACTCGTCAGAGGGAAAATCTAGTTTTGCAGTCATCAGTAATTGTCTCCAATGAGAAACACTGTGATTGGTGAGAGAAAAGGATTCCGACTTGTTATTCATCCTTTCAAACTAAGTAATGTGCTAGGTTCTGCTAACTCAAGCTCTAAATTTGATGCCAATTTTTTCTGGTAGTCGAGCTGCCCTACTGTTTCCAAAGAATGAGAATCACTTCCTAGAGAGAAAACACATCCATAGTCTTTTGCTAATTCTAGGAATTCAGTATGTTCAGACATATACCTTCCATTTAATTCGATAGCAATTCCAGTATCTGCTATTGCTTGAGCGACTATGCGACCGTCTTCTTCTCGATATGAAGACAAATATCCATCCCAGTGTCCCAATATTTGAAACTTAGGTTTCTGAAGAGCCTTGCTGAGTGCAGATGCCCAAGTTGTCGAGTCAGATACCCAATGAAAGGAGCCAATTATAATATCGAACTGGTCAAGACCACCTGCGACAGGGGCAAGACTTCCATTTGATTGAATATCCACCTCGGCTCCATCAAGGATTACAATTTTTGGATAGTCAGATCTAGCAGTTTCAATATCGGTGCGGCGATTCTCAATGATATTCTTCCCACCTCTTTGAGAACCTACTGATGGCCAGAAGTGGTCTGCGATTCCTATTACTTCAAGGTGCAAAGTGTTCGCTCGTTGAGCAATTTCACTGATTTCAGCATATCCATCTGAATATGACGAATGGATGTGAAGATCATAACGGGTAGCGCACATTGTGAGTTGTTACGAAACCACTTCCAATTTAACTCAATCTCTATGAATCATACCAACTAAAGCCTAGTTCTTTTATGGGACGACATCATGAATCAGACTGGGTATTATAATGACACAGTCAGAGAGATCTTGGAATTTGTCAGTATTAGTTGATGGAGCACCAGCTGATAAAGTCAAAGAATTACTTGATTCGTTGGTAACAAAAGCCAAAGCTTTCAGTGAAGAACACGGGAACAAAATTTCATCCATGTCCGCAGCTGACATCAAAGAGATGCTTAGTTCACTTCAGAATTTTCAGGTTGAATTCAGTGATGCTATCGGTTATGGTAGGTTACGATTTCGAGCTGATACGACAAATAAAGAATCCAGTCAAATCAATGTTTGGTCAAGTCAAACTATGAGCACTATTGGACAGGAATTGAAATCCATCGATCTTAATCTTGGACGGCTACTATCTGAGAAACCCGAGCTGATACAAAATCCAGAACTATCTGAATTCAAACACTATCTTGAACGATTATACAATGTTTCACGGTTTCATCTCACCGAAGGAGAAGAGAAGGCAATCATCCAGAAGGATTTGAATGGTATCCGATTATTCTCACAACTTCAAGAATCGTGGGTATCTGAGAAGACCTTTGAGGTTGAGATTGAAGGTGAAAAGAAAACTCTAACCTACAATGAGCTGAGCTCTTTGAGGATGAACCCCAATCGTAATATTCGACGTATGGCAACAGAAACCCTCTACAAGAGTTACTCTGACGATAAACTACTCCATGCAACTGCACTCAGATCTATTTGTGCAGATCACATGGCAATGGCAAAATTACGCGGACACCCCTCCCCAATGACTCAGAGCTTGCTCGATCAAGATGTGGATGAAAAGGCAATCGATACCCTCCTTTCAGTTATCGAAAACACCTCAGACAAATTTAGAGAGTTCTTGAAATTAAAAGGAAAGATAATGGGAGTTGATTCATTAGAAGGAAATGATGTTATTGCACCGATAACTGAGAATCCCGTTTGGCGTTTCAGTTGGGAAGAAGCGCGTAAAATTGTAGTTGATTCATTTGCATCCTTCGATCCCGAATTTGGTACTGTGGTAGAAAATATGTTCGTCAATGAACGGATTGATTCTGCAAATCGTAAAGGAAAAACCTCCGGTGCCTTTTGCGCTCGGCATGGTAAAGCTAAGAGTTCCTTTGTATTCACTTCATACAATGAAA
>JABCTV010000023.1 GCA_018238205.1 Candidatus Thorarchaeota archaeon
TTGGCGATCCAACTGTTTTCATCAAATTATTCGATCTTCCTGTAGTTGGTAATAACTACGGTGAAATAACAGTTGGCGGTTTGATGTACGGTTTTCTTATTATGCTCAGAGTAATTTCTGTCGTGATGGTGGTCCCCATATTTACGATGACCTCGCCGATGAATCGGATTAGTGGGTCTCTTGCAAAAATGAGGGTTCCACAGAAAATCATCTTCATGTTCATAACTGCAATGAGGTTCGTGCCACTTGTTCAAGAGAGCATGGACAACATAATTGAGGCTCAGAAAACGCGCGGGTTCGATATTGATGCAGCAAACATGTTCCAGAAACTGAGACGTGCTTATGTACCTATCATTACACCACTTCTTCTCTTGATGTTCAGAAGAGCAATGGACTTGGAAGTAGCAATCAACGCACGCGCTTTTGGGGCAAAGAAAGATCGAACTGAAATTGATGACAACTCGTTCAAAGCTCGCGATTATATTGCTATTTTCCTCATAGTATCTCTATTTGCAGTTGAGATGTATCTCCTTTATTTTGATCCGACTAGCATCACATGGGTATACCTAACTCTGTTTGTCACTACATCTACTGCAGTCGTTGGTAATTTCTTAGTTTCAACTGGTGTCTTTTTTGTCATTCAGCAGTTGAATCAGTTTATCCTATCAATTCCTGGTTTGGACATGATTGGAGGATTCTTTGATCAGAATCTTCTATTGGGATACGGTGGAATTACAGCAATCCTCTTGATATTATTCATTATCTACAAACTAGTACGTCGTAGAATGAATATGAAGAAGAAGAAGCGCCAAAAAGCATAGAGGAGCACTCCAGCCTTGTTAAAAATAGTAGAACAGATGAAATCAATTGTTGGTGAGAAAAACGTCATCACGAGCAAGGTCGATCGCATGGCCTACTCTAGAGACTTGACACCTTACTTGGCAGTCCCTGAGATGGTCATTTTTGTGGAGGACACAAATCAGGTAGTCAAAATCCTTGGTGTTGCCTCAAGCAATGACATTCCTATCACTCCTAGAGGTGGAGGAGCTTCCTTTCAAGGTTCTTCATTACCTGTGAGAGGGGGTATAATACTAGATCTTAGTCGTATGAACAAGATACTCGAGATAAGTAAGGACGATCTCGTTGCCATTGTTCAACCAGGCGTTAGGTATGAAACCTTTCAACATGAGCTTGAACGACACGGATTATCTTTTCCACATGATGTTGGCAGCCATGATGCTGCAACATTAGGAGGGATTCTCGCTTCTGATTCAAACGGTCATCATGCATATAGGCATGGTAGAGTAGGGTCCTGGATTCAAGGGATGGAGGTAGTTCTCTTAGATGGTACAATTCTTGAGCTTGGAACGAGAGCTCCACGATACAATATGGGATACAACCTTTCTGCTCTCTTTGCGGGCTCACAAGGAACATTAGGTATCATCACCAAGGCAATCCTTAGAATTGTGCCAAAGATGCCAGTTTCCGCAACTATCGGTGGGTTCTTCCAGAATCTGGACGATTTAATGGCAGCATCTCATGCAATCACAATGTCTGGTGTGGACGCGGGCACACTAGAAGCCACAGACGGTTACACAGTCAATACAATTAGTGACGTAATGAATCTGGGATTTCCCAAATGCGAAGGTAATTTCGTAGGCGATCTTGAAGGATTCAACGAAGAGAATCTGCAACAGAAGCTCAGCATCATGAAGAAGATTCTGGAAGATCATGGCGGCGAAAATGTAATCATCGCGCGTGATGAAAAAATGAATAAGATTCTCTGGGCACCACGTATGGAGATTGATGTTGCTATTGTAAATGTGCACCCCGGATATCGGGAATTCGGTTTTGCTGCTGCTGACCCTTGCGTTCCTCTAACCAAAATGGCTGAAGCAATGAGAAACATTGGTCAGATAATTAGGTCACATGGTATTTTAGCTGCTGTTTTCTGTCATACAGGAATTGGTATTATTCACCCTGCTGTTCTAATGGATCCTAATAACAGTGAGCACTGGAATGCCATGAAGTTGGCCGAGAAAGAGATTCTTGATTATGTGATTTCCATTGGGGGAATCATCTCCGCAGAGCACGGATTTGGTTATGTGAAGAATATTTTTGTCCGAGAAGCAGTTGGTGATACAAAGCTGAATCTTGATCGACGAATTAAGCAGATATTTGATCCTAAGGGTATTCTAAACCCTGGCAAGATGGGCTTAGATACAGATGAACGTGATGAAGATATCGAGTTTGTATTTTCTGCATATGTGGCAGATAAGGATGTTCAGGAGTGAAAATTATGCCGATTGAAGAATATAGACATGTGATTATGGAATGTGTTAGCTGTGGTCTTTGTCAATCGAACTGTCCTATATACAAACAGACGAATCTTGAGTCCAACAGTGCAAAGGGCAAGATGACCATCCTCTATTCACTTCTTCAGGGATGGCTTGATTGGGATGAAATTGCTGAAAGGATGTATGAATGCACAACGTGTAAGAATTGCACAGCCACATGTCTTTCTGGATTGGACATTGCAGCAGTTGTAGAAGCTGCTCGTGCCGAGTTAGTCGAGCGAGGTCACGGGAATGCAATCTCAAAGGATATTGCCAAGAACCTACGTGAAACTCATAATCCCTTTGGAGAAGGCTCAGATGCCCGAGAACGCCTAAAAGAACTTGCGAGGACATGAAAATGCTAGTATATTTTGCTGGTTGCATGGCAACATATAGACTTCCCAGTATCGCAGAGGCTACAATTAACATCTTGAAACATGCTGATGTGGACTTCAAGATGCTCGGTGAGGAAGAATGGTGCTGTGGCAGCGTCACATTACGAACTGGTTTCATTGATGATGGAATAATTATGGCGCGACATAATGTGGATGCTCTGAAAGATCTTGGAGCAACACGCGTTGTTACTGCATGTGCTGGATGTTTCAGAACTCTCTCAGTTGATTATCCAAAATTATTGGGTGAGGAACTACCTTTTGAGATAGTTCACTTTCCAATGCTCCTCAAAGAGCTGATAGAAGCAGGCAAGATCAAGTTTCCTAGCGGCGAAGAAATTTCAGTGACTTATCATGATCCTTGTCATGTTGGTCGGCATATGGGAATCTATGATGAGCCTCGTGAAGCGTTGGAGGCAATTCCTGGAGTGAAACTAGTCGAAATGTTCCATAATAAGGCCACAGCTTCATGTTGTGGCGCGGGCGGAGGTGTGCGTTCAACGAATCGTGAACTAGCTCGAGGTGCTGCTAAAATACGTATCAAAGAAGCAGAAGAAACTGGAACTTCTGTACTGACTACTGCCTGTCCGTTTTGTACATTCAATCTTCGAGAAGGGGTAAAACAAGCATCGAGTGATCTTGAGATGCTCGATTTTCCAGAGTTTGTTGCAAAGATACTTGGACTATGAAATAATGTTGTGAATAATATTGGTACGAATAAGAAGGAGTATTGAAACACTTCCAGCAAGTGGAATATCGTTATTGCTTCATATTGGCGAAACGCCTGACTTACTAAGTCTGGGTCTTGGAGAGCCGAGTTTTAGGACACCAAAGTACATTCTTGATTCGGCTATTGAATCATTAAAGGTTGGCGACACTCATTACACAGCTGATGAAGGATTGCTCTCTTTGAGAGAAACAATCGCAGAGAAAACTGCGCGAGATAATGGATTCCTACCAAACCCAGAAACAGAAGTAGTTGTAACATCTGGAACAAGTCCTGCCATTTACGGTGCTATTCAAGTTACTGTGGACCGGGGTGATGAAGTAATTATACCAACGCCAGCATATTTCGCCTATGATTCGATGGTAAGAATTGCCGAAGGTATTCCCGTACCCGTTGTGACCAAAGAGGAAAATAGGTTTTCGCCTGATCCTGATATGTTAGCAAATGCCATCACACCCAAGACCAAAATGATTCTTGTTTGTTCACCGAACAATCCAACTGGAGGTGTGTTGGATAAAGCGTGCCTAAAGGCTGTGGCTGATTTAGCTATTGACCATGACTTACTTGTATTATCAGACGAGCTTTATGAGAAGATAGTGTATGATGGTGTGAAGAATTACAGCCCTGCATCTATTGATGGGATGCAAGATCGTACATTGACAATCAATGGTCTATCAAAGAGTTATGCCATGACTGGATTCCGATTAGGTTGGCTTATAGCTTCTGAGGAACTGATCACGGCTTTTCATAAAACTCACAAATATAGCTCGATATGTGCACCAGTGGTTTCTCAAGCAGCTGCAATTACCGCCTTAGAAGGACCTCAAACTGCAATTGATGAAATGGTTTCCGAGTATGACCGACGAAGACGACTTCTTGTGGACCGAATAAATAGAGAGGTTCCTTTCATTAGTGCGAGAGAACCACAAGGGAGCTTTTTCCTATTAGCAAACGTCAAAGAGCTAGTTAAACATCGGTTGAATGCTATGATTTCATATCTGAAGAATGAAGCTAAACCTTTCCTAAGTTCACTACCCCCTGACCTCTTCACCATGAGCGATTTAGAACAATCAGGGTCTCTTGTTTCTATGCTGTACTTGATTACTGCTGGAAAGGTACTTACAGCTTCTGGTTCATTCTTTGGATTGGGTGGTGAAGGCTACTTGCGACTATCATTTGCTCAGACTTATGATAACATCAATGCAGCAGTTGACAGTATGATTGTTGCACTCCGCAAGCTCGAATGAATGTGACCTAATCGACGGTTTCCCTATTTGAGTGGATATGTGCCAAAGCGTTTAGCTGAATCAATCATGGCCTTAATGTTCTCATGGGGTGACGTAGGGGGCACATCACATCCGGGAGCTAACACAAAGGCACCATCCAAACCACCGTCTTTCATTGCTGCTTTGCTAGCATCTTCAACATCTTTGGGTGTCCCATTCATAATGATTCCAGCAGGGTCGATATTACCAATAAGAGCTGTCTTTCCTATCAGGCTTCGAACCTCTGCGAGATTTACAATTGAATCAACACTTAGACCATCCGTTCCAGTTTTGACCATATCATCAATGATTGGTATCGTGTTGCCACAGATATGAAATACTGCTTTTGCATTCTTCTTGTGAATCCAATCCACTAACTCCTTGTCAAGCTTCCAAAAGAACCGTCTATACATACGTGGTGAAATAAGATCTGGCGAGCCCGGTGAGGATGAAAAATCTATAATATCAACACCTAGATCCAGAATCGGTTCAATAGCATTCTTGAAAGACTGCATACTAAATGCAAATAGTTGGTCGACAAAATCTGGGTCTTCAATCAAGCATTCCATGAGGAACTCTGTATCGACAATCCTTGAGGCATTTGAAAGTGGTCCTGTGCACATGAACCATATGCAGCGAGTTTCTGAGAATTCATCCACAAGTTGTTTTGTATGCTCTATTGACGCCTGAATGGTTCTATCTTTTGTCGGGTCAAGATCCTCAAGGTTATCAAGATCTGAAGGATTTGTTACTGCAGGTTCTTGAAGAAGCGGGAATCCCCTGGGAGGGTATTTCCATGTCGTACCAAAATATGAGGGAATTGCTGTGGAAGTGAGACCTGGTATAACCGCATCTGCTGCAAAGTCCTTGTCGAAGGCTTTCCAAGCACGAGTCATCATCTCCGCGTCATCATATACGGTAGATAGTTCCATTCCATAATGATTGAAAACCCACGCGGAAGAAACAACCGAAACGGGCACTCTCTCAGGAGTATTTCCTTCTAAAGCTGCCAAGATGAGTTCCTTTGATGACTGCATTTTTTAGACCTCCATCAACTTCAGAGCAACATCAACTGCTTCCTTGGCATCATCACCAAAACCATCTGCACCTATCTGTTTAGCATATTCCGCAGAAACAGGCCCTCCCCCAACTATAATCTTGGCGTTAATCCCATTGGATTTAGCCGCATTTATCACATCTTTCATTCCGAGCATTGAATTGGTCATTAGGGCAGAGATAGCTATTATATCCGCATCATTTTCCTTCGCGGCTTCAATAAATGCATTGACAGGAACATCCTTACCGAGATCTATTATCTTGAAACCTGCGGCTTGAAGCATCGTACTTACTATGTTTTTTCCTATGCTATGAATGTCACCTTCACAGACGCCAATTATAATAGTCCCAGTTGTTCTTTTTTCACCTGTCTGCAGATGGGGCTTGAGAATTTCCATTACTGCCTCAAATGCTTTAGCTGACATCAGAATCTCGGGTACAAAATATTCTCCCTCTTGATACAGCTCTCCTACACGGGTCATTGCTTTTGAACAACCATCTGTAACAATACTGTAGGCATCCATGCCATCATCCAACAGTTGTCTTGCAAGATTGGGAGCTTCCTTTCTATTTCCTTTAATGATTGTATCTCTTAGATTAGTAATAGAATCTATACTGCTCATTGATATTCACATCGACGACTGTTTTGTGGGCAATATCCTCCCTTTATGTTGTTTGGACTTTCCTTCCAATGCGGTAATTAGCTTGAAAGATGCATGTAGTCTAGTCACCATTGATTACACTACTTCTTTATTAGCCTCAGATGAGTTCCCGTAATTTGGTTATAGACCATGACTCGAACATCCCTCCAAATCGTACTAGATGCCATTGAATCAAGAGCGTCTGAGAGAGTACCCGTAATTCCAATTGTTGGGTTATATTCAACAAACGTAAGTAATATTCCAATTATAGATCTGCTTAATGACGGAGTGAAACAGGCTAATTCCCAGCTAGCTGCTCGTTCCAAGTACGGATATGATGGTGTTTTTACTGCTATGGATTTGACTGTAGAAGCGGAGGCGTTGGGAGCTCAAGTAACCTTTCCAAAGGGAGCATTTCCATATGTACACACTCATCCTCTGAATGAAACAGACCGATTTGAGGATATTCAAGAACTACCGGTAAGTGGGTCTCGGCTTTCTGTTTTTATCAAAGCGACTCAAATAATGTCTGATGCTCTAGCAGACAAATTCCTTCTTAGTAGTCATGTCATTGGACCCTTTACCCTTGCTGGCCATCTCTTAGGAATCGAAAAATTAATGGAAATTACTTCTGAGGAGCCAGAATTAGCTGAAGCAATAGTCAAACATTGTGCGAAGGTGATTGAACCTTACATTGAGAAACTTATTGATGCTGGGGCTGATAACATAGTGATACTAGAACCCAGTGCGAGTAGCAGTTTGATATCCCCTCGTTTCTTTGAGAGATTTTCGTTTTCCAATGTGAAATCATTGATTTCTAGAGTTCAATCAGCTGGTGTGATTGCAACATTGCATATTTGTGGTAATACCTCACCTATCTTGAAGATGATGAGCGACACAAATGCAGAAGTATTGAGTATAGACTCTGAGGTGTCGTTGTTGGAAGCACGAACAGTTATAGACGGAAAAGCAACACTAATGGGGAATGTGGATACGGCCTTAATGATTGGCAGTGCAGCAAAAGATGTTACTAAGGCATCAAGGTTATGTTTAGAAGAAGGAGGTTCTGGTGGAAAATTCATTCTTAGCACTAGTTGTGACGTGCCTATTGAAACACCATCATCCAACCTTGTTGAGTTTGTTGCATCAGTGTTTGTAGGACATTGAAGGACAAAACCATGAAACGGTTGATTCAGCTCTGTGAATAAAAAAGAGTCCTTTGATAGACATAGATACCCCCTCTAACCTTCTTGCAAATGCTTAAAATCGTACAGTAATTAGTATAGGATGGTGGTGGTGGTAGTATGGCGGAGATACCAACTCCTGATTACTCGGGCGGATCAAAGGGACTACATCGTTCACGAAACGATCGTATGATTTTAGGTGTTTGTGGAGGGCTTGCAGAGTATTATAACATTGATTCCGCAGTTGTTCGAATTGTAATGTTTTTATTTGGCCTTACAATTATCGGAATTCTTGGATACATTGTCATTGGACTCGTTATTCCTGAAGAGTAGGTTTCTTCATCTAGTAGTTACAATCAATCAGATGCTATTATAATCAACTACATTATGGTAAGAATCATAAATCAGATGAAGGATTTAAATAAGAGTTCCACGATTCTTACAGGATTAGTTTACCAAGACTTCATCAATTTCATCTATGTATTATCAGGGATGCATCAGCGAAACAAGTATGTACAGTGAAACTTCAAGGGATATAAGGAGTGATTACTATGATTAAACGTAATATCAACCGAAGACCTAGAGTCTTCACATCATTTTTTTTGATCTGGTCGTTCTTTTTACTATTATTGGCGCAAGCCCCATTGGTTGAAGCAGCTTCGGGAATCTACTCAGAAGACTTCTCGACAGTGACCTATCGAGACCCTATGGCATCAAATACTGAAACCTGGGCATCGGGTACGGGTACTGTTCATTTGGGACACAAACCCTTCACATGGGTCAACACATACAATACCCCTGACTATGCTCAGTCTGTACGGGTGGAGGGCGACTACGCTTACATATGCGACTACCGTACAGGACTAATTATTGTAGACATCTCTAACCCAGCTATCCCCTTGCGTGTTGGAGGTTATAACACTCCAGGCAACGCCTATGGTGTATGGATTGAGGGTAATTATGCCTTTGTGGCTGATCGTGGTGGAGGCCTGCAAGTGATTAATATCACAGATCCCACTACACCAAAACTGGGTGGTTCATATCCACTTGGTGGAGCCATGGATGTGTGGATTGAGGGTAACTATGCCTTTATAGCCAATTCCGGAGCAGGGTTAGAAATTTTGAACATCACTGATCCAACGAACCCATCTTCAGTCGCTACATTTGATACTTACAATACTGGCGATTTATGGGTTGAGGGTAACTTGGTATACATTGCTGATAGCCTGCATGGACTGAAGATAGTCAATATCACTGACCTAAAGAATCCGACCTTGGCTGGTGCAATTGACACAAATCAGGCAACAGGTGTCTGTGTTGCTGGTAACTATGCTTTTGTGAACGATCTCTCAACGGATCTACAGATTTTCAATGTGACGGATCCTAACAATCCTACTTTGGCAGGTATATATCCTACTCCATGGAACTCCTACGACATATGGATCGAAGGCAACTATGCCTACATCGCCAATGATGGAAGCGGTTTAATTGTTGTTGACATTACAGACCCTATCAATCCAATCTTTGCTGGTCGTATGGATTCCCAGCACTCTGTATCTGATGTCCATTTATCTGGCGAATACCTCTATATTACTGACACGGCAGCGGGTATGCATATCCTAAAGATTCGTGATTCAGCTTTGCCCATGAGTACTACCGGTGTTGGCCTTCCTGACTACACTTGGGACGTTGATATTTCAGGTAACTATGCGTTTGTTACGGCGGATGGAGCAGGACTTCACGTAGTAGACATCAGTGACCCATGGCACCCAGTCCTTGTGGAAACCTACAACACTCCCGGAAATGCCTATGGAGTATGTGTTGAAGGTAATTATGCCTTTGTGGCTTCCCAAACACAAGGAATGCATGTATTGAATATCACCAATCCTTTGAACTTGACGCATGTTGGTACTTACACCAGCCTCGACGCATGGGATGTCTGGGTGGAAGGTGACATTGCATACATTGGTGACCGGTATGATGGAATAAACATCGTGAACATTACAGATCCCACTAATCCCACTAATATCACGCGATACGACACACCAGGCTTAGCATTCCGTACATCGGTTGAGGGAAACTACGCCTTTGTCTGTAGCGGTGATCTTCATATATTGAATGTCACTGACCCCGCGAACCCTACTGCTGTTAGTGTTTGCGACACTCATAGTGCACATGACGTATGGATTGAGGGTGATTGGGCGTTTCTTGCAGATGGCGCGGCAGGACTTGTTGTGGTAAATATCACTGACTTGACAAACCCGATATACACGTACCGTTTCGACACTCCAGGATTCGCTGGAGGAGTGGTTGTTTCTGGGGATTATCTATTCTTGACAGAGCAGAACACAGGAGTGTACGTGTTTGATATTACAGATCCCACCAATCCACATTTCCTATACAATATCGACAATCCTGGGTATGCGAGAACATTGTGTATAGAGGGTGACTACATATTCTATCCCGATGGTACTGCTGGACTACGAGTCGTCGAGGTGTTCAGGCATCGAAGTCGCTATTTTGAAACAACTGGTATGGCTCAGTCACTTGCTGTGTTTGAGTCCAACAACTACACCGTTGTTCGTGCAACACTCACCTGTAACCAGTCCATTCCTTCAAATACTTGGATTGACTACTACCTCTCAGCAGATAATGGATTACACTGGGATCTAGTCACACCTGGTCAAGAGATTGAATTCAGCCATCCTGGGTCACAACTGAAGTGGAAGGCAGTCTTCAATACATTGGACACAAAGGTTACGCCTATGCTCTCTGACCTGTCAATCACATACCATACTCGCCTGTTCTCCTCAAGTCTTAATTCACCTACAAGCGGCGACTCGACAAATGATAACACACCCACATTTGAATGGCAACCCGTGAACGAGTCAGATAGCTATTTACTACAGCTTGATACCGTGCCAAACTTTGATTCCTTAAACCTCATTGAATACAGTGTCAGTGGGTCGATTAGCTATACTCCAACAACACCATTGGCTGATGGTGAATGGTATTGGCGCGTGGCAGCCAATGACTCCGAAGGCGATTTAGGATTCTTCACACCAGCAAGGAGTTTGTTTATCGATTCCACATCACCAACTTGGGATGAACATCCATATGATCAATACGTGGAGGTCGACACGAATTTCCACTATGATGTCGATGCATGGGATCTCTCAGGTATTGATTCGTGGACATTGAATGATACAACGAACTTTGTAATTGACATATATGGTACTATCACAAATACCACTAGTCTCGCGATAGGTGATTACGGTCTGGAAGTATCAGTTGATGATATCTATGGTAATGTCCAGACTGCTGCTTTCACAGTACACGTGGAGGAGTCCCACAATTCCGTAACTACAACAACGACTACAACTACAACAACGACTACAACTGACACTGCAACCACAAGTACAACCCCTGAAGGTGTCGACCCAGTAATGACACTTGTTTTAGGAGCAGGAATCGGAGGAGCCGCAGTAGTCATCATTGTCATCGTGTTTCTAAGGAGGAAGCCTTGAGTACAAAGAGCTTGGTGACAAATTGTTTATTACTTGCATATGATTCTGTGATTCGGTTGGTTGATGATGGCAAAATCGAGAACTCAGACTCTGAGGGAACAATTCATACAGTCTGAAACACAGTTGTGCATTGAACGAACACAGCTGTACACAGAGTCCTTTATGCAAACTGAAGACGAGCCGAGGATAATACGCCAGGCCAAGGCTCTTGCACATATACTGAATGGTATTCCCTTACGGATACTTCCAGATGAGATAATTGTTGGTGCAGTTTCTGACCTGAAACGAGGGGCCATGGTCTATCCTGAATCACATGGATCCAGAATTATCCCCGAAATTGAAGATATAAAAACACGTGAACGCCGCTCAGTAGTCATTACAGACGAAGAAATCAAGACCCTTCAGGATGAGATTGCGTCCTACTGGGCAGATAAGTCGACACTTGAACAAGGTGAGCAGAAAACTCCCGAGAAGACAATGGAAACAATTTACTCAGGTTCAGTGTTCTTGCCTACCGAGGCAGCAGGTTTTGGGCATCTGAGTATCAATTATCCGATGCTCCTTTCAATGGGTTTTGATAGGATTAAGACAAATGCTGAGGAACGAGTTCTAGAATACAACAAGAACCCCGATTCGGATTCTCAGGCTAAAGTTGAGTTTTACAATGCTGCCCAAATCGTTGCTGACTCAGTTATCAAATTTGCAAACCGTTATTCCGAAGAGGCTGCGAAGATGGCCAAAACGGAAAACAACTCTAAGCGAAAGGAAGAACTTGAAAGAATTGCTGAGATCTGCAAACAGGTCCCTGCAAAACCACCACGAGATTTGCAAGAGGCGCTTCAGTTCATCAGGTTCACTCATTTATCCCTGAGCCTTGAAGCCTATGATGGTCAAGCAGTTTCGATGGGACGCATAGACCAATATCTCCAACCATTCTACGAAGCTGATATCAAGTCTGGAAAATTAGACAGAGATAAAGCAATAGAGCTTGTAGAGATGCTGTGGATAAAAACAAACGATTTAGTTCCAGTCTATGATAGCTTCGCCGGGATGTATTTTGATGGTTTGTTGACGACCCAAGCTGCGACCATTGGTGGCATCAATAAAGAAGGGATTGATTCGACAAACGATATGACCTATATTATTCTGGAAGCGACAAAGAATCTAGGATTACCTTTACCGAGTGTACATATCCGAGTTCACAAAGAAAGTCCTTCCAAACTCTTGACCGAAATTGCCACAGTTGTAGCCTCAGGCGTGAACAATATAGCTATGTTCAATGACGATGTGATTGTCAAATCGTGGGAGCGCCAATCAGTTCCTCTTGAGGAATCCCGAAATTATGCAACAGTGGGATGCGTTGAGCTAGCTCCTTTTGGTACCAGTTTCACTTCCTCGGATGCTGCATTATTCAATTTGGCAATGTGTCTTGAACTTGCTCTGAATAACGGAGAGAGTGTTATACTCGGGCTTGAACTTGGAGTTGAAACTGGTGATCCCCTGACGTTCCAATCAATTGATGATGTGATTGAAGCATATCGTAAACAGGTTTCATATCTGGTTGGTCTTATGGCGGAGAGTTCAAATTGCTTTGAGGCGACAACCATGGAGCTGATGCCTTCTCCATTACTTTCGCTCTGTGTAGAGGACTGCTTTGAGGCGGGTCAAGATATTACCAGAGGCTCTGCTAGGTACAACTTTACTGGAGTTCAGGGAGTTGGAATGGCGGATGTCGCGGATTCACTCACTGCAATTGACCAACTTGTTTTCAGAGAAAAGAAACTGAGTATGGAAGAATTGGTGGAAGCAATCCAAGATGGATTTGATGATTATGAGCCAATTAGACAATTGCTTCTAAACAAGGCTCCAAAATACGGTAATGATGACAAAATGGCTGATGACTACGCGCAACTCGTAGCACGCATATATAGCGAAGAAGTCGAAAAGCACAAAAATGTGAGGGGCGGTTCATTCATTTCAGGCATGTACTCTGTAACCTCACATGTGCCTTTTGGGTATTTTACAGGTGCGTTACCAAGTGGACGATTACCGAGTTTACCTCTGAGCAACGGTGCATCCCCTTCAATTGGTGCTCCTGCTAAAGGTTTGTCTGCAGCCCTCAATTCTGTTACTAGTATTGATTATGCTCAATATCCAAATGGAATCGCCTTTACGCTTTCATTAGACCCAGGTTTTGTATCTGGTGAAGAAGGTATTGACTATCTTGTTAATCTACTCAAGTCCTATGTAGAGCTCGGAGGAATGCAGATACAATTCAACATCCTCGATCCCGAAATCCTTCATGATGCTCAAAAGAAACCTGATGAATATAGGGATTTACTCGTCAGAGTTGCAGGATATAGTGCGTACTTCGTGGATATGAATCCTGATGTTCAAAATGATATTATTGGCAGGTTTCAAAGGTCATCAAACTAGGCTATCTTGAGCAGACTAGACTATTTTATAACCATAGAATAGTTAATAAGTCATCGAAATAAATCTATAATGTATAATGGCTGCTTGCTTTGTTAGGCAACCTCGTGGAGGAGAAAACGTGGAAACGCCAGAAATATTTCAAAAATATAAGATACCATTTGTGATTGGCATTTCAATTTTTGTTTCAGATTTTGCCATAGGTTGGTCGAGTTTCTTGTTAGGATGGATTCCAATGATCTTTGTATTGGGACTCATTATTGGGATTTTGACCGGAAATAATGATGATGGTATTGGAGTGTTTGGCCTTACTCTAGTTATTGGAAATATCATTGCAGGTCTGATAATGGCAATAGTACTAGCACCCACGTGGATCTCAGGAGGAATTGATTTTGCAGCTCTTACAATGTTGTTTTTCATAGCCCCATTTTATGCAGTTAGTGGATTAAGCTCTGCTCTAACTGGATTTGCAATTACTGAATTACTTCTGATACATTTCATAATTGCACCTGGTCTGTATCTGTTCTCGCTTGGATTTTTTGCAATTGGTGGAAGAATTGGAAATTACTGGCGAGATGAAACAGAAGTGACTCTTGAGGAAAAGTTACTGAGTTCCAATTTTCCAAAAAATGTTCAACCTACCGTGGAGGAATAAGCATGAAAACACCAGGTTCCAAAAGTTATCAAACTAGGATATCTTGAGCAAATTTATAGTTACAGTCATTAGCAGATGTGATATTAGAACACAAATGTCAAACGTCTTCACCGCCAAAATTCTTAGAAAATTCAAGAAACAGGTGCCAGAGCTTCAGAAGGCGGTAGAGAGTTTAAGCCCGAAACTTGAGCCAACGCTCATTCCTCCCTTTGAGATGCTCATTAGGTCTATTGTGTACCAGCAATTGTCTGGAAAAGCTGCCAAGACAATCCATGATAGAATGCTCAAACTCGTTGGTAAATTAACCCCAAACTCTGTTCTAGCCAAAACTCAGGAGGAGTTGAAGAGTGTCGGACTCTCAAGACAGAAGGCATCCTATCTACATAATGTAGCAGAAGCGTTTCGTAGGGGTGGATTCCTCTGGAAATATCGAACTCTCGAATCTCTAACTGAACTCACCTCTGAAGATATAGTCAACTTGTTTGTACAAATCAAAGGTGTTGGAGAATGGACTGTTCAAATGTACCTGATCTTTTCGATGGGTCGACTTGATATACTTTCAGAGAAGGACCTTGGAGTTAGGAAAGGAGTAATGAAACTCTACAGTCTCGACGAAATGCCAACGCCAAAGGCTGTCAAAGTTATTGCTGAGAAATGGACTCCTCTGGAAACTGTTGGTACCTGCCTTGCATGGCGTGTTCTTGAGGAAGAATCTAATTTCTTCGATTAATTGATAAGAAAGTTAGTTATTATACTCAGTTAATGCTTGCATGTATTTAGCATGCACTAATGTGGAGGTTTATGCGTGGTTAAACGAGAATTAATTCTAGCAATTGTAGTTGGAGTCATCATCTTCCTTACTGATTTAGCCTTCGGCTGGTTATCATTTCTAACTGGACCCTTTCCTGTGCTTTTCATCATGGCGACAATCATAGGAATTATCGCTGGAAATGTTGGTGATGCTGTGAAGGCCACTTTCTTAACTTGGGTCATCGGGATACTACTTGGATGTTTACTTGCACCAATTATCTTTGCTGAATTCTGGAGTGATGAGATTTTTCTCCCTCTGTTACCACTAATCGTTATGATGTGGTCAACTCGTGGTATGTTCATTGATTTCCAATTTCAAGGTACATGGGTTGAAGCTATGGCGGTAGCAGCTGGAATGTTAATTCTTTGGTTGATATTAACCCCAGCGCTTTATCTATTGTCCTTTATTTCAGCAGCTATAGGTGGTTTCATCGGAAAATTGGTCCATCAACGTTTAGGACTCACACAAACTGAGAGTTCTCCCCATCCTGTTGAAACACCAAGTTATCAATAAATTACTCGAATGTAGGCAGCTCTGAGAAATCAGAAGGTGTACGCAAGGAGCTCATAAAGCATAGGGGATTCTGCTGTTGTGTCTAATGAATAATTCTAAACTTGATGGTTCTTGATATATGATTAGTTCGTTTTGGTTATTATTGAGGACCTCTGGTATTTCATTAGTTGGAATTGTAGCGGTAATTCTGACTGTAGTATTATATCAGAAATACTGGTGATGGTTAAGCGTAGAATCTAGCGATATTCGGAAGGATATTTAGAAAATCCATAAAAAACAAATTAATTAACTACAATTCATAAATATTAGATAAACACCGAAACCTTCAATTACATAGATGCACATTGTATTGACAATATAAATTAGGAGAAGTGAATCCATGCGTATACTTGGGTCTTCCAAAATGCATGGAGGGATAATAACTCCATTATTCATCTACATAATCCTTGGACTTCTAATACTTTCCATCCCTCCCGGAATGACAACTGGTAGAACTATTGTCATCACCGACATAACACACATTAGTTCTTCACAGAGCACCTCAGTAATCACCAGAAGTATAGATGAGGCTCGAAGCGAGTCTGATAGATTACCTGAATTATTAACCGATGACTACAGATCTACTTCTAGTCAATATACATTCAAAGGCATACGTCCTAATGTGAGTGTAGCTCATGATTTGTTGAGATCGTCACAATCTGCGAATATTCCAGAGGTCAGAACATCAGAATATACCTATGACATTGGTTCCTTTGGTCACATCCCTCATGATCCAATTAGTATCGATGGCAATGCTGCTTTTGCCGCTGGAGGATGGCCAGGTGATGGTTCGGCTCTGACGCCATATCGAATCGAGAATTACGTGATCGATGGATCGGGTAGTGATTGCATATCAATAAGGAACACTGATGTCTACTTCATTATCGACAATTGTACTCTACAAGAGGCTGGAGGCGGCCAAGGAATATTTCTTAGCAATGTCGCAAATGGTCAAGTAATTGAAACGCTCATCAGTGAAACTTGCGATGGACTTTTCCTCAATTATACATCTGACTGCACATTTTATGACTGTACATTTGAGTCAGAAGTGTGGATGGAAGTTGGACCGTTGTATGGTCTGACCTTTGATTATTGCACTTTTCTCTCTGGCTCTGGGATTTCCACCTATTCCATTTCCATTGATTACCTCGAAATAACCAATTGCGATTTCTATGGTGTTGGTGCAGGGGAAGCGCTGTATATGACTGGTGGTGGAAGTCACCTTACAATTGATCACTGCAACTTTATGAATCAACAATCGGCTGCTTTTCTAAGCAATTTCGACCAGAGTTCAGTAACAAATTGTAATTTCACCGATGGTTATTGGGGATTTGCCCTAGGAGGGTCTGACAATACCGTGGCTCATAATCTCTTTAAAGATAATGGGGAGGGTGTTACTGACCAACCATATGCATTGAATATCTACGGAGATAATTGCCACGTCTATGACAATACCTTCAGCAATAACTCGAGAGGTATCGTGATCCGCAATAGTATTGATTCTGTAATCGAATACAACACATTTACTGAATCCTTGGAATATGGTATTGAAATTAGCGAAGGTGACTCAAGTATAACTGTGGCTCATAACACCCTTACGGATAATACGTATGGGATGTGGCTTGAAGATTCCTCGATGGAGAATACCATTTGGAATAACACTTGTAACAACAACATTCTCGATGGGATTTTCATTGATGGTGGTTCCCTATATACAATCTTCAACAACACATGTATGAATAATGGTCGCCATGGTGTCGTGTTGTATGATAATGCATTGGACAATACAATAGAGCGTAACATTGTCAGTGGAAATATAGTTGGAATCCTCCTGGAATCCATATGGACTTCAACCCTGTATTTTTATGAGAAGAATACGATTATTGACAATGATTGTTATGACAATGAATACGGTATATGTATGCTCGATGCATACTACACCATCGTCACAGAGAATGATTGTACACTCAACAATTGGGACGGCATCACTATAACAGGTACATCAGAAACCAACACCATCAACAATAACTTCTGCGACAACAATATTGTTGACGGAATCTATGTGAACAGCACTGGTGAGAACCTGATTGACTATAATCTCTGTAGCAACAATCTATGGGGTATTTTCCTGAATCAGACCTTCGAGAGTGTGGTTTCAAACAATACCTGTGAATACAATGACATAGGCATTTACCTCTGGAGTGATTCGGAAAACACACAACATGAACTGATCCGGAATATCTGCAGACACAACAGTGTTGCTGGAATAGGTCTTGATAATGCAGACTATAACGACCTAGAACATAATACTTGCACATTCAATAATCATGGAATATACATATTCGTAAGTTCTAGGTTCAATGATTTGCTGAACAATACATGTAATGAGAATACAGGAAATGGAATCTTCATCGATGCTTCTACCTATAACGAAATTGCGCAGAGCAACTGTTCTCTAAACACTATTGGAATATACCTGAGCGATGCTGATGGTGGTGTTATCGAATCAAGCTATTGTGGTGGCAATACTCTTTCAGGTATCCATCTTGAGAGTACAAGTCATACTGATATCATTGGTAATATGCTTAAGGATACAGGTATTGGCATTGTCCTTTATGGAAGTAATTGCGAACTCACCGACAATATCTGCATAGAGAATACTGTTGGCATTGGTATGTCCCTCTCATCCCTTAATACTTTGACAAACAATGTCTGCAATGACAACACGCAGCATGGAACTAGCATTAACACTTGTTCGAATAACATGATTGAACAAATGGAATGCACTGGGAACGGTGTAAGTGGAATACGCATAGCTGTTTCAACTTACAATGAATTCTATTACTGTGAACTCAGCCTGAATCAATATGGTGTCTATCTCAGTAGTGGCGATTTCAATACTGTTGGAAACAGCAGTATCCACGCTAACACTGTCTGTGGTATTCAGGTGGATACTTCACTCAATTCAACTGTCGTTTGGAATTCCATTGAAGACAACACGCAAAACGCGCTTGACAACAGTGCCAATAACACATTCGATTACAACTACTGGTCTAACTACACAGGTGTCGATGCCAACAGTGACGGTTCTGGTGACACGCCTCATGATATTCCAGGTACCGCAATTAACATTGATAGTCATCCGTTAGTTTACTCTCCATTAGCACCCGAGTGGGTTACAGAACCCTCTGACCAAGCAGTTGAGTATACCGAGGACCTATCCTATGACCTGGATGTTACATGTGACGCTCCAGTTACAGGGTGGTGGCTCAGTGATACGACTCATTTCAGTGTCGACAGCAATGGTGTAATAACCAATATTGTACCCCTTGAATTGAACACCGATATTGGTGGACCAAGATACTACCCACTTGAAGTATCAGTCGATAACATCTATGGCAGCAGTACTACTGCAAGTTTCACAGTCATCGTCGATGATACTATTGCACCGACAATCACAAGTCCCGATGACCTAACTTATGTGGATGGAACAACAGGGCATTCAATTAGCTGGAATGTTTCTGATGCATCACTACGCGAATACGAAATTTCGGTAACTACGCCTGGGCTTTATATTGAAAACATCTATGATGAATTACACACCACTGTAGCAACAATTACTGTGGATCTCGATGAAGATGTAAATCTCTTCATAAGACTCGGTTTTGAAACGGTCTACAACATTACTATTATGGTTCAAGATGATTGCTTTAACCAAGTTTTTGATACGGTTCTTGTAACACTAACTGAACATGGAGTTATCGAATTTCCAGACTTTTTGCTATCAGTCGCAATTTTCACTGGTTTGATAGTTGTTGTGCTTGTGGTTGCTATGGTGTTTCGGAGGAGGCGAGCACAACCCTGAGCTAGACGAGAGCTTGCTTGACACTATGTCAGGCCTTCCCTCTCTTTTTCTTTAGAAGGTGAAAAAAAATGGTAAAACGTGAATTTCTAATCGCAACACTAGTTGGAGTCATCATCTTTGTCACTGATTTGACTTTTAGCTGGTTGACATTTTTGACTGGACCCTTTCCTGTGCTTTTCATCATGGCGATAATCATAGGGATCCTCGCTGGAACTGTTGGTGACGCCCTGAAGGCCACTTTCCTTACTTGGCTCTTAGGGATACTCCTTGGTTGTCTACTTGCACCAATTATCTTTGTAGAATTCTGGAGTGGTGAGGGTTTTCTCCCCCTGTTACCATTAATCGTTATGCTGTGGTCCACTCGTGGTATGTTCATTGATTTCCAATTTGAAGGTACATGGGTTGAAGCCATGGCAGTGGCAGCTGGAATGTCCCTTATTTGGTTGGTACTAACCCCAATGCTCTATCTGATGTCCTTTGTTGTGGCCGCTATTGGTGGCTTCATCGGAAAAAGGGTCCATGAACGTTTGGGGCTCACACAAACAGAGCATTCTCCCCATTATGTTGAGACACCAAGTTATCAATAGATGAATAGAATGCAAACGGCTCTGAGAAATCAGTGGATTATAGTAATGTAATGATGGACGAGGAATTTGCCGGAAAATGTAATTCTGCTCCAATTTATAAACAAAGAGAGCTATAGTTGATGCAGTGTTGCGAGGGAGATTGAAGAAAACACTGAAACACCGACTTCATTCATCTGGACTTGCATGAGCAGACCTTGACCGCGTTCGTCGCAGCGAAGGAGAGAGTGTTCATGCGTGGGAAGGTTGGCGTCCGGTGGGATTTTGTACTATTTGTAATGTTCTTGTTCCTGTGTAGTGTGTCTTCTACGGCTGATCTAGAGGACTCTGTGGATCGATTGGGAGTTTCTGATATAGGTAAAAATGAAAATGTAAACAGGATTGCTGGAACCCCGCACAGCCCAATTGCAATTGACGGGGATAGTAACTTCAGTGATACTGCTTTAGCAGAGGGGTGGGATGGGGATGGGTCTGAGGAAACCCCGTACATCATTGAAGGATTAGACATAGACCTTGGAGGGGCTAGTGGATACTGCATCAGTATCAACAATACAAGTGTCCATTTTGAGATTCGGAACTGTCAAATTCTTGGTGCTAGCATAAATCCTTTCGCTGGGATATTCCTGAACAATGCTACAAATGGGAAAATTGCTGATAGCTTAGTTTCTAATAACTACTATGGAATGCGGATTTGGCAATCCAATCTCACTTCCGTTATCAATAATACAATCTCTGAGAATTACTGTGGCATTGAGGCATGGGAATCCGACTTGAATACAGTGATTGACAACTACTGCCTCGACAACATGGCCTATGGGCTATATTACCAACAATCAGAATCGATTGTGGTTGCAAACAACACTTGTGTTGAGAATCACTTCAGCATATATGTCATGTATGGTAATTCACACTCTATCAGCAATAACACATGTACAAGTATATCTGGCATGAATATGGCAGGCATCTCAGTTCACAATACAGAATCTAGTTCGGTTATGAATAACAATTGCACAGGTTTCGGTATGTTGGGAATGGATATCATCACCTTTGACTCAGGTAATGTGACCAATAATATCTGCAGAAGCAACCTAAATGGAATGAGTGTGACTGGTGCCAGTTTTTCCAATATATCAAACAATGTCTGTAGTGAATCCTCGTCTACCGGATTGACTCTGTCTTCCTTTGTTTCAGGAACAGCAGTGAAAAACACCTGTAATGATAACGGACAGGGACTGAGCTTGACAGGCTTCTTCAATAATATTACAGAAAACACCTGCAATTCAAATACCATGTATGGTATCTTCCTGCAGGGAGCAGATTCCAACAATTTGACAGACAACGAATGCGTTGGCAATACCGAAGAAGGGATCTATCTCTACTACTCAGAGTTTTGCTTACTGATTGGTAACAACTGTAGTTTCAACACGCTATACGGCATCTATGCTGAGGAATCGCATAACTGCTCCATAAGCAGTAACACATGTGCCTTCAACAATCTAAATGGAATCAGCCTTGATTTGTCCAATTCAAACAATGTGACAGATAACTACTGCTTGTCTAATTTGGTTACTGGCATATATCTGAGTAGTTCTGAATCGAACAATATTGAAAACAACATCTGTAAAGACAACGATATTGGTATCCAACTTAGTGGTTCGCCTCTCAATGTGTTGTTCAACAATACCTGCGAAAGTAACCTAGACACAGGAATTCTTCTTTCATCATCTAATGAGTGTAGGCTACTCAATAACACATGCAGTGATAATACCAACGCCGGAATACATCTTCTGAATTCATGGACCTGCATTGTGAGTAATGATACAATTAGCCGGAGTGATTTTGGACTATATCTACAAGGATCGAGAGATGCTACTGTAACAAACAATACTTTCCAAGAATGCGGTCTGTTCCTCCCTATGGATTCGATTCAATCAATTCAGGTCGAAGACAACACAGTGAACTCACGACCATTGGTGTTTCTTGTCTTTCAATCACGCGTAACAATTCCGGCTGGGGCTGGACAGATTATTTTGATATCTTGCTGGCGGATCAATGTAGAGAACCAGAACCTGAGTAGCTGTACTGCTGGTCTTACGTTACTTGATCAAGCAGACGAAATCTTTGTGCGGAACAATATATTTGCAGACAACTATTATGGTATATACTCCGATGAGGCCTTTTGTAACGTTGAGGAGAATGTCTTCAGGCAAAATGCCTACGGCATATATACGCTTGTTAGCACGGGCGCTCCTTGTGGCATCTATGCCTACTGGAATGTCTTCATTGATAATTACATAGAGAACGTTATGCAGTTGGCCCCCGGTCCAGCCACATATCTCAACAATTATTGGTTCGATTACACAGGAAATGATACCAATTCCGATGGCTTCGGAGACACTCCGTATGTCTTCCCTGGCTGGAGCGACCCGGCACCCTTAATGTACGATCCAACACCCCCAGACTGGTTAGAACCTTTGGTTGACCAGCATGTTGAATATCATTTTACAATGGTGGAATTTCAATATGATTTGAACATCACTTCAATTGATCCAATGCTATGGTCACTAAACTCTACACTATTCAACATTGACTCGGACGGAGTGGTTACTCTGGATTCCTACCTGCCTATAGGAGTCTACAGCTTGGAAGTAACAGTAAGTAATCCCTATGGAAATCAGTTAGTAGGTAGTTTCCAAATCTTCATTGCTGATATTACTGCACCAAGTTGGGTCTCTCTTCCTGCAAATCAGAGTCTATTGTTCGGTGAACAGATGGATATTGAAATATCAATAATCGATCTATCCGGGATTAGTGGATGGGAACTCAATGATACTATCAACTTCAGATTGACAGCTACTTACTTTGAAACCAGCAGCGTTGCACGGATAACCAGTACTACTAATCTGGAACCCGGAGTGCATTGGTTAATGGTCACTGGTTTTGATATCTACGACAACGACATATCAGCAGTATTCGCTGTGACAGTAGAGATAGAAACAACAGCACCAGTTTGGGTTCTTGCTCCCATCGATGAAACAGTAGAATATGGAGAACCATATGTTCAGCGACTTGGGGCATATGACTCATCGGGCATCGACCACTGGTGGCTGAATGATACAGTTCACTTCACCATAGATGAGAACGGAGTTGTACGGAATGCGACAGTTTTGGAACCCGGTATATACAGACTGGAAGTGAGAGCATTCGACCCATATGACAACTACTGCTCTGCAACCCTGGTCATCACCGTGCTTGACCTACCAACAACTACTACAACTACAACCACTACAACTACATCTACTACAACTACTACGACCACAACCACCTCAACAACAACGACTACAACAACAACTAATACAACAAGCTCAGTCCCTGGCGGTCCCGACCCCTTGCTAATGCTTGGTATTGGTGGCGGTGTGGGAGCTGTTGCAGTTCTTGTCATCATCTTGTTCATGAAAAAGAAATCATGAAACTCGCCCTCAACAAAAATATCCGAGGATTTAGACTTCACTAGAGGTTACTCTCTTTAATAATCCTGTTCAATTCGCTCAAAAAAGAGATTCTTAGTTGAATCTTCCTTTCTTCATCTAAGAATGCAGCATCAATACCATTCATGGATATTCGGAAGAGTTCAGGAACTGTGAAAGCAAGTTGTTGGTGAAGCTGAATGTATTCATTATTCATATCAGTATGAAATAGAGAGGGGTCATCACTACTGACTGTAACAAGGAGACCCTTGTCAAAGTATTCTCTAATTGGATGGTCTTTGATTGACGATACAACACCGGTTCTTAGATTGCTTACTGGGCACATCTCAAGTGCAATTTGTTCACGTTTCAAATACTCGACTAATTCTGGGTCCTGGCGTGCAGTGACTCCGTGACCTATCCTCTCCACATCGAGGCTCCGTATTGCCTCCCATATGGAATCAGGTCCAGCTGCTTCACCTGCATGCGCTACTCGATGTAGACCCATTGTATTAGCTCGCATGTAAGGTTCTGCAAAGGGTCCTGGAGGGTCTTGAGCTTCGTTTCCTCCTAGGTCTATTGAAATGATATTATCGGGTTTATTCTCAATCATATCGAGAATCTCCATCGCCTGTTCAATACTAGAGCTACGAACGAGATCCACCCTGATGTTTGTTTCAACTCCAAAATCTTGCTTTGCTCTTTGAATTCCTCTATTGATTGAATCAGCTATCTTCTCAAAATCGAGCCCTTTTGGAATGTGGTCCCTAGGGGAAAAGCTTGCTTCGACATAACGAACGTTACTCTTAACACAGTTTTCTAACATCTCATACGTGATGCGCTCGAAATGGTCTTCATTCGTGATGTATTCTACAATCTCCATGTATGATCGGATGAAGTTTGCAAAATCTGTGTATTCGAAACGTTTGACGATTTCCTCCACACTCGTATAGGGAGCTTTGATTCCATCCGCGTCTATAATAGAAAGTAGTGTTTCCGGTCTTATCGAACCAAGGATGTGGATATGCAGCTCGACTTTGGGTAACATACGGATTGTGTCGAAGGTGTCCATTTGCATGGAGTGCCCTGAGTGCATGTTAAATCTTTACACACAGTGGATGATTTGAAAAATTTCATTCGCATTCTTTTTAATTATTTAATCAATAATTTCAAGATGTAATATCTGGATGTATATGGCCATTTGTTAAGTAGGTGTTTGGAGTGGTAGTGGACTCTTCTACGAACACCAAGATGCAATTCAATAATTTGGAGCTTCTGTTTCATACTGCCTCTAGAATTCATCTAGATGCCCAGCTAATGTATTCTATTGGAGGAGTAAATGTCGATACTGGTTATATTCACAATTTGGTATCTTTCTACTGATAAGAGATGACGGTTAGAACAGAATCAGCCCTTCTTCCCATCGAAACACAGAAGACCGAGTGCGGAAGGTGTAGCTGTATTATCCTGTATAGTAGTGAGAAATGTATTCTCTGTGACGCCGCAATGGAGATTTTACAAACTGTTGTTTCTGATTTTGGACTTCCTACTAGTGTCATTAAGAAGATCGATGTTTTGAATGAAGATGACGGATGTAATCTTCCTGCACCTGTCGGACTCCCTGCAATAAGAATTTGTCAAGAACTTCTAACTGGTCTGCCTGATATTGATGTTGCTCGTGGCGCGGTGATGCATGCTGTCTTGAATGGATGCTTCTCAGACTGCCAATAATTCAAAATTTTGTCTTACAGTAATAATTTTTCCAAGCTGCCCACTAAGGCATGAATCTATCTTGGTAGATGAATATTGGCTATACTTCGCCAGATCTCCGATTTTCTCTGGAGTTCATTCACCTTCACTTGATTAGCATGATACATGGGTTTCCGCATATCATGTAGATTCGGTACTTTTCTGCAGAAAAGACCGGACTGCAATGTTTTGAGAGCAAGAGTGACAGTTCTCATTGCGAGTCCACTCTTCTTAGCAATCTCTGCAGGACACATCGGACCTTCAGTCGCCAATTTATTTAACACGATAAGTGTACTTTTTGTGAGATTGATAGGTAGGCTCATTCAGGTCACCAGCTAATTCATTCCAAACAGAGCGAGAGAGTCACAATCACCAACTGATCGCTTGAGGACGAATTGTATTAGTTCCGACAAATGTTTAATATAAGGATTGTCAACAGCGTAACGAAGATTGCTCCAACGTCAAGCTTAATTGTGCATATTTATCGATTTACCAAGAGAAGGTGATTGTCTGACTAAGATTGGTACTCGTGCTCGTCCACTTGATCAAAAGGACGTTGACATACTTGGTGCTCTGGATAAATTGGGAGGTAAAACCTCCACAGAAGATTTACATCAAGCAACTGGTATTCCCGCACGAACAGTCAGGTATCGCCTTCAAAAGATGCGGGATGCGCAATTACTCTATCCTGTTAGAGCCTTCACACATGAACGAAAAATGGGTATGGGCGAAACTCTTTTGATTGTTCACACAACTCCTGGTTCCAGACCGATTCTTGAAAAGATGTTTCAAGAAATTCGTTCTATCTATTTCTGGGCTTCAACATATGGGAGATATAATGGGTTTGTCATTTATTCTCTCTATTCTCTTACAACTCCCAGCGTACCAAGAAGACTGGTAGAGGCTTTCCAAAAAGAAGGTCTGATATCCGACTTCTATTTGTTTGACCTTACTGATTATGAACACAAGTATGGTGATTTCACATATCTCGATCCAAAACTTGGTTGGCAATACGATTGGAAAGAGTGGCACAAAAAGATCAAGAAGAACCTTAAATCCAAAACAAAAAAGATTAACACGAAATGTGAGGAGAACCCATCGATTTTAGAATTTGATACTAATGATTATGAATTGCTACGGAGTCTTTTTGATGATGCAATGGTTCCGCAGAAAGACCTTGCCAGACGATTCTCGTTATCTGAAACACAGGTCACAAAGAAAATTCGTAGGTTGGAGAATGCCGGAGTAATCAATGGATACAGTTCTAACTTCAGTCCTGGGGGCGCGATGATACCCTTCAATCTCTTCCTAGAAATTGAAGAACCTGTTGCACGAATTATCAACAATTTCTATACTCATCCATTTCTTGGTTCAATTATAATGGAATCACGAACCCGTTGGGGAATTCGATTGGGCCTCCCCGCAGAAGATATCTACGGGTTCCTCCAAGGTCTTGATTTGATGAAACCATATCTCAAAACTTGTGTCTTTCAAATCATGCATGAGTTTACAAGAGGTGAAAAAACTCATCCGTATGATCTTTTCAACAAAGATACTCACAAATGGGAAACTCCCATATCTGATTACCTAGAAATCATTTCTGATATTATGGCTGAGTTGTATTTCCGTCAAAACGTTGATGATGGGTTAAAGGAACTCGATGAAGCAAAAGTCGTCAGCCAGGGAGAAGCCAAAAAGCGGTTGAACCGACAATCAACCAGATCTTCGAGAACTCATCTACCAAAACTATAGAATCATCTATCGGGTGAAAACCGGTCTTATCGAAATAGTCTGGATAACGCACGGTGCACGTTTGCTATCCGAAGATTTGGATTAAG